>JAHFDA010000006.1 GCA_023249225.1 bacterium
GTTAAAGTCTGGAAACTGATGAAACAGATATTCGCTGATCACTAGCTTAAGGACGGCATCCCCAAAAAACTCCAGGCGTTCGTAGTTTTTTGTCTTGTGGTGCTGCTGCGAATATGAACTGTGGGTCAGGGCCTGGTCGAGTAGTTTTTTATCGCTAAATGCTACGCCCAGCTTTTGTTCTAATTCCTCAAGTTGGGCCTTGCGATCTTTGACCATGGCGGTCTCCTTTAACCCTTTGGGCGAGCCCGTTCGATTTTGCTGCGGGCCTGCTCAAAAGACTAGTATTAGAAATATTCTAGCAGCTGGTATTCATTGCAAAACATAGAATTTCGAAATCATTTGCAGAGGTTGTGTCTGGCGTCACCCGATAAATAAAACAAAGTCATGCTTTCACTTTTTTACATGTTCCAGCATCGGGTGGCACTGCGCTTGGAACTCGATTTTCAAAAAAAAGACCGTATCCCGGTATGCCGCCAACTGACTCACGGTCCGCGCCAGTTAGAAGTGTCGCGTGCAACCGAAAACAGCCTGTGGCAGCTTTTGCAGATGATGGCAGCGCAGCAATTTAAACAGGAGTTTATCGCGTATGGTTTGGTGGTCGAGCAACCCGAAAAAGAAAGCGGACGTCTGATACGTTTGGTTTTGCCAGACGAAAGCAAGGTGCTCAAACTTGCTAAATCAAGGCACGATTTGCCACAGGATATGCCAAAGATGCTCGGAAAGGAGTCTCAATGGCAGCTTGAGATTGGCGCGCAACGGGTGGCCTTTGTCATGGTGAATGCGGATCAGCGCCGGGAGATTCTCACGGTCGAAAATCAAGCTCAATGGAATCAGGAACGGAATTTTTTTGAACAGCTTACCGGACAAGAGCTTGATGAAGCATTTGACGAGTTTTTATCACGCGCCACAGCACAGCCTTTTGTAAGTGCGCATGTCTTGGTTCAGAAAGTCCTAAAAGCGGGCCAACGGATTTTGCCAGAAGCATTACAAATTCGCTCCAAAGCCTCGCGTGTGATCGCCACATTGATTCAAAGAGAGCTGCCGGTGGTTCTGGCTTTAAGCCCCGATTGGGAAATCATTGCATGCACCGATGCAGTCTATGGCTTGTCGGTTTTGCAGCAGCGATCAAATAAGGTGATTCAAAATTTGTGTGCCAATGAGGAAGTCAATTTTTATGTCCATAATCATCCCTCTGTACACGGTAATGCTGCCTGGGGAAATACTCCAGAAAAACGTACTTTTCTGTATGGCTGGGGCCTGCATTTTTCAGCCCAGGATCTTTTAACGGCAGAGGCTGTCAAAGCCAGCTGGATCATGATTGTTGCGCCGGGCACGTCCGAAAATCCGGATGACCGGCAAAGCTACACGCGGCGGGTTTTTAATATTGAACAAATTAAGCGGGAGAGTGTTTATTTTAAAGCGCATGTAAATGCTCTATTAGATGGATCTTTCAATGACCTGTCTCCGCAAGACAAGGCCCAGTTTTCTGCCTTGCTTAAAATTGCGGTACGTGACTGCGTAAGCCGGGGATACCGAATTCATCAGCTGCTTTTGTACTACATGGCCCAGGTTAAAAAAACGATTGAGGATGCAGAAACATACATCGGATACATTGAAGGCCGCTATGGTTATAGAACCGATGCTGAATGTGTGCTGATGCTTCTGATCCGCGTTGATAACGTGGTTTATCAGGCGCATATGCAAGCAAGCCGGAATTGGGTTGATGCTTTTTTTCCGACTGCTTATCTTTTACCGCAGTTTTTTAAGGCGAAGGTTGAGCGGTAAATTCAGCCGCTAATTCCTGTAGTAAATTTTCGAATTCTTGTGGGCTTTGCGGTTCAGGCATGCTTTGCAACAGGTTGTCCAAAATAGAACGCATGTGTTCGGGTGCTTGCAAGGCTGCCTGTGAAAGGGTTTCGTAGGCGTTTTGCATGTCTCCGTTCTGGTAGTAGCACTCTCCCAGTTTTTGCAAAACACTGAAATCGTTTGGGTTCCATTGCGCGGCAAATCGAAAATCAGACAGGGTGGCTGGTAAATTTCCAGATTTCTCGTGCCACAGGCCACGGCGATAATAAGCCAGTGCCAAAAAGTCCGAGTGCTCCAGGGTGTTGTGTTCAATATAGTCCAGGTCTACTTGCGAGAACTCCGCATAATTTTCGTCGGCGCATGAAAAACCACCCAGCGGGTCAAAGTTCATATAAGCTCCGTCCCATTTTAAAACGCGCACGTAAATATGTTCCGGCAGCACCACGATTTTAAGTTTCCAACCCAGCTCGTGCGCAATGGACAGGTACAGGAGCGTATAACCATACGCGTCCAGTTCAAGGTCTGCGTGTGTGAGCATTTCAAAAAACAAGGCGCTACCTTCATCGTCACGCGCATGGATAAATGTCTCAAGTAAGGCATGCAAGTGATAAATACCCAGATGCGGGTCAAGCTGATCGAGGCCAGATTGCTTGACGGCGGACATGATGTATCCAAGGTTTAATGCGGCCTGACCCAGGGTCTTGGAATCAATGTAGATCTGCTCAAGCGTTAAGACAGAGCGCAGTGGATTATCGGCAGATAAAAACGAAAGACTAACCGGATCTACTTTTTGAAAAAGTCTAAGGGCGAGTGTTTTGTGCTGCACGGTAATATATCGATAATAATATCTATTAATTTCAATAAGGTTACTGGAACCGAATATCCTTGGCCTGCATACGTCCAATGGCCGCATGGATGCGTTCAACCGGCAGCGTAATGGCCATTCTAAAATAACCCTTGCCCTGCGCGCCGTAACCATTTCCGGGTACGGCCACAATACCGCAACTATCCAGTAAATGTGCGCAAAAAGAGGCCGAAGTAAAATTTTCTGGCACGGGGGCCCACATGTAGAAAGTGGCTTTAGGCGCAGTCAACTTCCACCCCAGCGAGTTCAAGCCTTCCACAAGAACATTGCGGCGCTCCACGTAGATTTTGTTCGATTGGGCAATGCAGTCCTGCGGCGCAGTCAGCGCCACAATGGCGGCGCGTTGGATGGCCTTAAAGATGCCGCTATCCACGTTGGTCTTAATGGTTCCCAGCGCCTGTACAGCGGTGGCGCTGCCACAGGCCATACCCACCCGCCAACCGGTCATGTTGTAAGTTTTGCTTAGACTGTGAAACTCAATGGCCACATCTTTGGCATCTTTGATTTCTAAAATCGAATGAACCTTGTAACCATCGTAGGCGTTTTCGGTATAGGCGGCGTCCCAACACAGCAAAAGATCATGCGTGCGGCAAAACTCAACGGCCGCTTCCATTTCCTTAAGGCCTACCACGGCACCAGTGGGATTGTTGGGATAGTTTAAAAATAAAATTTTTGAGCGCCTCACCACATCCAAAGGAATAACGCCAAAATCTGGAAAATAATTTGTTTTTTCCGAAACGGGGACGCTGTACGGTTCTCCGCCCGCAAGGATGGTGCCCATGTGATAAACGGGATACCCAGGATCAGGCACCAGCACGTAGTCGCCCGGATCCACAAAAGCGGTAAAGACATGGGCAATGCCTTCTTTAGAGCCAATCAGCGCCAGAACTTCTTTTTGCGGGTCAAGGGTGACATTAAATCTTTTTTGATACCACTCTGCCACGGCGCTACGGTAATCAAGCTCGCCCTGGTAACTGGGGTAGTTATGCGTTTTTGGGTCATCCACGGCTTTTTTAAGGGCTTCTACAATATGGGGCGGAGTAGGCAAATCGGGGTCGCCGATGCCCATGTTGATGATGTCGACCCCCCGCGCAATGGCAGCCGATTTTTTGCGGTCAATTTCGGCAAACAAATAGGGCGGAACTTTACCCAGACGTTTAGAAGGTTTCATCAATTACCTAATTTAAAACAATTTCGAGCTTCTGAAAAGACTCATAGCGCCAGGGCATGGTTTAGCGATAAATGGCATGGTGGACTTTTTACCGATTTCAATTAACGATCCGCAGCTCATGAAGTTCCGTGTTTTTTTGTGCGAGGCGGATTCGCCTAATTTCAGGACTTATGCCAGTGCCGGCAATGGTCTTGTGGATACCCAGGAGGAGCTGGATTTTGCTGCAAACGCAGCCCGGCAAGCCCTTGACCCCTTTGATTACGATGAATTTCTGGCTTATCTAGAAGTCCGATACAAGGCCATACCCACTCCTGTGGTTCCAGAAGTTGTAAACTCTGTGCCGACGGAGTCTGTTATTCCAGAACCGGAGATCGAAGAAGCACTTGAGTTTGAAGATGAGTTGTTCGAAGACGAGGAGCTGACTCCCATTGTCAATTGGGGTGATCTGCAGCGCATGCGTGAACGCTGTCAAGCAGATGGCCAACGCTATCGTTTAAAAACCAGGCCGGGAGAATTACGGCTTACCATCTCTGGTCCCGAGGGAGTACGCAGCTATCGGGTGTCGGCGGAAAGCACACTTTCAACCATAGAATCGATGCAAATCTTAAGCGCGCTTTCTGCGATGATCCGTTCAAAAGACGTTCGTAAGCAGGATCTGCCAAACATGGTTACCGCCCGTAACCTGGTTCGAAAGCAAGCCTCTACAGCATTGCCAGATTAACTTCGCCTTCAAACACTTTTTCGGCGGGACCGGTCATAAATACGTGGTTGTCCTCGCGCCAGTCAATCTCCAAAGTTCCACCGGGCAGTGTGACCCGCACAAAACGCGCCAATTTGCCCTCTAAATTTCCGGCCACCACCACGGCGCAGGCACCGGTGCCGCAGGCCAGTGTGGGGCCAGCGCCGCGTTCCCACACTTTGACTTCCACCCGGTCGGGGGCGTGGACTTTAACAAACTCCACATTGGTGCGCTGGGGGAAGAGCTCATTAAATTCCATCATGGCGCCGTATTTCTCAAAATTAAAATCCAAACTATCAATAAAGGTGATTGCATGGGGGTTTCCCATCGAGATGGCCGTAAAGAAAAAAACCCGGTCGTCGACGCGAAACTCCTTGCGAATAAAGGTCTGGCTGCTGGGGCTGATAATCGGGATCAGACTTGAAATGACAATCGGTTCACCCATGTCGACCCGCAGACCTTCGAGCACGCCATTTTTAACCAACATATCCACAGTACGCAGACCCGCGTCGGTCTCGATCTCCAGACTGGGTTTGTTGGTTTTCTTGTATTCATGCATGTATTTGGCCACGCAACGGATGCCGTTGCCACACATTTCGGGAACAGAACCGTCGCTGTTGACGATTTTTAATTTAATGTCAGCTTTTTTGCTTTTTTCGATAAGCAGCAAACCGTCAGCCCCCACGCCAAAATTCCGGTGGCATACTTTTTTGCCAAGGGTTTTGATGTCGGCAACAGGCTCCCAATCCTTTTGGGTTGCATCAAGAATAATGAAGTCGTTCCCGCAGCCCTGGTATTTGAAGAATTTTATCTGCATCAATCCCTCCGTTAGTATCTAACCAATAAAATCGGTCATTTGGCCAGTCGCGCGCAAATTTACGGAACCAGGTGTACTGGCGCTTGGCCAGTTGTCGGGTGTGTAAGACAATTTGGCCCCGTAGCTGGGTAGCATCGAAATCTCCCTTAAGAAAACGTATGGTTTCCTTGTAACCGATCGATTGCAGTGGCGCAAGCTGTGGGGCATGGCCTTTGGCCAGCAACGTCCGTACTTCTTCAATCAATCCGTCTGTAAGCATCTGATCCGTGCGTTTTTCGATTAAGGCCTGCAAAAAAGATTTTTCGGCTTGCAGGCACAGCACCACAAAGGGGCTTTCGGCCATGGTTTTTTTGCTGGCAAGCTGTGACAGCGTCTTTCCGCTTTGGGTGTGCACCTCCAGCGCGCGCACCAGGCGATAAAGGTCATTGGGCGCAATGCGCCGGTGTGATTCTGGATCTACTTGTTTAAGTTTTTCGCGAGCCTCGCCGGGATGGTCTTTAACCCAGGCAGAAAGCTTTTCACGCAGGGCCGGATCGGGGGGCAAAGCCACCGGATTAAAATCTTCACAGAGCGCCCGCAGATAAAAGCCTGTGCCTCCACAGACGATGGGCTGCTTGTGCCTGGCGCGGACGGCAGCCAGGGCCTGTCGGGTTTCCGTTAAAAAACTCCCCACATGAAAGGCTTTGTCTGGAGCACATAAGTCAAGGCCATGATGGGGTACTGTGGCGCGTTCCTTTGGGCTGGGTTTGGCAGTACCAATATCCATGCCACGGTAAACCTGCATGGAATCAGCCGAAATCACTTCACCGTCCACCCTCACAGCCAGTTCTATTGCCAGGCGGCTTTTGCCAACAGCGGTGGGGCCGGTCAATATCAAGGTCAACGGAGTGCCGCTGGCAAGCCGGGATGCTGGCTGGTTTAAGGCTTCCATTCTTACTACAATGGGATCATACGGCAAATGACCAGCGTCGCAAGCGATCCATTTTACTTTTGTACTTACCGCGTCTACTGCCAGCCCGCCGGACTACAAGCGCGCTCTTTAAAGGAGCTGGTACAGGCTATTGGTGCAGCACCCGACGAGTCGCTGTGGTATCACCAGCATTACGCCTATGTGCATTACCGTTTTGACGGCCCACGCTTTAGAAATGATTTTTCGGTGTGGGTACGCGATACCTGGGGTCTTGAAGTTTTATCCGAACGCCTGTCGGCGATCGACAACCGGCATGTCTTTGATGTTCAAGAAGTCCGTGATCGTTTGCGCGGCATGCTGTATGACTGGCACCGCCACGAAGGCAAAGATCACTTTGAGGATAGCGTAGACGAGCCCCGTGCCTTTCGCGTCATCAAGCCCTGCCGCGTACTGCTTTCCACGGGTCTTTCGGCATGCACGCTCGAAGAATTTGCGCAGACGTTGCGCCGGGTTCCAGCGCAAAGCGTGTTTTACCATACCTTTGAAGCGCGTCTTAAAGCACCCGACCACAGCAATGATTTTTCACGCTGGATTGATGGGGCCTTAAAGCTGCCTAACCTGGGTCGCGAAATTCAGTTGATCAATCCGTTTTTCTACACCATCGACGATTACCGTGAGCAGATCTTAAATCGGATTCGCGCCTATGTATAAGGCTAGTTTTACCGACCTGGCGCATCTTTTAGGCCCGCAGCGCCTGCACGAGTTGCGGCCCATGCTCGAGCAGGTACTCAAGGGCAAGCGTCTGCATCACCTGACCGGTCCGCAGCCACACAAAGGCACCGAGGAACTGATTACCCGGCTGATGGCGCTGGGAGAACAAATCGGTTTTGAGGTGACCTGGGATCGCCTCTGGGCCGATGCCGGCTTTGAACAAGCCTGCGACGTCCTGTCGCAGGAAAGTCTCAACGAGCAGTTCATGTGGTCGCAACGCCTGAAGCAAGCTTACGAAGAAGGTCTGGATTACGCTAAAAAGCAATTACGCCGCCATCTTTGGAACGCGGACGCCGTGTTTGTGCACGACATTCCGGCACTGCCGGTGGTGGCCGAACGTGGCGCGGGTTGCTGGGCGTACTTTTCTTATGACTATATTGGCTGGACGCCGCGTGTGTTTTACGAAAGCCACATTGCCCTGCTGAAAAAATTTGACGCGGTGATCCTGCCCAATGCTGCTTTTACCGCGCCCGAACTGCCACCACAGCATCTGTGGCTTCCGGCCGTCGACGTGCTTGCACCCCGAAACCGCGAGCTAGAAGACGATGAAGCGCAGCGCCTCTGGCAGGGACTAGCACTGCCAAAGGATCTCACTTACATTCTTTATGCCGACCGCTATGATCGGCTCGACCATGCCGAAGAACTGTTGGGGCATTACCTGGGGCACAAGGCGCATGAGCGGGTGGCGCTGGTGATTGCAGGCGAAGCCGCCGAAACCAACCCGGCTGCCCGGCGCCATTTTGCGGCCTTACGCGACCGTGCCAAGGCGGATCCCAGCGTGCATGTGCTGGCCTTGCCGGCCAACGAGGCCCTGCTTAATGTCTTGCGTCGGCGCAGTGTCGCCCAGCTCTACTGGCCTCGGCCCGGGCGCACTGACCCATCTTTAACCGAAGCTTTGTGGGCCGGTTCTCCGGTCATCGCTATGGATACACTGGGTGTGCGCGATATTGTGCGTTCGGGTGTCACCGCATGGCTGGCCACCGATGCGCTGCACATGCTCGACCTTGCCCAGCAGCTGGTGCAAGAAAAAAAGCGGGCGTTGGGATTGTCAGAGCGGGCGCGTATGTATGCCTGGGATTATTTATTGCTGGATAACGAACTGATGAATTTGGCTTGTTTTTTTGTTTTTAAGCAAAATCCGCAGACTTGGGTGGATTGGACCGCGCAGTATCGTTGATGGCCAGCCCGCTGCTCAAACGGCCCTGGCAGAATTTTCCGGGGTGTTATTTATCGGCTTTTATCAGTCCGCGCAGTGCAGCACAGGTACAACATTTAATTGGCCCGGCCGATATCAGCGCATATGAAAAAAAAATTGGCCGTAAACTGGCTATTGTCATGGTATTTCTTGCCTGGGGAGAACCGCAGGCGCTGACGCCCTTTCCGCGCCAGTGGTGCCAAGCGATCTCCCAACAGGGGGCCATCCCACACATTACCTGGGAGCCGTGGAATTTTGACAAGCAGTGCTCGTATTATCGAAACCAAAGTATTGTGGCTGGGATGTGGGACCGCTACCTTGAAAGCTGGGCTCACGACATCAAATCCTGGGGACAATCGCTGTTCTTAAGATGGGGTCACGAAATGAATTCAGACTGGTATCCCTGGGGTGGCCAAATTTCCGAAGGGGGTGCCGCTGCCTATGTACAGGCCTACCGGCATGTGGTGAATGTTTTTCGCGCCCAGGATGTGAGCAACGTGGTTTGGATTTGGGGTCCCGATGCCGCTACTTTTGCCAGCCATAAGTTTCCCTTTGAATACGAACCTTATTATCCCGGAGATGACTATGTCGACTGGATTGGTTTTGATGGCTATAACTTTGCCATGGATGGGACGCTTCAAAAGCCCTGGACCCGTTTCAGAGATCTTTTTAGCGACATCTACCAGCGTTGCGAACGTTTAAACAGCCAGGCTCCATTTATGATTGGCGAGTTTTCCAGCGGAGAAAAAGGTGGTGATAAGGCTCTTTGGATTGTAGAAGCCTATCAGGATATTGAAAAACAGTTTCCACGGATACGGGCGGTGACCTGGTTTGACCAGGATAAAGAATCGCATTGGCCTATCGACAGCTCGCCAGAGGCGCAACAGGCCTTTCGCAAAGCCATCGCCTCCCAATATTTTTTAGATAAAATCGTGTAAAACAACTATGTTACGAAATGACCTGCAGGCATGCTAATATTAAGTCCCCTTTTACAAAAAAATACTATAGGTACAGGAGTTATGTGTGGCAGTCAAAATTAGATTAAGCCGTAAAGGCACCCGGAGTAAACCTTTTTATCATCTGGTGGTTATTCACTCTAAAAATAGGCGTGACGGAGATTTGGTCGAGGATCTGGGTTGGTATAACCCCATTAGCACGCCCAAGCAAGCGCTGTTAAATACCGAACGGGTTAAATATTGGGTTGGCATCGGTGCCGAAGTGGCCGAAGGTGCGCAGTCTTTGCTCGAAGCGCAAGGTATTCTTGGCAAGTCAAAAATTGTGGGTCCTAAATCCCGCGAAAAAAGACGCAAGCCAGACAAGCTCACCAAGGCCGAAAAGCGTACCCAAGCGCAGTCTATGGTCGAGGCCGGAGATAAAACCGAAGCTTCTCAAAAAGCACAATCCGAAAAAGCCAAAGAGACGCCCGCATAGTTTGGCGTTAGGATTAATGAGGTTTTATCAGGAGGCGGCGTAATGAAAGAGCTCGTTGAATATATTGTCTCTGCTTTGGTGGATGTCCCCGAAGAAGTCATGGTGATCGAAACCCTGGGTGAAAGCATTATCGTGCTAGAAATATTTGTAGCACAGGATGATATCGGCAAAGTCATTGGACGCGAGGGACGCATTGCCAATGCCATCCGAACCATTGTTAAGGCTTCGGCGGCAAAATCCAATAAAAAAATAACCATAGAAATTCTTTCCAAAAATCCAGAAGGTGAAAAGCAGCCGGTCGGCCAGCGCAGCACCTTTTAGAAAAGACGGTGATCCCTATGCAAGATAAAGTCACTCTTAAAAGAACCGTTACCATCAAAGCGATTGTCACCGAAGATTTTAGGCGTTATTTGGTACACGAGCTTAACAGTGCCATCCGCAATCTTGAGACCAAGCTTCATGCAGTGGTCGATCAAGGTAAAAACCTGCTTAAAGCCTTAAACGATCAAGGCGCCAAGGAACAAATGCAAAATATAAAGCAACAGCTTGAGCTTGAGCGTCAGCAATCCCGGTCAGCCATAGAGGACTTGAAAAAACGCATCGAAGACGCCAAAAATTTGACCCTCGGAAGCGAGTTCATTCAAGGCACCGTCGAAGGTTTTGTCGATGTTAAAAAGGGTGAAAATTTATACAAGGCGCTGGGAGCACTTGAAATCATTATTAAAGATGGCGATATTATGGATATCCGCAACATCGAGGCGCCGCAGGCCCTGATTACGCCGTCAGGTGCTGCGCCCAAAAAAGAAACCTTAGCAGTCTAATCAAACGACCCAAAGTTGAAAATTGATTTCATCAGTTTATTTCCGGAGCTTTTAAAACAAGCGCTTTCGCACAGCATTCCCAGCCGGGCGTCAAAAAAAAAACTAGTACATTTTGGGTTTATCAACCCCCGCGACTTTGCCACGGATAAACATCGCCAGGTTGATGATCTGGCCTATGGGGGCGGTCCGGGGATGGTGCTGATGCCTGAACCACTGGTGAAGGCCATTGAAAGCGTCAAAAAAAAGAATTCCACCTTAATCTTGCTAAGTCCCGTTGGAAAAGAGCTCAACACGGGGGCGGTCAAACGGCTGGCTAAAAAGCCTCATTTGGTGTTAATTTGCGGGCGTTACGAGGGGGTGGATGAGCGTCTTGGCCAAATAATGCCTCTGGAAAGCTATCGCATCGGTGAAACCCTGGTGAGTGGCGGAGAATTTCCAGCCCTTATGCTGGCGGATGCCGTGGCGCGCCGTCTACCGGGCGCGGTCGGAAACGAACAGTCAATTCTCGAAGAAAGTTACGAAAAAGCCCTTCTGGACTACCCCCACTACACACGTCCCGCTAGTTTTAGTAATATAGAAGTCCCTCCGGTGCTCTTATCAGGGGATCATGCCAAGATAAGGCGGTGGCGCATGATGCAAGCTGCCAGTATGACTTGGCGCAGACGACCGGAGCTTTTGGGTCAGGCAGTTTTAAGTTTGTCTGAACAGGCAGTTTTGTTAGAAGCCTTGCTGGCTTTAAAGGAGTAAAGCATGTCAGTAATTGAAGCATTACAAGCAGCCGAAATAAAAAAAGATTGGCCAGAGATGCATCCAGGGGATCAGATCCGTGTCAGCCATAAAATTATCGAAGGTGCCAAGGAGCGCGTTCAGAACTACGAAGGCGTGGTGGTGCGTTTTCAAGGCAAGGGTATTTCGCGTTCGATCGTGGTGCGTCGGGTGGTTTCCCAAATTGGCGTTGAAAAAGCATTTCCGCTTTCCTCGCCACGTGTCACCCAGATCAAGGTGATCAAACAAGGCAAGGTACGTCGGGCGCGTTTGTATTATCTACGTGAACGTGTGGGTCGCAAGGCCACCCGTATTGCAGATAAAAAGGCACAAATGACGGTGGCGGCTGTTCCGTCAGAAGCCGTTTCCTAAACTGCAGACTCCTTTGGACGGCGTACGCATACCGCAACTTAGGACGATTCTTTTTCCACCCAAGGGAACTCAAAAAAGTGCTCTGCGCGAATGGGTAGAAACCATTGTGGTGGCTGGGCTGATTGCCTTGGTCATCCGCACTTATATCTTGCAGATTTTTTATATTCCCTCTGGATCAATGATCCCAACCTTGCACCCTAAAGACCGTATTATTGGATTGATGTTTACCTTTCGCTTCCGTCTGCCCCAGCGCAATGACATTGTGATTTTTAAATATCCTGAAGACCCGCATAAAAACTTTATTAAGCGCCTTATTGGTCTTCCGGGCGATGAATTGCGTATCCGCGATGGGGATGTCTACATTAACGGAATACTACTCCAACCCCAAGGTTACCAGGTGGTCAGGGACCATAGTTACTTTGGGCCGGTCACAGTGCCTGGCGGCCAGTATTTGGTGCTAGGGGATAACCGTCCCAACAGTGCCGACAGCCGGGTTTGGGGATTTTTACCCGCCAAAAACTTAATGGGCACCGGTTGGATCCGCATCTGGCCTCCGCAACGCCTGGGTTTTTACCAGTAGGGGCAATTCATGAATTGCCCCACCGCGATTACAAACCGGGGGTAGGCATTTCAAAGCTTTGGTTTGCCTGATGCTGCCGGTTTTCAAGCTGCGTTAACAGAAAACGTGCTTCGGCGTGGTCAGGCTTATGGCTTAAAAGATCCTGCAAGGCTGCTTTTGCTTCGTCCATCTGATTGGTTTTAAGATAAAGCTTGGCCATGTTTAGACGCGCGTGTATTTGTTCGGGATCAAACTGTACGCAGTAATATAACTCATCGATGCCCGCCTGCCATTCTTGTTTTCCAATGGCCTGATTGGCACGTACAATATAACCTTTGACCTTGTTAATGACATATTCGCGGTCGGCAGTAGCTTTTTCGGGTTGGCCAAGCTGGTCATAAGCCCGGGCACGTTTGAGCCAGATGTCTTTAAAGCGGTCATCAATTTCGAGCGTGCGGCTGTAATAGTTGACCGCATCCTGGTACTGGCCACGCTGCATATTAATATCCCCGGCCTTGTTTAAAAAAATAGGATTGTTAGGATCGTCTGCGGCACCCTCTTCAAAGTGTTTTTCGGCCAGGTTGGAATACTGTTTCTGCTCGTCCAGATCCGTCGTTAAACTGCCCATCAAGGCGTAAACGGTGGCCACATACATGTGATACCAAGGGTTTTCTGGCTGTAGATGCAGACACTCTTCAAAGGTATCCCTGCTCTTCAGCAGTAAGCTCTTTTTTTCGTTGTTATCGCCAGCGTAGGCATGCCAGTCGTGGTAGATCTTTCCAAGTTCGTCGCGGAATTGGGTCTCGAGCGGGGCGTAATCCACTGATCGTTGGGCATACATTGCGGCATTCTTAAAATGCAATTCTTGTTTACTGTCCATGGCTTTTTGGTGTGCATTGTAGGCCAGCAGGTAGTTGTATTCTGCCTTCCACAGATGCGTACTTTGAAACAAGCCAGCAAGGGTGGCCAACCACAACAGAGGGATGCAAAATAATTGCCAGGTGGGCACATCCTGTAAATTAAAGTGTCCTGACCAGTGTTCCGCCGGCACGCCCTCAACAAGGGTTCTGGGCTGCATGCAAATGGCCACACCGATACCACATACCATAAAAAAAAGGGAATAGGTGGCGACCACACCAAAGTTAAAAAAGACCTGTCCCTGGTAGGTAAAAACGGCCCCTAAAAGACCGGCCATAATAAACATAAAAGGCTGATCTTGTGTCTGGTGAATGGTTTTAACGATGCAATAAATAATGTACGGAACAAATCCGCCATAAAAAAGTAAAAATCCAATCAAGCCAATGGTGACCAGTTTGTTTAGGTAGTCGTTATGAAACTTATCGGGTGTGGCTCCGTGGTGGCCTTCGAGTATTCCATAATCTTTTAAGCGATATTTGGGAAAGATATATTTCACCGTTCCAGGACCGGTGCCGATCAATAATTGATGCCAGTTGTCGTGCCATGCGTTTAGTCCCGACTTCCACATGCTGGTGCGGGCCGAGCCGGTAATGGCAATTTGACTGATGCTGGCAACTTTGGACTGCACGTTTTCGGCCGACTCTGAAAGCGTGGCATGTACCCGGCCTCCGGTGAGATCGGCCCACATCTTAGGCAGGGCGGGCCGTGCGGAGATGGCCGCCAACATGATAAAACTGATCAGCAACCAGGCCCACACATTAGGATGATGCTTTGAATAACGCTTCCAGCTAAGACCAAACAAACCGACCCCCGCCAAAAGGTAAAGTGTTAATTGTCCAAAACCCAGCGCCACGTTCTGAAGCTGGGTTAGCGCAAAAATGATCAAAAGCCTTAGTCCAATCTCCTTATAATCACGCAAGCAGAAAATCAAAAATACGATGTAGATTGCAATCCACCCCAGCAGCGGTCCCCCATACAGCCAGCTTATTTTATAAACCTTGAACAGATAAAACATAAAAAATACACCAGTGGTCACTATGGTCATCATCACGTCCATAAAAAAGAGCTTGGGTTTGTTGGCGTCCACAAAGTTTTTAAACGAAAAAATAAAAAAGAACACCATGGCCGCAAAAAATCCCTGCCAGGCGGCACGGCTGTAACTTAAAACCTGGGTATGGTACACCAAAGTGGCAATGGCAAAGAGTGTGCCTTGCCACCCAAGATACCAGCCTAAAATTCCGATACCCAGCGCCATCAGCAGGGCCATGAAAACCGCCGGAGCCGAAAATTCGTAACTTACTAAAAAAGCCCAACATAGTGCCAACATCACGATGAACACAGCGATTTCGATACCCACGTTTTTCCAGTTTGTTCCTTTTTGTTGGGCAAAGGCATTTAAAAGCCCAAGCACAATGGGCACCATCATGGCCACATAGGGGCAGTAGTGCACCGGGTTGTTAATCGAAGCAAACACACGTTGCGAGGCATCGCCTGACCAGGTGATAAAGTCATATCCCAAACTCTGCGAGAAACCGTAAAGCGATACTAAAAAGGCAGCCATTGCCATGGTACCCAGAAGTAAAAACAAATGGCGCTGGCTGATGATCGTGTGGGTAAAGATGATCACTAAAAGGGTAATAAAGATCACATGAATCCAGCCGTCCCAACGGTCGTACGCACCCATAATGGCTGAAGTACGGTTTACCGAAAAAAAGGTGCTCACAGAGTCCACCGCCAACCAGGCCAGGATTAGCCAGTCGAGGGCTTTTAAATGGAACCATTTTTTTGGCAGGGGTGCTTCGATTGATACAGGCTCGGGCGCAGCCATTTTAACGGAGGCAGATTTTTTCCCCTTGTTTTTTGAAGCCTGGGCCACTTCAGAAACCGATTTTTGACCCCGAAGCAACAGGTATTTGGTGCCCCACAGTCCCAGGATGAGAATCAGGTTTATTTTTAGCCAGGTAATTTTATTAACTTCAAAGGCCGAGCGCGTCAGGGTGCTAAAGACCAGTGGGATGCCAACAATAAAAAGCATCTGAAGCACAAGGATGCTCCGGTTAAAGAACCGGGCGATGCCTTCATTGGACATTTTTTTTAGTCTACCGTGTTCAAAGAGGTGTGTCTAAGTGTTTGGAAAACAAAAAATGAAAAACGACAATTCATACTATCATTTTTTATTAATTTGCGAAATGGCCCAGTGACAAATGGTTTTTAATCCGGTGTTCTGACATAAGGGTGTTAAAAAAGGCAGGGCGGACGGATCTTTTAATGTGCCCAGGGCCACCACACAGGTTTTACGCACATTGGGATACTCAAGCCCCGTACACAAGCAAGCCACGGCCTGCGAACCGCCAATTTTCCAAAGCAGTTCTGCCGCCTTGTTAGAGAGCATCCAATCGGGTTGTTTAAGGGCGTCACTTAAAAAGCCAATGGCCTTGCTCCTCATGCGGGTAATGATGTCAAGGTAAGTGACCCGTTCGCCAGGCAAGCAGTCTTTAACGCGCGCAAAGACATAGGGCAGGCACAGGTCGGGCTGCCGGGCCATGGCCTTGATGGCGTTTTTGCGCACATGCTGATCGGTGTCAAAAATAAGCGTGGTTAAAAGCCCAGGTACTCGGGGTTCTGTGATGTTTCCCAAGGTATCCGCCACGCACCAGCGCACCAGCCAGTGAGGGTGATTTACATACTGGCTTAGGGCGTCTACGGCAGAGGGGTCAGAAATATCTCGAAAATCAAGTACGGCCGTCCAGTTTTCTTCATGGCGGGTGATTTTTTCAACCAACTTATTTATCTTATTAGATATTTTTGTCATGCACTGCAACCGCTTGGCGGGCCATTCGAAATAATAGCAAAGGATGCAAATCTTTAGGACAATTTCCGAGCGCTGCGAACTGCCCTTATCGGTCAAGAGTTGGATCCGTTTTAAATATGGCAAAGAAACAACGGACCTGGTCATGCAGGTTGTGACGCAACTTAAACAGGCCGAGGCGCAAGGCGTCTTGGCCATGGACTGGGAACGGGCCTATAAGAAACTCAAATATGAACTGCGGGTAGGCCACACGCCGTATATGTTGGTGGCCAGCCTGATTTCATTAGGATCGCTTAAGCGTGGTTCCTTGCAAGACGCGATGGTTGCTTTGCAGACGAACACGCCCAGGGGGGATTTGGCACAGATCGACGAAGCCACGCTTCAAAAAATGGGGTGCATGATTGCCGCTGCCGACAAAGCCATGCAATTTTACCGTCACCAGATATTTATCGGCGACCCACATCAAAAAAACGAAATTTCTTTTTGGGCCCGGCGCCTGCAACGGTTTATTCTGGCAGAGCTCTCTTTGCTTGGAACCCAGCATGTTTTGCCAGACGAACTTGATTTGGCGCGCCGGGCTTCCCGGCTTTTGGCCTTAGAAGTTTATGTGGAAATCGAAGAGCAAACCTCGGTCAAAGCTTATGCAACCTATCTTGAAAACTATAATCGGCATGATTTCAAGGCGCACACCGAGCATTTAAAGGCGTTTACGGTATTGCCAGAACTCATGCGTTACCTAGGGTTGGATATTGGCTACCATCTTGAGCAAATTGCTTTTTGCTTTGTTGAGCCAGAGCTTTTTTTACATCATCGTCGGGCAGTGTTGGCCCATGTTGCCGGCATTGAGGTGCCGGGAGCAGGCCGTGATTTATGGCTTAATCTGCAAGAGCCCTGGAAAAATTTTGAGGATAAACTTAGGCGTCAACAGGATCGGGTAAAGCGCATGTTGCGTCACAAAGGCCTGACAGATTTGCATTTATCGGGTCGCATTAAATCGGCGCACCGCAGCTGGGTGAAACTGCGTGAGCTATGCAATAAGGAACACATTTCTGTAGGGGGTGATCCCAAGGCCTACTGGGATTATTTGTATCTGATTAAAGACCTGGTGGGTTTTCAGGTCATTACGCAAAACCGCCGACAGATTCGCGCGGTCTCTGCGGCACTGCGCCAGGAATATTTTGTACTCAACACGGCAGACTATATCCGCCACGGTCCCGAGTTGAATAAGCATAACGGTTACCGGGCCATCCATATCAAATGTCTCCCGGCAGAACGATCAGAGACGTACACAGATTTTCTAAAAGCGCTTGATGCAATGGCGGACCATCTCAAGGATGGCCAGCATTGGCTGGAACGCAGGGTGTATGTCGAAGCCGTCGAAGTTCGGGCCATGGCAGATGGATTTTTGGTTTCAGATCATGACTGGCGCAATTACCGCGCAACCATGAAAGCGCACAATGCGTTGCTGATTAAGGTACAGGGCTTGCGCCGTTTGTTTGAGGCTGCGCATCTTTCAGAACTTTTGCAGGCGGGAAAATTTCAAAAATGTGTTACTGTGCTTGAAAAATTTTGGCGAATCGAAGTGGCGCCTACCGAAATTCAACTGGTATCCAATTCTGATTACCAGAATAATTTTTATGGAACGGCAGCCCATATCAATTACACCGTCATGGGACGTGATGCAGTAGACACAGGCATATCGATAGACGAGTTTCCTTCACCCGAATCTTTTGGACGTTGGTTTTTAACACAGGTGCGGCAAACTATGGATGTGCAGATTAGGCTTCCGGATGGCACGCTGGACTTTTTAAATTTACCGGTACGCAGCCAGTGGATCGACGTGCTGATGCATTATCAGGCGCAGACAAATTCGGAAGGCGGAATGAGAAATGCGGAACAGGCTCCGCTAAAAGTAGATGCTTCCGGAATTTATTTGCAGTGGCAGGCGCAAGGTGCGTCTGTATCGGATTATTCAGCTTTGCCTGTGGATGAGGGCTCTTTTATCGGTTTTCATGTTGCACAGACTGCATCCAAAGCGCGCATCCAGGTGCAGCCGTCACAAGTTCAGGCCTGGATACGTGGCACGAGCAAGCTGCTTGTGCTCGAGCATCTGATGGCTAAAAATCCGGAGTGGTTTGGCGTAGACGTGCTCGAAGAATTACGCAGCATACTTTATGGACGCGTGGATAAAACCACGTGTCCGGTGTTAACCAGACTTGAGCAGCATTTGCATGCTTACCTGGTTGATCGTGGATGGAATGTGGCCATTGAAGACCTTGAAAAATATTTTGAGGGTTGGGTCTACCGTCTGGGCTTTCGGAATTTTTTTGAGTTCCTTTTGGGGTTTGGATTTTTGGTATTCGTCGAGGATCACACCGACGAGCGCAGCAGTACGTTGCACGGTGAGATCCTGCAGGCGATTGAGTCGATTGCCTTGCATCGTCCGCGTGTTGAACTTAAAGATCAGCAGCTTGTCATTGAAGCAGCCCAGGTTGACCCAGACATGGTGTTTGGACTTTTAGATTATTTGGCCCAGTTGCATCTCAATATTGAAACGCTGGAATTTGCGTTTGAAAAACAAAAAAAATCCTGGCCCCTAACATTTAAGGCGGATATTTCGCATTTGTCTGAAGACGTGGGCATTGATCTTAAAAAATCGATTGCCCAGTTTGTGGCCCGTTACAGTCAACAAAATTCACTGGACGCAGACGCCTGGTATCTGCGCTCCGATATGCGGGAAGGCTTTAAGGTCAACAAGGCCTTGCCTGATCAACCCGGTGAACTGCGTCGTCTGATGGCGACATTACGGGGGCAATATTCGCCTCCAGACAGAGCCGATGCGTTACGGGTGTTTGGTATTGAGGCCCACAATGGTCGCGTTCAAGTTGAGCTTATCCAAAAGAAAGATCAGGCTTCCTCGTAAAGTCCAAACTGCTTGTGCAAAAGGTTTTTAAGCAGCAAAGGCGCGGCAATAAACTGGCCGGCATATTTGTCGACTTCGCTGCGGCGCAGTTCAAGTTGTGGAGCCTTGCGGATTTCGCCTGCCAGGCCCAGTTCGCCGTAACAAAAACTGCGTGGTGGCAGGGCTTGATTCAGGGCGCTGCTGGCCAGTGCCAGGGCTACGGCCAGATCAGAGGCTGTATCGGTAAGCTTAAAGCCCCCGACGACATTGAGGTATACGTCACGCTGGCTAAACCGCAGGCCGGTGTGACGTTCAAGAATCGCCAGAATCATGTCCACGCGATTGCCGTCGAGGCCGTTTACGACCCGCCGTGGAAGGTGCAAGGTGCTTGCCGCAGTCAGGGCTTGAATTTCGATTGCCAGTGGCCGTGAACCTTCAAGCGCAATGGTCCAGGCCGAACCAGGCACGTCCGCAATGGCAGGATGGTCTAAAAATAGGGTAATGTCGCTGATGGGTTTAAGGCCAGTACGGGTCATTTCAAAAAGCCCCAGTTCATGGCTAGGACCGAAACGGTTTTTATAACTGCGCAGCATGCGCAAGGCCTGTACGCGTTCGCCCTCAAAAAACAGCACCGTATCCACCATGTGCTCAAGCACCCGTGGTCCCGCAATCGACCCGTCTTTGGTCACATGGCCGATCAGGATCAGCGTGCTTTGTGGGCTCTGGGTTTTTACGGTTTGAATCAACAAGGCAGCGCTTTCACGCACCTGCGTGACGGTGCCGCAGGCCGAGGCTACTTCGGGATGCTGCAGGGTCTGCACAGAATCCACCACCACGATATCGGGTTTTTCACGGCTGATGTAGGCGCTGATCTGTGATACTTCGGTTTCCTGTGTGACATAGGGCAGCATCGTCACCCCCAGGCGCTGCGCGCGTTCCTTGACCTGTGTCAGCGATTCCTCACCGCAGACATACAGGGCTTTGGCCGGATTGCGTGCCGCCAGAATCTGCAGGGCCAGCGTGGATTTACCAATTCCCGGTTCGCCTGCCAGCAAGATGGCAGCCCCTTCGATCAGACCCCCGCCCAGCACGCGGTCAAGTTCCTGGATGCCGGTGGCATGGCGCCGAAAGAGTTCGGATGCGACCGTATCGAGCAGCACCACGGGCAAAGGTCCACCCGCGTTTACCGAGCGGCCAGAGGGTGCGCTGCGTTCGACAAACTCTTCGAGGCTGTTCCAACTGCTGCAGTCTGGGCAACGTCCCAGCCAGCGCGGCTGTTCGGATCCGCATTGGTTGCAAAGAAAGGTGACTTTGGTTTTTACCATACCTTGTGGGGGTATGGTAGCCGGTCTACAGGGTCTCTACCAGCTCTTTTTCGCGCTCTTTTTCTTTAGATTTTTTGGAATTGTTCTTAAAGGCTTTGTTTGCAAAGGTTAACGTGGCATCGGCTTCGTTTTTATGGGTGACAAATACATCGCCATCTTCGCTGATCTGGTGTGTCAGGATCAGGTCGGCCAGGGCGTCTTCGATGTATTGCTGGATGGCACGGCGCAGGGGGCGGGCCCCGTGTTTTTCGTCGTAGCCTTTAAGTACCAGATATTCCTTGGCGCTGTCATCAAGGTGTACGGACATTTTGCGTTCGGCCAAGCGCGTATTCAAGTCTAGCAGCATGATGTCTACAATTTGCTTGATATCAACCTTGTTTAAGGCACGGAAGACCACAATGTCATCAATACGGTTTAAAAATTCGGGCCGGAACTCTTTGCGCAATTCCTCTTGCAATTTGGTTTTCATGCTTTCGTAGCTGGCATCTTCTATATTATCCGCGCTGACAAAACCAAAACGGGTTGATTTCTCAATCAGCTTGGCACCCACGTTGCTGGTCATGATCACGAGGGTGTTTTTAAAGTTAACCTGGCGTCCGGTGGCGTCTGTAAGGCGTCCATCTTCAAGAATCTGCAGCAACACATTGGTGACATCGGGGGAGGCTTTTTCAAGTTCGTCAAAGAGCACCACCGAATACGGCCGCCGACGCACGGGTTCGGTCAACTGACCGCCTTCGTCATAACCGACGTAGCCCGGCGGAGACCCGATCAGGCGCGACACGGTATGTTTTTCCATATATTCGGACATATCAATGCGCACCAGGGCGTCTTCTTTACCAAAGAGGAACTTTGCCAGTGTCTTGGCAAGCTCTGATTTGCCAACCCCCGAAGGCCCCAGAAATAAAAATGAACCGGTAGGGCGACGCGGATCTTTCAGGCCCACTTTGGCGCGTTTAACAGCCCGTACCAGAGCCTTAATGGCATCATCCTGGCCGATCACGCGTTCGCGCACGGCGTCTGCCATCTTAAGGAGGCGCTGCTCGTCTGCTTCGGTCAACTGCACCACCGGTACACCGGTCCACTGGCTGACCACATCGGCAATGGCATCTGAATCGACCTGACGTTCAAGCACATTGGTCGGAAGCTCCCGCACTTGCGCGTCTTGTTTTTTAAGCTCCTCGTCATAAAGGCCTTTGGAAAGTTTTAGCTTTTCTTCAAGAAAAGCCACCTGTTCCGCTTTGGGGGCCTCGGTTTTTTCGGAAACCACGGTTTCGATAATTTGCACCAGTTCATTGATGGTTTTTTGAGCCTGTTTGATTTTACGCTGACAACTCAAGTATTCAATGCGCGCCTGCACGTACTCTACCTGAAGTTTAGCCAGAGCCTGGGGCAGACGTGAGGCCTTAAGCATGATCTTGCTGGCGGCTTCGTCGATGAGGTCGACCGCCTTGTCTGGCAAATGGCGCTCGGTGATATACCGTTGCGAAAGCCGCGAGGCGTCGTCAAGCGCCTGGTCGGTAATTTCGACGCGGTGATATTCTTCGTACCGGCTGCGGATGCCGCCTAAAATTTCGATGGTTTCTTCAATCGAAGGCTCTTCGATCAGCACCGACTGAAAACGGCGTTCTAAAGCGGCATCGCCTTCGATATGTTTGCGGTATTCGTCCAGGGTAGTGGCCCCGATGCACTGCAGTTCGCCACGCGCCAAGGCAGGTTTAAACATGTTGGCGGCATCAAGCGAACCCTCTGATCCGCCGGTGCCGATAATGGTGTGAAGCTCATCAATAAACAAAATAATGTTGCGTGCTTTTTTAACTTCTTCAACAATTTTTTTAACCCGGTCTTCAAACTCGCCGCGGTACTTGGTGCCCGCCACCAGCAGTCCAAGATCCAGGGTAAAGACACGCTTGCCTTGCAGACTTTCGGGCACCTGGCCCTTGTTGATGATCTGCGCCAGGCCTTCGACGATGGCTGTTTTTCCAACACCAGCTTCTCCGGTGAGCACGGGGTTGTTTTTGGTGCGGCGCGACAGAATCTGACAGATGCGTTCAATTTCTTTAACGCGTCCGACCACGGGATCCAGTTTGTTTTCGGACGCGAGCCAGGTGAGGTCACGCCCATACACATCCAACGTGGGCGTAGGGACAGACGGCGAAGCCGATGTTTTGGGTTGCGGGGCAACTTTTTCGCCCAGCAATTTAAACAGAATCTCTTTCGTTTTGATGAGTGAAATTCCAAGTTCATTAAAGACTTTGGCGGCGATGCCGCTGTGGTCGCGAAACAAGGCTAAAAAGAGGTGCTCGACGTTGACGTAATTGTGCCCAAGTTGCCGGGCTTCTTCCCAGGCGTAATTGAGGATTTGCTTGGCTTGCTGGGTAAACGGAATATTTCCAAGGTCGGCTCCGGTATGGCCATACTCCATTTTTTCTTCAATCAAATTCCGCAGTTGCTGTTCGGAGTAACCCATTTCTTTCAAGGCTTTAATGGCCGCATTCTCGGGGATGCTAAGAATTCCGAGCAAGATGTGTTCTGTGCCCACATAGCCATGCCGGAAACGTTTAGCCTCTTCCTGGGCAATCATGATGGTTTGTATGGCTTTTTCGGTAAAACGCGAAAACATTTTTTATCCTCTATTAAATTTTATCGAACGTGTATGTCAAAGTAAACTTATCCTTGAGTAGGATACGATACCCTATATATTCCCGGATTTACCAGCGATCAAACCCTAAAAATGTGGTAAATTTTAGACGCGATTGCCATGCGAATTCGTTTTTTAAAATGGTTGGCCGAATTTTCAACCGAAAATTACCAGGCAGTCTTGTTTATTGCGGCAGTGATATCCATTATTTGCGCCTTTATTGGTGCAGGCTTGCAGATACGCACCCAATGGGTGGACATGTTGCCCGAATCTCTGGCATCGGTCAAAGAATTTAACGCTATTATTGAAAATTTTGCGTCCGACTCCGATATCCTGGTGGTTCTGGAAGGGTCTCCGGAAACGCTAAAACAGGCGGCCGAAAGCCTGGCAGGAGCGCTGATACAAAATCGTACCTTAATCCGTTCGGTTGACTACCGGGTGGATCGCGAGTTTTTAGAAAAACATGGACTGCTGCTGCAAGATGAGCAGGACATGGATACGTGGATGCAACTTTTTAAGAATCTTAACCTGACCGGAGTACTTCAAAGAACCAGTGGACTGATCGAACAAGGCCTGAAAGACGAGTCACAGTCCGATGATGCCGCCAAGGGCCGAATAGCCCAGCGGGGGATGGCCTGGCTTGAGGCCTGGCTCGGGTATTTTGAGCGCAGCTTGGATGGAAATCCCAGTTCACAGGAAGAACTGACCCAGTGGATGGAGCATACCTTTTACGGGGAGACATACTACTTTAATGCGCCACATAATCGCCTTATTCTGTTTGTGCGCCCGCAAAGCCCCGATCATAAAAATGCCCGGCAGATTAAGGGTCTGATACAAAACGCATTGCAACCGTATCCGCAGGTGCAAGTAGGCCTGACCGGTGTTTACATGGTTTCCTATGAAGAACTGCAAACGATACGCGGCGATTTAAAAACGAACTCTGTGCGTTCCCTGGTACTCATTCTGCTTATCTTTGTGTTGGCTTTTCGCATGCTGCTGGCGCCGTTGATTGCCAATCTGCCGGTGATCATGAGCATTTTGGTTACGCTGGCAGTGGTCCGCTATAGCGTGGGATATCTTAATCTCATTACATCGGTCTTTGGCATCATTTTGCTGGGTCTCGGGGGTGACTATTCCATTCACATTCTGTCGCACGTCACTGACCCCGAAAAAGAAGGCGTCAAAATGTCCGAAAAAATCAAAGAAGCCTTTGTCACCTCTGGCCAAGGCATCATTACCGGCTGCCTGACCAACAGCCTGGCTTTTTTTACCTTGATGCTGGCAGATTTCCGTGGCTTGTCTGAATTGGGTTTTACCACTGGTATTGGCATCATCATTTGCATGAGTTGCGTGATGTGCGTTTTGCCGGCGTTGCTGATGTGGGAAAGTTCGCTGCATGGAAAGATTCCGAAATACCGCCATTTGAACCAGCGCCGCCCGCCTGCGGTGTCGTTTCAGTTTTTACAAACGTTGGGAGATAAACTTGTGCGTTACCGTTGGGCTGTGGTCGGCGTGATGCTGGCGCTGACGATTTTATTTTCGTACGAGGCCAGGCACATCACCTTTAACCGTAGCCGCACAGCCATTCAGCCTGAAAACATGCCCAGTGTTAAGGTGCTGAACCAAGTCATTGGCGATTTTGGCCTGTCGCCAGACGGTGCCCTGTTAAGTCTTAGCACCTTGCAGCAACTGCGTTACTACACGCACCAGTTTGAGCAATTGCCCGAAGTGGCCATGGTTGACAGCGTGGTTCGGTATCTTCCTACGGTGGCAGACCAGGAAACCCGCTTGAAAAAAATTTCGGGATATCGGTTGACATTGCAAGCATCAAGCCAGGAACATCAAAGTTATTATCTTGAGAACCGCAGACAACTTTCGGAGGCCTTTGGAGACTTAAAAAAACGGTTGCTTGAGCTGGCTTCTATGGCCTATCTACAAGGTGAATATGAAGCCAGTGATCGTGCCCAGCAGCTTGCCGATGGGGTGGTCACCACGCTTCAGGCCAAGGTCAATACACTGGGTTCACCACGTGGAATCGATGCTTTTCAAGATGTTTTTGAAAAAAGTGCTCGTGCGTTTCTTTGGCGTGTGACGGATACACAGCCGGTGACTCCTGAAAACCTGCCTTACGCGATCCAGCAGCGTTATATTGGCAAGGACGGAAAATTTCTTTTAGGTATCTTACCCAAAGAGGATGTATGGCAGGAGCCCTTTCAGACCAAATTTTTAAAAGCGGTTCAGGAGGTCAGTTCCCGGGTGACCGGAACCGTGGTGTTATTTTCGCAGTCGGTTAACCTGGCCACTCAAGAGGTGCGCTGGTGTACCTTGGCATCGTTTTTGACCATGGTGATTTTGCTATGGCTCGACTTTAAAAACCTGACCACCACGCTGGTGGCGCTTATACCACTTATTGTAGGAGTCTTGTGGATGCTTGGGATACTGCATTTGTGTGGCGTGGAATACAATGTGCTTAACATCATGGCGATTCCTTTAATTCTTGGCATCGGCATTGACAATGGTGTACACATGATCCGCCGTTACCTTATCGAAGGCCGGGGCAAGTTGGGCTTGGCCATGCATGGCAGCGGACGGGGGATTTTGCTTACCTCGGGAACAAATGTATGCGGCTTTGGTGCCTTGGCGATGTCGACGCATCCGGGCCTGGCCAGCTTTGGTTTGGTGCTTACGGTCGGTTTGCTTGCCACTTTGACGACAACGATGATTACATTGCCAGCGCTGATTGCGGTGTTTGAACAATTTAATATTTCACTCAAAGGCTAATGCATATGGCAAACGTTGATCGCCCAGTCCGTTTCTTTTTAAGCTTACTCATGGTCGTTGTCTTTTTGTTGAGCAAGGCCTCTGCCAAATCGCTCCCGACAGCTGATCACCTGCTTGAAAAAATGCGTCAAAATTTTTCAATTACCGGACGTTATGCTGAAGTTTCTATGAACGTGGTGCGTGGTAATCGATCGGAATACATCCATTTTGAAATATTTGCGGCGGATGCCAATCGCTTGCGTCTTGAGGTCAGCCGGCCACCACGCGTACAGGGGTCGGCCATTGTACGCAATGCTGCGCATTTGTGGGTGGCACTGCCGCGGCTTGAAAGTGTACGGCATTATCCGGTTAAAAGCGGAGCCTTTGGGGATCAGACGGTTTTTGGCAGCGATTTAAGGCTTTCAGATTTGTTTGGTAGTTTCGAGGGTTACCAGGCCACGGTGATGCAGGGGGGACACAGCGAGCCCTTGCAACTTATTCTTGTGGCCATCGACAAACAAACGCAGCTTACCGTCTTGCTGACTCCAGATGAATTGCCCGATACGATTACCGTGGAGGAATGGACGCAAGGCGATAAATATGTGCCAGTACGCCGCCTGCAGGCCTTGTCATGGCAAGGCCTCGACCGCAAGCGTTATCCGGATAAACTGGTGGTGACCGATCTGGTCAAACCCGACCGTTCCACGCGCGTTGAAATTCTTTATTGGGTTGAAGGACGTGAGTTTCCGGAAAACCTGTTTGAAAAACCAGAAGAACGCAACATCCAGCCATGAAGGCTGATACAAATTATTTTCGGATGCCACCCTTTATGGTGCGACACAGATTATTTGCTTTTGCCATTTCAGTGGCAATTGCGGTGTTGTATGCCGAAGCAGCCTGGTTTCTTCAAAAAATAAGCAATGTACCGCACACGGTTTTTGCGCTGTTAAACATTGCTTTGATCAGCGGTGCTGGATACCTGCTTTCGTTTTGGTTGCCGGCCCAGATTTTTCCGGAGTCCAAGCTGATTTCAAAAGAAGAGACTGGGATGATCCCTTTTTTAGCCAATCAGTGGGCAATTTCAGTCTTGTGTGTCGCCATCACCTCTGGGTTGGCCTGGCGACTGACCTTAAGCGTGGTAGTGGATAGCACAGCCATGGCAGATTACCAGTGGTTTGGACTTTTTTTTCTAAAGGCATTTTTTGGCGCGGTGTATGTGCATGGTTGTGTGACCTACATCCGGTATGTGGAATATTTATACGTGCGTCGTGAAGACCAGCCCATCAAAATTTTAACGATTACCGCATCTCTGGCTGTGGTGAGCGTGGCAGTGGCGCTCATCTTGTTTTTTAGGGATCTCGACGGGCTAAACCATCTACCGATGTGGTCAGACAGCAATGTCTGGGGGCTGCACATCTATTTTAGGGGTCTGTACTGGATTTCGTTGATGGCATGGGTATATCTTTGGCATATTGTTTGTCTAGCGGATCATTGATTCTCTTTAGAAGATGGCTTCTAGATTATCCAGATTTTCAAATGCGACTTTCATTGCCTGGCACGTTAAATTGACCCCGTGCAGTACAAGCGGGTGGCGGGAGTCGAAGCAGATGTAATCCCCATTCTTCCAGAAATACAATTTGCGGGCGCGCGGTTTATCAAGGTGATAGGTATCGGAAGGCCTGTGTTTACGGTTAAGTATTTACATGTCGACGGAACGCATTCGTGGCTGCTTTGGCTGGCGCAAAGCAAGGATACACGCCAATTTCGTCTGGCGCTGGTCATGGGCCAGGGCGAGGCGTTGGTTTTTTCTGTGAATATTCCGTATGGTTCTGACCCTGAATTTTTTCTTGATCCACGCTTTGCGGTTAAAAAAGCCTTGCCGACGGGGGATCCTTTGCTGCGGTCTTGTGGTCAAACTTTTTTAAAATATACCCAGGTTTTGTTAGATGCCATGGCGCCAGCTAACATAGATGCACACATGCAAACAGGCCTTTTACCTTTAAGGTTTACGCGTGAAAGCATTGGCCTGATTCAAAGTACGCTTGAGTCAGAAATTGGTTTTGGGCGGATGCGGCATTTTGTCAGTCTAGAAAGCATCGACAATACGGTGCGGCGCCTGCTTGTGGAGTTTCCGACACTGCGCGACCGGCTGGATGAAATGTTAAAAGAGCCGGTAAGAAATTTTTAACCCCGGCTAAAACTTAATTTGTCTGATTTCCTGTGCCTTGTCTTTATGACAGACCAGCACACCGTCTTTGGTGGACACGATGATTAAATCTTTGACGCCGATGGTGGCCAATGGCACGCTGCTTTCGTTGATGATCATGCAGTCTTTGGTTTCGATCTGACGGACTGATCCCTGCACAATGTTTCCGTGTGCGTCCCTGCTGCGAATACTTTCCAACGCGGGCCAGCTGCCGATATCGTTCCAGTCAAACGTGGCTGGAACCACATACACGTTTGCGGCTTTTTCAAGCACGCCATAATCCACAGAAACAGAGGGCGTTTTAGGGAAAAGTTCTTTAAAAGTTTTCCACCAGATTTCGGGTTTGTCAGCGCTTTCGAGCGGTTTTAAGATTTTCATGAGTTCCGGCAAGTGCATGTACAGGCTTTCAAGGATACTGGATACTTTCCAGACAAAAATGCCACTGTTCCAAAAAAAATGCTTGCGGGCAAGATAACGTTTGGCGGTAGCGCTATCGGGTTTTTCATGAAAACCTTTAACGGCAAAGCCCCGGCCAGCAGTGCGCTCGGGATCAGCTTCGATGTAACCAAATCCGGTCTCGGCGCGGGTGGGTTTAATGCCCAGCGTGACGAGGCCCTTTGAAACCCGCGCCAGGGCATCGGCCTCTTTAAGACAGCGGTGAAATTTGGCGATGTCCGTTATCAAGTGATCGGCAGGCAAGACCACCATGGTTTCGTCGGGATGTTTGCGCCGCAGCCACAAGGCTGCCGCAGCGATGCAGGGCGCTGTATTGCGTGCGGCGGGTTCAGCTACAATTTGATTTTCGGATAATTCTGGAATTTCACGGCCAACGGCTGACTGGATGCCTTCGCCGGTAAAAACATAAATGTTTTCGGAGGGCACCAGGTCTTTGATGCGCTGATACGTCAGTTGCAAAAGGGATCCATCGCCGGTCAGGTTTAGCAACTGTTTAGGGCGCGCGGGCGTCGATAGCGGCCAGAAACGGGTGCCTGACCCGCCAGCCATAAGCACAACCAACATTTAAAGAAATTCTGGCAGCTTGCGCTTGGCGGCGTCCACCGTATTTTTAAGCAACATGGCAATGGTCATGGGGCCAACACCACCGGGCACAGGTGTAATGAATTTTGCGCCCGGTTCCACTTCTTCAAAATTGACGTCGCCAATCAGCTTGCCATCCAGGTCGCGGTTAATGCCGACATCAATGACGGTGGCATTGGCCTTGATCATATTTTTTTCAATCAAACGCGGTTTTCCCGCCGCAGCAATGACAATGTCACCGGTCTTAACCACTGACGCCAGATTTTTGGTATGGCTGTGGCAGATACTGACGGTGGCATGACGCTGCAAGAGCAGGTGAATCAGGGGTTTGCCAACAATATTGGAGCGGCCGACAATGACGGCTTGTTTGCCGTCGAGCGATTGCCCGGTTTGTTCAATGAGTTTCATGACCGCTGCCGGCGTGGGTGGAATAAAGGGGCAGGGCAGGCCTGACATCAGTTTGCCTAAATTCATGGGATGAAAGCCATCGGCGTCTTTGCTGGGGTCAATGGCTTCGGCCACGGCTTGCGGGTCGATTTGTTTTGGCAGCGGCAATTGCACCAAAATGGCATGTACTTGTGGGTTGCGGTTTAAGTTGCCGATCAGTTCTAGCAAGTAAGTTTGGGTGATATTTTCCGCAAGATTATACGGAAACGAATGGATGCCTACTTCGGCGCAGGCCGCCTCTTTATTTTTAACGTAAACCTTGCTGGCGGGGTTGTCTCCAACCAGGATCACGGCCAAGCCAGGTGGCATGCCAAGGGCTTCACAGACCTGTTTGACTTCGCTTTTAAGGCGTTCCTTGATAAGTTTGGCAAGCGCCTTGCCATCGAGCAGTTTACTGGGTGCCGAAATTGCAGTGGCCATAGATTAGCTTACCTTTTTTTCGGAGATGATTTTTCCGTCTTCGATTAATTTGACCGATACCAGACTGCTGATACCTTTTTGTGGCATGGTGACACCATACAAGGTTTGTGCGGCAGCCATGGTGCGCTTGTTATGGGTGATGATGATCATCTGGGTGCTTTCAGTAAACTTTTTAAGTGCCCGAGTAAAGCGCCCCACATTGGCATCGTCTAACGGGGCGTCAATTTCGTCAAAAAGCACAAAGGGCGCTGGCCGGGTCTTGAGCAAGGCAAACAACAAGGCAATACCCGTCAGGGCCTTTTCCCCGCCAGACAACAGTTGCAGGCTGGTATTTTTCTTGCCAGGTGGATGCACCCACACGTCAATGTCGCAGCTTAAAATGTCGGCTTCTTCGGGCCACAGCAGACGGGCCTGTCCGCCTTCGAAAAGTTCCTGAAATGTTTCGCTGAAATGTTTTTGGATCTCGGTTAGGGTGCTGGTAAATTCGCGGCGTGCCAACTGATCAAGCTGCTGGACAAGCCGCTCGAGATCACGCTTGGCCTTGGTCAGGTCTTCCATTTGTTTTTCGTTAAATTCGGAGCGCTGCTTGAGCTCATTGTATTCGTCGATAGAAAGAAGATTTACGGGTTCCAGCCTTTTCATGTCGCGGCGGATACGCCGGACACGGGCCTCAACTTCGTCAAGCGATTCGGTCAGATCAGGCAGGTTAAGGACGTCTTCAAGGGTACTTTCATGTTCCTGCGCCAAAATGGCGGTCATGTGGGCCAGCTCTGATTCGACCTTGGCCAGTTCAATTTCAAGTTGTGTCAGCGCGGCGTTTTGTTGTTTTTGGCTGGCGTCGAGCAGACGGACGTCGTTTTGGATTTGTTCAAGCGTTTGTTGGGTGGCCTGGCGCTGGGTTAAAAACTCCTTAAGGCGGCCTTCGCTTTGGGTTTTGATTGCTTCGGCCGGCGGAATTTGTGCGCCGACACGGGCTTGCTGGCTTTCGAGCTCGCCGTGCTGCTCGCCTAAGAGGGTAAGTTCATTTTGCTTGGCTTCGATCCAAGATGCGTACTGTTTCAAACTTTGCATCAGTGAGCTTTGTTGCATGGCCAGTTGTTCGGCGCGGGTTTGGATTTCAGTCAATTCAATGCGTTTTTGCGTCAATTGCTCAACCTGAATTTCGCGTGCCCGTTCGATGGCCGAAACCTGCGACAAGAGCTCTGCAATGCTGGCCTGGGTTTCAGTTTTGTGGACGGCGCAGTCCTGCATTGCGGCCGTGAGGTGCCCAAGATCGCTGGTGAGTTTTTCAAGTGCCCGGTGGATTTCGGCCTGCTTGTCCTGGGCATTCTGACGGCGCTCTTGCAAGTCAATCTGGCGTAGTGTCAGGTTGCGTAGTTCTGACTCAAGCTCTGCATTAAGCAGGATCCGGCGCTGCTCCTGCAGGCGCAAATGATCCAGCTCAGCTTCAGACACCACGCGCGCCTGCCTAAGATCTGACAACCAGCGTTCTTTTTCTAAAAATTGAGCCTGGTGTACAGACACCGCCTCGCGCAGTTCTAAAATTTGGCGATGGCGCGTCAGGATATTGGCGGTACCCTGATGCACACTGCCGCCCGAGACCATGCCGTGCTTGTCGTAACGCGTGCCTGACAATGTAATGATGGCGCGAATGCCTGTGCGTACGGCGGGCTGCTGCCACAGATCTGCCACGGGTGCTGAATCTTCAACAATGAGGATATCGTGCAACAGTTGAGTGGCGGTCTTTTCCAGGCTGGGATCAAACTTGATCAGCGCAAGCGCTGTGCCAAGCACGCCTGGCAGGCCCTGCAATGCGGCCGCGTCAATGTAAGCATCCGGAAGGGATATGCGATCAAGGGGCAAAAAAGTCACACGGCCAAAATCGGCTGATTTAAGAAAGTCCAGGGCTTGTTCGGCAGCGGCAAGCGATGCCGTGGTGACGGCCTGAAGGTGTGGACCCAGGGCGGCTTCGATGGCCGCTTCGTAAGGCTCGGGCACCTGCAAGAGGTCGGCAAGAACGCCATGAATCTGCTTAAACTGCTCTGGTTGCGAACGCTTGGCCAGGATCAGGTTCTTGACACCCTTGATATAACCTTCGAGGCCATGCTGCATTTCTTCGAGTAGCGACAGGCGCGAACTGCTGATGTCGAGCAGTTCTTTGGCATGGGCGCGTTCTTCGGCGGCCTGCTTGAGACCGGCGGTATTTTCGACCAGCTGTGCATGTTGGCCTTCGGCCAGACGCAAAAATTCTGACTGCTCTTTAAGGGACGCCTGTTTTTGGTTTTCAAGATCATGCATCTGCGATTGCAAGTTTTGGATTTCGTGCAGACATTTGTCGACCTCTAAAACACAAAACTGAAAACTTTCTTCAAAACGTTGTTTGGCCGAACGCAATTCCACCAGGCCGTGTTCATGGTGGAGCAGTTCGGTTTCGTGTTGCATTAAATTCTGGCGCAGGGTTTCCTGGGCATGTATCTTTGTTTTCCACTGCTGGGTCAGTTCAGCCAGCGCTGTTTCTAGGATGACGACCGCTTGTATCGCCAAGGACTGTTGCGCACGGGCTTCGGCTTGTGCCTGCTCAAGCGTGGCGCTTTGGGCAGCTTGTTCGGCATGATGGCCCTGGGTTTTCTGCAGATCATGCTGGGCAAGTTTTTGCCGTTCTTGCAGGCCATAAAGGCGTTCGGCCAACACGTCTTTTTCTTTGTGCCATTGTGCCAGATCCTGCATTTGACGGCCAAGATTGAGTTGTATATCGGCAATGGAAGCTTCGAGATCTCCCAAGAGTTCGCGGCTATTTTTTTCGTCGCCCAAAAGCTGGGCGCAACGGGCTTCTTCAGCCTGAACCCGGGCATGAATGTGCTGCGCCTGGGTTTTGAGGTCGCCTTGTTGGCGATTTAAGCGCAGCGCTTTTTCTTTAAAAAGGCCAACTTCAAATTGCGTCAGCTCCTTGCGCAAACTGATATAGGCCTGGGCTTTTTCGGCTTGTTCCTTAAGGGGCCCCAGGCGTGATTGCAGCTCGTTTTGTAGATCCAGCAGTCGGGTAAGATTTTCTTCGGTGCGCTGCAACTTACGCTCGGCGCTCTGGCGGCGGAACTGGTACTTATGAATGCCAGCCACCTCTTCAAACGCAGCACGGCGTTCGTCGGCCTTGGCTGAAATAAGCTGATCGACCTGGCCCTGGCCCACCATAAAATAAGAACTGCGGCCAATACCTGTGTCCATAAACAAATCGAGGATATCTCTAAGACGGCAAAGCTGGCCGTTAACAAAGTACTCGCTTTCGCCCGAACGGTAGAGTTTGCGCTGGATACTGACTTCCGGAAAATCCAAGGGCAGCATTTTTTTGCTGTTGTCGAGTGTCAGCGATACCGAAGCCATGCCCACCGCTTTTTCGGTGTCGGTACCATTAAAAATGACTTCCTCGGCTTTAGAAGAACGTAGCATTTTCATGCTTTGTTCTCCCAGCACCCAACGGATGGCGTCAAAGACGTTGCTTTTTCCGCAGCCGTTGGGCCCCACAATGGCCGTTAATTTTATTTCCTGGTTAAATTCGATATACGTGTGTTTAGCAAAGGTTTTAAAGCCGTTAACCTCTAATTTTTTTAGGTACATACATCACCCAATTTGCTTGTCACCATCAGAGAAATGACTTTCCGTATCATCCATTGTAACGTATTTTTAAACCGCAGTCGCTAACTCAATCTTCGGAAAAATAGGCTCTCCCTTTTGAACCTGTGTGCCGACCGGAAGCTTACCCCATTCCCAAGACGTTTTTTTGATGTCCGTTAGACTTCCGGTCAGGCCCAGGGCTTCCCACATGCGTTGGGCTGTTGTGGGCATAAAGGGCGACAGGAGCAAGGCTAAAAAGCGCAGCGCTTCTAAAACGTTGTACATGACCACCGCCAATTCGTCTGTTTTTCCGTGCTTAAACAAGGTCCAGGGCGCGCGTTCGTCGACGTAACGGTTGGCGCGGGATACCAGTTTCCAAATTTCATCCAGGGCCAGATGCAATTTAAATTGCTGAACAAGAGGTTCCAGCGCTTCCACGGTGGCTACAGCAAATTGTGAAAATGCGCTGTCGACGGGTTGGCAATGACTTTCATCACTGGCGGGCACCTTGCCTTGAAAATACTTTTCCAGCATTGCCAGTGAACGGTGCAACAGGTTTCCAAGGTCATTGGCCAGGTTACTTTGGTAGCGGTTTTCGAGCGCCTGCCAACTGATCGAGCCGTCCTGTCCAAAGCTGATCTCACGCATTAAAAAAAAGCGCAGCGCATCGACGCCAAAACGTTCGATAATGGCTTGCGGATCAATTGCATTGCCTTTGGACTTACTCATTTTTTCGCCATCGGCCAAAATAAAACCATGTCCATAGATCAGCTTGGGCAGAGGGATGCCTACCGACAGCAACATGGCGGGCCAGATAATGGCATGGAATTTAATAATGTCCTTGCCGACCAGATGGACATCTACCGGCCAACGTTCTAAAAAACCCCCGGCGTCAGAAAGGTAGTTGATGGCACTGATGTAATTGAGCAGCGCGTCAAACCATACATATATATAGTGCGTTTTTTTAGGGGTAAGCCAGTTTCCGTCCTTATCGTGTACCTGGGCTCCCAAGTCGGGGACGGGGATGCCCCACTGGCAACTGGTGCGCGTGATGGAAAGATCGGACAAGGGTTCACGTAACATGCCCAAAATTTCATTTTTACGGAATTCGGGCAGGATCCATTGCGGATTGTCCTGAATGTACTTGAGCAAAAGTTCCTGATAACGACTCAAGCGGAAAAAATAAGATTCCTCTTTTAAAAGCGCTACTTCGCGCTTGCAACCAGGACATTTTTTGTTTACAAGCTGGGTTTCGGAATAGTAGGTTTCGCAGGGCTGACAGTACCAGCCTTCGTACTCGCCCAGGTAAATGTCTCCTTTGTTGTAAACCAGCTTAAAGAACTGGGCCACGACCGAGGCATGACGTTCTTCGGTGGTGCGAATAAAATCATCGTAAGAAATATTCAGCGTCTGCCACAGGCCTTTAAAACGCTCGACCACCCGGTCGGCAAGCTGTTTGGGGGTCTCGCCACTGGTCTCGGCTGCCTTTTCGATTTTTTGGCCATGTTCGTCAGTGCCGGTTAAAAAATGCACTTTGTTTCCGCGCAAGCGCTTGTAACGCGCCACCACATCGGCTGCAATGGTGCAGTAGGCATGGCCAATGTGCGGCACATCATTGACATAGTAAAGCGGCGTGGTGATGTAATAGGTGCTTTTCTTATACAGTGTCTCAACCGACATGGCACTATCTTAATGCGTGAAGCGTGAAGCGTGAAGCGTGGGTTTACTTGATCTTTTGACCGGAAACAAAGCTGTGCTGCAGCGCGCCGATCGCGTTGTATGAAAACGCCGACTCACACAGTTCCCATACCCCAAAATCGGCATAAAATCCTTTTTCGAGTTTACCTGCCAGGGCTCCCATGCCAATGGCCTCGGCGGCGGTTTCGGTGGCCATGGTCCAAAAGGCGTTAGGGTTTTCTTCGGGATGGCGCTTGATCAGGTAGTCGATTTCGTCGCGCAGGCTCAAGCTAAAGTTGCTGGCCAGGCTGTCTGTTCCCAGGCACACCGGAATGCCGGCGGCCTGCATGCGCTTCCAGGGGTGTTGCGGGTGCTTAAAATACTCGTGTGTGCAGCGCGGACAGTAAACCACTGCAGCGCCATGCTTTTGTAACAAAGCAAAATCGCTTTCGGCCAGATAAGTTCCATGCGCAAATAAAATGCGCGGAGCATTTTGGCAGCTTTCATAGATATACTGCGCGGGTGTTTTGCGGGGTGCCTGGTAAGCGCTCATGTCGTAACCCAGGGACTGATACAGTTCCCGCAAGGGTCCCTGGCCAGATGCTAAAAATTCAATTTCTGCTTTGGTTTCTGCCAGGTGAGTGGTTAGCAAGCGCTGCTGCTTTTGGGCCAGGTCTGCGCACAGGCCATACAGTTCCGGCGCAACCGTATAAGGCGCATGCGGAGAAACACCGGCTTTAAAAAATTCATCTTCTTCGATCATCGCAAGCAGAGTCTCCAACGCACCCATGCTGCGGACAGATTCATTTGCATCCAGCGTAAACACCTCAAAGCAGGCCAGTTTGCGCAGGGGCGCTTTAAGCAACGGCTCATAAATATGCTGCGAGCTGATATCCACCACAGTCGTGGTTCCGCTTTGAATCAACGCGTCGAGGCCACGTTGCATGCTGTGATGAAAAACAGATTTGTTCCAGCGGCGGCGCAAATCCACCAGCGTGCGGATCCAGGACGCAAAATCTGGGCCGGGTTCGATTTTGTTTTGCAGCAGCGTCAGCTCAAGATGACAGTGCGCATTGATGAGGCCGGGGAGCATGACGGCATTGTCAAAACGGTTTACCTGTTCAAGCGGGTAGGCCGAACGAATTTCATTAAGTGTCCCAACATCGGCAATTTGGCCACTTTTAATAAGTAGTGCTCCATCTTTTATCAGGGTCTGGCTATTACAGAGGATGTGGGGTGCAGAGTAAATCATGGTGAGCTCGATAAATGACCCAGCGGTCTTAGTGCTTGAGCCATTTCTTGTTCTGCGGCTTTTTAAGATAATTTGCCGATGTTGTAACCTTTTTTCTGCTTTTTTTCTCCAGTTCCTTGCGGGCGTTGCCTGCTACCGTGCCACCGGATTTGGCGGCTTGCTGGTTTTCGGTAAAACCTTGGGCGTCAGTGTTGACGGCAATCTCTTTGGTCGAAGCCTCGCCCAGCATCGAGAAAATGAGCTCCAAATCGCTCATGTGATCCCGCAGGTTTTGGCGTTTGAGACCCTTGAGTTGCTTGTATTCTGATGGTGTTAAGCCAAAGGTAGCCTGGGATATTTCCGCAGTCAGAATCTCGTACTCTTTAGGGGCCTTCACTCCGCGTTTTTGCCATTCGTTTGTAAGTTCTTCACGGGTAGCGATGCCACGAATGCGTTTTTCTATCCAGTCGTCGTCATAGCCCTTGGCTTTGTACAGGGCCCGGGTACGTTTGGTGCCAAGTTCAGGATCTTCGATTTCTTGGATGCGTTCGTAACCCACCTTGGCTAGCCAGCGCTTAAAGGGTTCGGCTTTGGGGGAGGGGATAGCCTGAATAATACGGAAAATACCCTCGGTATTGGCGCAGCTCATTTTTTGCGTCCCGCCACCAGTTTCAATATCAAGGGTATGTACAAACTGTACCCACCCTTTGGCCAGCTCTGGATCACGCTGTTTTATGCGCTGGGTATATTGTTTGGGGTCGTTTGAATCGGTTAAAGCCAAAACCACATCTTCAACTACAAACCACCATTCGTTGTTATGAACAGTTTTACGGATTTCTTTGGCGCGGAAGAGGGCGATGTGGGTGGTCATAAGTAAGTTATATTTTGTCCCATCCTTGTCGATTTTTCCGTTCCCACCGTGCCGCCCGCCCTGTTCCCAGGCAGCGAACCTTTTTCTCCTTGCGCATCCCGTTAAGCACCACACGAATCATGTCGTGGGAGACATGCGGACACGCAGCCTCGACATCCGCCAGCGTAAACTGCAGGGGCAATTCGCGCACCGACTGCTCGACCAAAACGGTTTTGTTTCCGCGTCGGCGTTGAAGTTTGCCAAGTTGCGTTTCGAACTGCTTGTAGGCTTCCACCAGCGTGACAATAAAAAATTCGGTCCACGGGCGAATGTCATGTTTCCCAAGATGCCAGTTTTTTGAGGAGCGCTGCAGAACATCGTAATACTGCTCCTTGCGATCCTCGACGATTTTTTCCAGAGCCACATAGCGGCCCACATCGTAGTCATTTTGATAGAGCAGCAGGGTGGTTAGGAGTCGCGAGAGCCTGCCATTGCCGTCGCGGAACGGATGGATGCATAAAAAATCAAGCACCAGCGCAGCGACCCGTACCACGTCTGGAATCTGCCCATCCTCGGCCAGATCGTGATACCGGCGACAGGTTTCCTTAACGAAAGCGGGCGTTTGCCGGGCTGAAACTGGAACAAACCGGGTTTTCCACGAACCATCTGGAAGCCGCTCCTCAATGGTATTGTCCCGCCGTTTAAAGTGGCCGACAGGCTCGTCGGTCAGCCGGAACATTTCTTTGTGAAAATCCAGGATGCTTTCGGGGGTCAAACGCAAGCGCAGCGGCTTTTGGTGAATGCGCGACAAAACGGCCTTGTACCCCAACACCTCCGCCTCGGAACGATTGCCAGGTTTGGCGTTTTTAAACAGAGCCTTGATACGCTGCGGCGTTACCACCACGCCTTCGATGCGGTTGGATGACTCGGTGCTTTGGATCATGGCGCTGTATCTTAGTGTTTCAAGGGTTTGCGGGGTTTGTTTCTTAAATAAGTCCTGCCGACCCTTGTAACGGCCTAATTGCTGGAGCAACCCGGCAAAAGAGATGTCGAAATACTGATCCTTTAAATAATGGGGATCAAGGGAAAACATGCTAAACCGATATTACCATGTTTAGCTAGACATTACTACGTTTATTACTATGTTTACCTTTTTGAGGGACTTGCGTGCTTGTTTGCGGACCTCTTTTCCGTAACTGTCGGCTGATAATAAAAATTCCGCCGCTGTGGAATAAAGCCCGCATTCACAGCCAGGTGTTTTAAATCTTCTTCCTGCAGACTGTAGGTGGTGCCTGCGGCACTGACCACGTTTTCCTCTAGCATGGTCGAGCCCAAGTCATTGGCGCCGTAAAAAAGCGCCAGTTGGCCGATCTTGGGGCCTTGTGTGACCCAGCTTGATTGGATGTTGGCGATGTTGTCCAGGTACAAGCGGCAGATGGCTTGAACTTTTAAATATTCAAACGAACCCACGCGCGCGTAATGTGTGGTTGCTCCAAGCTCGGTGTGGTCGGGTTGAAAGGTCCAAGTGATAAAAGCGGTAAAGCCGCCGGTTTCGTCTTGCAGGTCGCGGATGCGGTGCAGGTGTTCCACCCTTTCCTCTAAGGTTTCGGTGTGCCCAAACATCATGGTGGCGGTGGAACGCATGCCCATTTTGTGCGCGGCACGGTGGACATCGATCCATTGATCGGCGCTGCATTTGCCGTGGCCAATCTCGCGCCGGTTTTTAGGCGACAGTATTTCTGCGCCACCGCCGGGCAAGCTGTCCATGCCCGCTTCACGCAGAGTTTTAAGAGTGTCTGCATAACTTAATTTAGAAAGCCGGGCGAGCACATGAATTTCCGGAGCGCTAAAGGCGTGGATGTGGATGCCATACTTTTGTTTGATGTGGCGCAGCATTCCGGTGTAAAACTCCAGCGGCAGCGCCGCGTTCATGCCGCCCTGCAGCAAAATTTGCCGTCCGCCCACAGCCATCAGCTCCTCAATTTTTTGGTCGATCACATGCTGCGGCAGCACGTAGGCATCCGTCTCTTCGGGTTTCCGCTTGAAGGCGCAAAAGCTGCAAGTGGCCACGCACACGTTGGTGTAGTTGATGTTGCGGTCGATGTTGTAGGTGACGGTTGGATGAGGGTGTTTTTGCCAGCGTACCTGGTTGGCGTAATGCCCCAGCGTTGGGAGATCTTTTGATTTGAACAATTCCAACAGTTCTTGGTCGGATACCCGGCTGCCAGCCAAGGGTTTAGAGCCTATGTCTTGAATGGCTTGGCTTAAAGTATCGACCAGCACGGGGGATATTGTAACTTGTCCTATTCCGCATCGGCCACCAACACGCTGGCGGGTTGCGAATACATTGCAAAACGTTTTACGTGGTTTTGGTCGGCTGAAACCTCACGGGCCTGATTCGTATCAATCGATACCAGCTCAAGGTCAGTACGACCTTTTTTCATCCAATCGGCAAAGGGAATGCATTCGCCGCCGTCTTTGTTTTCAGATTTTCCGTTGGGCAGTTTCATCTGGGTTGCTATTGAAGTGGAATCAATGGCCCACCAGCCCGTCGTGGTTTCGCCAGTGCGTGAGTTGGTGCCTTCGCCGTAATACACCAAGGCAGTGTGGTGGGGATCAAAAGAAGGCCTTTGCATGCGATCAAGAAAAATTCCGCCACGTTGCTCTGCGGGAACCTGGGCCAGCAACACCTCTTCACTGCCTCCATTTTCGGTATCAATATAAGCTTCGTTATAGCTCAAGCTAAAATCTTGCACCAGAAAAATAGTTCCCTGGGTGCGTAACAGCGTTTCCATCTCTTCAGGCGTCGAAGTTTGCGCTGCAAGGTGCAGGGTAGGACGGTCTCCCAATTCTTCAAAGTCTTCAATTTCGGCGGCCCGTGCGCCAAGATCAGAAGCCATCACACTGGCAAGACTTGAAGTGCTGGCTTTAACTTCAGCATCGGTCATTCCAAGGATGATCTGGGTGCCAGCCCGCACGGCTGCAATGCACGAGTAGCTGCGAAATCCGTTATCAGCGGTCTGACCCGTGCCCTCATAAGACCAGTGGTAAAACGCCAGATTCTCCCTAAAAAAGTTCAGGTTTTCAGCCTGGATCGGATCCATGTCGGAGGGCATCAGCTGTGCTCCCAGGGCGCTAGCAGTGCTGGCAGCAGCAGTGCTTAAATGATCAAAGCCTGGATCGGCGGGCAAGCGGCCACTGTGAAAAGCCTGACGCAACGCAGTGGCGTCCATTCCAAAGGGTTCGGCCACCAGGCTGGCAGTCAGGGAATCCTGACATTTCTTGCGTGTCCCGCCCTGGCTGTTGACGCCCGTATCAAAGAGTAAGAACAGGTTGGCGTCAAACGAAGCTGACGCGGCCGAAAGCTGGCGTAATCCATCGGTATCCACTTGATTGATGCCGGTTTCCAGCGCCTGCGCCAGCCATTGGCCTTCGGGTTTTGTGGCATCTAAAGCACCAAGCGCTTGATATAATTTGGCCATACCTTCGGTTTTATTTAAGGTCTGCTGATACCAGGCCGGGTTGACGAGCATTCCCATCAGCGGCTCATAGTCTTTGTTCATCATGCGGTTTCCGGGCTGATGCATCCAGGTGTCTTGGGTGCCAATATATTTGCCAGCTTCATTGAGCTGAACGAGCAATACGTGATCCAGCGCCGGGCGCAGTGCTTCAGGTGCTTTGGCGTATAAGGCAGGTAGCATGTCCCACTGTGCAACAAGTGTTTCGAGCGAATCCACGGGTACGCTATGGTCTTGGATCAATCCGGATAAAAATGTTTTTTCATCGGCGCTTAAAGTATCGCTTTGGATCCAGTGGGTAAATTCGTCCGCATTAAGCAACTCATGAACACTAACGGGCAAAACTTCTACCTGGGCAGGGGGCACGGATAAAAATGTAGGCAATGCAGCGGGTTCAGCCGGAACTTGCGCAGGCAACGCAACGGTGGGCAATGTGTTTGTATCAAAGTGCGTACCGGTTTTTTGCCACTGCAAAGCATCACTGCTTTGGGCGTACACACTTCCTTCAGTATCAATGAAGGCCGCTGCTCCGTTGGCTGAAGTGCCACGATAACCCTGTAGCGGCTGTTCGCCAAAAGTAATCGAAGCCGGCTTAAATGTTTTAGGATCAAGGGCGTTTTTGGGAGATGCCGCATTTTGAGCGGCGCGCCTGGTATCGCGCAGGGCCTTGGTTTCAGTACGCAAAAATACACCGGGTTGGATTTCGGGCATATACCCTAAAATTCCCGGATTGATGCCCGACTAAACCAAATTTAGCCCGCACTATTCATATTTTTGGGGATTAAAATTTACTGGGGATATCTGATGCAGTCACCAGACGATCCCAGGTGTGAACCGCATAGGGCGGCAGGTCTTCGAGTGCTGCAAGCTCATCATAAAAACGGCGCAAGGCCAAGCGGTGCTTTTCGCCAAGTTCGTATTGAATGTGCTTGTTTAAATAGTCCGATGCGACAGCATCGGTGATGCCAATTTCCAAGGCGGCCTGACGCACAAGCGCAGGCATGTTTTGTTTGCCCTGCGCGTAAGCCCGGTGCAGTTTATCGGGCCATTCTCCGGCAACAACGTGAGGGTGTTTAACCCAGAGCGCATATACAAAAGGAAGTCCGGTCCATTCTGTCCACAAGGCGCCAAGGTCGTAGTCATAGTTTGCGGGCGGTGTTAACAAGGCGCGGTTGCCGATCACCAAGACAGCATCGGCGGACTGATCTGTTTCGGTCACTGCTAGTCCGTAACGGTTCTGAAAAAGAACCTGGGCCAGGGCATTGCTGGTACGGCTTTGGTAATCGCGCCGAAAAGTTTTAATCTGTTCAAGCGGTACGCGCGCAATCAGGCGGATGCTGCGCACTGCGCCATACGAGGCAATGCCTAAGGGCACCAGGGGTTCCAACTGTCCCCCGTAACGCAGCAGTTCCACCGATGGCAGCAAGGCGATATCCAGTTCATGATTTAAAAATTTGCGGCTTAAGGTGGCGGGATCATCAAATTCCAGTTCGGGCCGTATGCCCTCGGTCAGGGGAAGAGCGTTAATAAAGGGTACACAACCGACACGCAACATGGCCATGATTGTATCTTACGGCGTTGATTGGTTTGGCAGTGTGCTGGGTTAGGGCAGCGTAAATTCTAAACGCGGAATTTTGACTGGTTTGGAACAATGACACGCTCGCGCCCGGTCTGCGCTGGCGGACAGATTTTGCATGAACGCAGGATACGAGCGCGCCACCTGTGAAAAATCTTTGACGGCGCCAATATCCATCAGCGCAAATGTAAAACTTTTGTAGCGGTGATCGTTAATCCAGTCTTCAATCAGGCCGTAGTCGTGCACATTCGTTCCAAAAGATTCCAGCACATGGTAGCCGTTGTCCATTTTTAGTGCGATAAAAGCATGACCAGGAGATTGCCCCTCGTTATCGTTGTAAACTTGGACAGAAAATAAGACGCCATAATGCTCAAGTAGCCTGGGAAGCTGGTCTAAAGCATCTGTCTCGGGGACGAACCCGGAAATCACCGGTTCCTGCAACACTCCGGCAGTGCGGAATTCGGTCTTATGTGCCAGATTCTGCGCCACGCCATAAGGTTGGCCAGATCCCAGATAGGTTGAATAAGGCATAAGGCCAAGTACAAGATGCAAATAGACGTTGTTAAAAAAAATGCAACTCATCGACTGCGCGGGTTGACCGGCCCGGGCTCCAAGGTTGGCTGTGTTTGGGTAATAGAATTTGCCGTCACTGCGCACATACGCATCAAAACTCCAGGGTACGCCGGCCAGTATGCCAAAAACCTGCGTATGGTTATTAAGGATCTGCGTCTGTACTTCTGGCGGAACGGGCGCATGCACAGCCTGTAAAAGTTCTGCGCCGATTGCACTGGCAAAAGCCCGCCCATCGAGCATCAAGGCATTGGCAATTTCAAATAAAGGTTGGCGCAGTTGCCGGGCAGCAGAATCTGTTTTTATATTTTGGCGCAGATACTCAAGAACAGTGCCTAACTCTGCCTGTATCAAAGCAGTTGCGTCCAACGGAGCAGCATTTGCCAGCTCAACTGACACAGTTTTTGCAAACGCGTTTCGTCGCGGACTGTCCAAGCGGCAGTTTTAATCATACTTGGAAACGGGGCATCAGAAACTACAGAAGTATTGCTTGAAATTGAACTTACTGGGGGCATGACCGTAAGAACTTATCGGGGCAGATGTATAAAAATTGCAAAATTTAGTTATTTAATACATTTAGTATTTTAGAATTAATTAGTTGAAGCCAATGCTACATCTCCAGAATCGCGCACTCTTGAGGCAGCAACGTGGGCGTTGCGGGGTTGGGAAAAGGCGATATATTTTTTATTGGCCTCGGGTGTCATATCATAAAATTCCACTTTTTCTCCACCGGCTCCAAGTATCGAGGGGTCTATGGGTCTTACGGCCGAACCAATTCCAAGATTAGCCTCGGCTTTATACCAGCCGTCACCGATATTAAAGATCACGTAAGAGTGTCCGGGCTTACCCGAGGTATGAAACGTTTGGCAGGCAAAGACAGCCACGCCGTCGCGAAAAAACCGCTCACTCATCGTTTGAGTGTAATTGGTATCTTTGGTTGAAAAAGTGTTGGTATGTGCGGGGCTTAAAGTGCCGTCGCCGTTATCAACGTAAAAATGATCCATGGAACCGCCTGTTCCGCGTTCATCGCCGACCCAAAAGGTTCCACCGTCCTGGGTGCTTTCGATACCATACAGGGCCCCCAGGAATCGGACCGTGTTCGAAATGCAATCAATGGCCCCTGGGGTGACCGGCTCAAAATTTCCATCTACAGCCCCGGGAGGCTGGTCTTGAAGATCCCAAGAGTGTTTTAAGTGGTTGCTGCCAGCCACAGTGGAGCTATAAAAACCGGTAAAACGCGCCTGTGCAGTTTCTTGGTTTTGCAGCGCCAGTGGTGAGACAGACCCCGATAGATAACTGACTTGACCCACCTGGACGTTAACGGCTTTAAAGTTTTCAGACAAAAGCGTAACCGACACGGCTTTGCGCGTGGCATCACCGCGTTTTTGTAGCTCGGCGTCGATTTGGTTTCGGCGATCAATATTTGAATGAAAGACCTCTCGCCTTTCGCCACTTAAACTTTTTGTTTCGGCGGGTACGTGTTCCGGCAGTGTATATCCAAGGTCGGCAAAGGTAACGCCCGACCCAGAATTACGCGTGCCTTTGTTAAAGTAAAGTGCGGTGCTGTCGTAAGCCAGATTACGGGCTTCGGGTAACTGGGTGCGGTCTTCGCCAATTGACCACGCCACAGCTGGATTAGCTCCAAAGTTTTCTTCAATCAGCGTTAAACACCGGTCGTATGAGGCTAAATCCGATTCAAAATCACCATAAGCTTCGGCCAAGCGACCTTGTGCATCTTTAATATCAAACGCCGAGTTTTCAAATACCTCGGATCCGATAATTGAAACCTGACCCTGCAGACTTCCGCGTATTTTAGAAACATAAGACGAATCGATCAGCATCTCCACGCTTCTTTCGGCGCTTTTAGGCGAGTTACTGTTTAAAAAGAAATACAGTTGATAGGCCTGCTCCTTTTTGCCTTGAGTGCCCAGTTGATTAATGCCATTAATCATGGCATTTTGAATTTGCGCGTCGCTCATGCCGGCGCTACTGGCAGATTTTAAGAACTGATTAAAGTAGAGTTGGGTTTCGAGTTGCTGAACATCACTGCTGTCCTGGGTGACGCTGGGCGTGGCAGTCAAAAAGTTTTCGAGCACGGCTTCTTTATTTTCGGCAGATCCAAGCAAGGCTGTGGTCAAGTCTGCCATTTGATTAAAACGCACCGGCGCGTCAGCCTTAGATTGTTTGGCAATAAAGGACAGGGCATTTTGCTGAAATTTTAAAATCAGTTCGTCAAAATTTTCTGCGCTGACATTTTGACTGGTTTTCTCTAAGCCCTGCACCAGGGCTTCGGCCAGTTCAGGAGGCTGAACCCCGGCTCGAATCTGTTGCGCGAGTGCTTGCTTTTGGGCGATCCATTTGTCTCCAGAGGGAATATTAACCTGCGCCACGGCGGTCTGGGCCTCGGCCTGTGTCACCTTGGGCGCAATAGAAGTTTCTCCCAAAGGTCCATCAGGCCCTTCGAGCGATCCACCTGTGGTAGGGGCAGATCCCTGTGCTACACGCTCCGAACGGGCAGGGCCCTGAACGGAACCTGGGGTAAGGGAGCGGTTAGGTAGTCCAACTTCGGTCATGATTTGTGCCCTTTGGGTACCAGGGTGACAAGTTCCTGGGTTTTACAGTGTTTTTGAAAGTACTCAATTTTTTTTTGCATTTCTTTTCGGTCGTGGTTTGTGCCGGGCTTGGCGGGGCTTTTGATGCTGGTAAATACCCAGACCTGGTCTTGAGCGGGATCAAAATAATAACCCTGAACACTTTGGCCAACACTGTAAAAAAACAGACCGACTTTTTCATTTTCCTGGCACAAATAGATGTGTTGTCCGTTTGGAAAAGCTTTGTCTTTGGCCAGGGTATACATGCGGCCATCGGGCATAAGCTGCTTTAAGAGTGGCCCAAGTTTTTTGGATCCCTGCGAAGATCCAAGAGTCATTCCGTGAGCCTCACGCATTTGAAGGCTCTGAATGTCGACTGCGCCGGTTTTATTTAAAGACATACGTTAAGTATCTTTCCCAGTGTTTCAGGGCAAGTAACTCAATAAAATTATCGTGAAATGATGTGTAAAAACTTGTAATTTATAAAAATTTACATAATTCTACAATTATAAGTACACTATTTTTAAACTATTTTACGATAAATTGTGTAAATAGGTTATTCATAAAAAGTCCTATGTTGGGAATTTCCGCGAAAACGGGAATGACAGTGAAAGGGTTGAGTTGATGACGACAGTTGATTCTTATCCAGTGGGGCTAGGTCCGATCCAGGGTAAGGCGGGTATGGCTCCTGGTGGCAATACGGCCGTGGCAGAACCTTCAGCTGCCGCCAGCCGGGTTGCGGCAGGCCGAACAGTATCTGCCTCAAATGTCGGCACGGTGTTAAGAATATACGCCGACACCAGCGCGCTCGAAGCCACTGGCACCTACCTCGTTAACGGCGCACAAACCACTTCGGATCAGGCTTTGGCGCAGCGTGACCAGCTGGGGGAACAGCTGGTGTCCTACCTTAAAGATCGGGGCATGCTCCCATCCGACGCAAGCGCCGAAAAGGGAACAATATATTCGTACACGGGGCTCTATGCTTCGGCAGGAGACAAATTTTGCGCTGCCATAACCGATGATGATATGGACGGCTACTTTGACATTTCGCAGTCCGCGCTGAAGGAGATTTACGACAGCTTTTCGGATTTCATGCAGTCGAACAATATTAGTTTTGAACTGTTTTCAAACACTTTGCAAGAGCATCCCACCGTGGATCGTATGTTTACGTCTAAAGTAGGTAGCGAGGGGGCCTTGCGTTTTTTGGCCGAGAACGGCGCTCCGTGGTCAACTTCATCCCTGGATATTGAACAATTGAATGCCCAGAGCGAGCTGCGGGCATTGACTGAAAATCAGCACGCCCCGGAAACCAGAAAATATAAAAAAGAAAAGTCCGAGGTTGACGCCGGACGGAAAGTTTTGGCCAACTATGGTTTTGATCAAGAAGTCAGAGACCCCTTTGACACTACCGAGGTCGAATCTTTTTTCCGTTCGCAGTCGTATCTCAATCCAGAGGAATTTTGCAAACTGGCCAAGGCCTACGTCGATTCCTATCTGGCCGGATCGCTGGAGGGCGGCAAAGAGATCGGCTACACCAGAAACTTTCCGGCCAGCACGACCTTTTTGCATGGTGCCGCCAAGGACGAGTTCGGACGGGCGTATGGGGTATGCGACACCTACGCACAAACCGTGCAGCGCGTTTACGCGGCGGGCGGTTACGATACCCAGCTTATTGGCTCGTTTTTAAATGATGGCCACTACGGGGCCGGACATATTCAGGTTGTAGCATACAAAACGGGTACCGACGGCATGATGGTTCAGAACAACGACCATTTAGAATGGTACAGCATCCCTTATTCCGAAGAAGACGCACGTTTGTTGTCTGCTAACATGATTGTCAACGATCACCTGGTGTCCCGCGGCACAGATATTCTGGTTCAATACAGTGATATTAAAAACAGCCATGAGGCCACGGAGCGGTATAACACGCAGGTTGCTGCGGTTCAGGCCAAGGCCAACGTGATTCAGGCCATTGCCATTGTCGATCGCTCCGAAAATGGACTGGTCACGATCATTGATTATGATACCGATGGCCTACTGGCGTTGGCGGAAGACAATGTTTCCAAAAATCCCAACCTTCAGCAAGAGTTAAACGGACGTTTTGGAGGTTCACTGGAAAAAATGATTTTGGACCGTATGGAAAGCGGTGAATCCAAACAAGTGGCCGAAGCCATCGATAAATTGCAAATGGCCAAGTTTTGGGTTGAAGAAATGACCCCAGAAGATTTTCCGATTGAGATCGATGGCAATACTTACGCCTCCAAAGAGGAACTAAAAAGTTACCTTGACGACCGTCTGTCTGTATTCCAAAAGACCCAAGCCATTGTGGATGCCCGCATTATGGATTTGAAAAACCGTATCGGCTAGCGCCAAAATCCAAAATGGCCTGCGAGTAATTCAGCGGAAAGTAATCATCCCGGCTCATGTCTGCCTGGTGGCTCCAGTCAGTTAAGGCCTGACAGATCAGGTCATAGGCATTGACCGGGTTTACAAAATTTCTAAACATCAAGTCAACAATCATCAGGGAGACGCTGGGGTTACGGTATTGCTTAGGTAAATTTTCGAGAGCGATCCACGCGAGATCAGCGTTAAACTGCGTTTCATAATCTGCTTGAATATCAGTTGCAAACTGTTTTAAATGCGTTAAATCCTTGGGAGGATGTGTCAGGGCCTGGTGACGAAATTCGGCCAAAAGTTGTGGGCTGACGTTTTTGGCATGCAGAGCGTCATGATAGCGCAGGTATTCAAATTCATTCATAAAACCAGAATTCGGCATGCGCGCTGCATCAAGCTGGTTCCATAATAAACTTGCTTTGGCGGCATTGCCTTGCAGGTGATAAGCGTAAGCCAGCGAAAATATCAAAGGCTGTGGGGCGTTTTCAGTCACCTGGGTTTCTAAATTTGCAATGACCTTTGGAAGCCGATCACTGACGTCGAAGCCAAGCTGGGATAAAACCAAAAGCTGATGCGCCAAAAAATAACTTTCGGTGCCACGCGGATCAACAGTGGCGTACAGTTCGTCTGCAGTCAGCGAATGATGAAATAAAGTGGCAATACGGTAGATTGCTTTTTCGGTTTCGTTGTTAAGTTGGGCGTAGTTATGGAATAAAATGAATTTTCCGCCCTCGGTATGGATCAGATCATCCAATTGAAGCAACAGTGACCAATCATTTGGATTTTTTTGAAGTGCAGCATAGAGCCAACATGCTTTTTCCAAAGTTGAACCACTCACGGGTTTTTTAATGGCTTGAGTCGTGCTTCGGGGAGCTGAAGCGACTGTGTTGTTTGTAGCATAAACCCCCGTCATATATTTATTATCGTAGACATATGGTAAGTGATTTCAGCATTTAACGCGGGTTTACGCACCAAAATATTCGGGTATATTCACCCTAGTGGAAACCCTCAAGCAGCATCTTGGGCCGTTCCGGCTTTTGGTCTTAAAAAAAGGCGTAAAACTACCCGATGGAACGGATATGTTTCTGGGCGATGAAGGTGCACGTAGATTGGTGGCCTGGGCATCGTCCGCGACAGCGCCGTTGCGAGCCTATAGTTATGACCCTCAAAAACAACAAACTCTGTATTTTGACAGCCTGATGGATACCGGAAAACCGATGCTTGGCCTGATATCTGACATTAATTCAAAAATAAACTACTTTTTAAAAAACACCAAAGAATCAGACCTTTTGGTGTTAATGCCTAAGGGGAAGGCAATAAACTCTAAATAACAGTATTAAATATATATTTTTTTTAAAATAAAATAAATTATTGATACATAATATGGGTTGGTTTGGGTCGTTAGAGTTTATACCGATGCGTTACTGGGAAGAATACTGATATGATCGGCTTTGAAAGACCTCAATTTTTAGCAAAACAGGTCGTGGCTCAAATGAGTACCCCCAACCTAGACTCAAAAAAACGCGCCCAAATGGTGGCAGAGACTTTTAAACAGGTCAAAGACAATCCCGAAGCTCTGTCGGCTGTCACTAACCACATTGGTATTCAGGTTCAGGTAAACCGGGAATTAGATGGAAACCCGGCGTTACAAAACACCGGCACCATCCGCGAGGTACAAAACCTCTGGAGCCAGTTTGTGGCCTGATGAGGTCTGGTTTTACGCAGTTGCTATCATAATAATCAGCGTGTCCAATAGCTATATCGCAGTGTGGGATCAAGTGCCCTGGGATGAACGCATGCCGGTAACAGACATGGCCAAGCGGGCCGGTTGCCAGCCCGAGGAAATTGTCGCCCTCAACCCGCGTCGTTTTGGATCACAAACCGATGTTCATAAATGTGAGATCGAAGTCGGGTACCACTATTTTATTCCGACCAGCCGCTCTGATTTTATCGCCGAAATCAAAGCCGAAGATCCCGAAAACCTGCATGAGTTTGGCGTGGCCTTAAGTTTCGAAGATATCAAAGCAAAATTTAGCGGCTGATCAGCGAAGCCAGGGCAGTCTGATAAAGGGTATCCCGCTCAAGTGGGTCGCGCCCCGTTTCACGGATCAGATCTCTAAGGTGCGCCACCGAAACTTCCTGTGGGGTGTCGGCGCCGGCCATGTGGTAGATTTTTTCTTCAACCACCGTTCCATCGATGTCGTTGGCGCCGTAATGCTGGGCCACCTGGGCAATTTTTAAACCCAGCATGATCCAGTAGGCCTTGACGTTTAGAATGTTGTCGAGCATCAGGCGGCTGATGGCCAGCGTCTTAAGATCCGTAAATCCGTCTGATTTGCGGATGTGGCTAAGCTGGGTGTGATCAGGATGAAAAGCCAGCGGGATGAAACAGTTAAAACCCGGCGCTTCATTTTCAAGTTCACGCAACTGTATTAAGTGGCGTACTTTATCCTCATTAGATTCAACATGGCCATAGAGCATGGTGCAGTTGCTTTTAATGCCCATCCGGTGGGCGATACGATGCACCTCGAGCCACTTTTGAGCGTCACTTTTTTTGTCGCAGATGAGCTTGCGAGTTTCTTCCGGTAGAATTTCCGCCCCGCCGCCGGGCAAACTTCCCAGTCCGGCCTCTACCAAATCTTTAAGGGTCTTTTGGATACTTTGATGGGAGATGCGGCTTAAGAAGTCGATTTCAACACCGGTGTACGCTTTAATGTGGATCGCGGGGGCGGCCTGCCTGCAGACGCGAATGATTTCAAGATACTTCGGGTACTTCCATTTGTGATGCAAACCGCCCACAATGTGCAGCTCGGTGGCTCCTTGCGCGGCAGCTCCAGCGGCGCGCTCGGCAATTTGATCCAGCGTAAACTCATAACCGCCTTCTTCACCCGGATTTTTCTTAAAAGCACAAAAGGCGCAGTTGTACACGCAATAGTTGGTGGGATTAATGTGGCGGTTGATGTTGTAGTAGGTTACGTTGCCGTGCAAGCGTTCCCGTACGATATTGGCCATGCGACCGATGCGCAAAAGATCATTCGATTCAAACAAGGCCATGCCGTCCTCAAACGACAAACGTTCGCTGCGCCCAACTTTGACTTCGATCTCTTTTAGCCTAGACATTTGTTAAATCCGACTTTTCCAAAAATCCGGTTTTCTTCTTTGATGCATTACTGCCAGAACATACACGCATTGATCACCAAATGAATAGACAATTGCAAAAGGAAAACGTGACATATGAAAACGTCGAAATTTGCGGCCAAATTTAGACCAAGCTTCCGGCATTGAGGCAATTGACTCTAATCCCAGTTCCAATTCGCAGGTAAAATCGTTACCCAGACCATTTGCATAAGATTCATACCAGTCGTAAGCGCTTGCGACATCCTTATAAACTTCGGGATGAAACCGGATAAGGGTCATCGCTCATTCATTTTTTGCTTGATCTCTGTCCAGGAAATGGGTTTTACTTCTCCAGACTGAAGTTGCTTAAAGCGTTGTTCTGCTATTTCCAACCAGGTATCATCAACGCCTTCATCAGTCTTGTGATCCAGACTTAACAGCAAGCAACGTACCAAGACGGCTTTTTCGTGGGAAGACATTGAGGAAACTTCGGAAAGAATATTTTGAATTTTTCCATCCATAATGTAAAAATCAGTATAACATTGGCAACGTTTCTCTAAAAAACACATTGAAAATGAGCTGTTTCGTTACGATAATAAGTTGTCATGCAACTAAAGGCTGTGGCCTTAACCCAGACTCAACCTCTCAGGGAAGTTTCGCAGGGTGACAGGGTGTGGTTTACGGTGGGGCTTACCGCCCAGGCTCCCGCAGCGGATGTATTTGCATACGTCACGGATCGCACCCGGGCGACGGATTACATGGGCGACGTGCGCGCCTATACCCGGTTAACGCCGGGGCCGCTGCGCGTGGGAACCCAGTTTGGATTCAGATTAAATGATGCGGTCGATCTGGTCGAAGAGGTCACGGGATTTGTTCCCGGCCAACAATACACTTCCCGAGTCAACTACCACTCGGTCGAGTTGCAGAATCGCATTGCATGCAGTGATTTCCAAGGGATTTGTCTGGTCACCATTGAAATTGTCGTGCACTTGAACGGTTTGCGTGCACAGACCGTAGGGCGGCTTCTTTTGCCAAAATTGCGGGTGCAGTTCCAAAGAGATGTCGCGCAGCTTGAAAAGGTGCTGGCCGAAAAATTCCGCAGTTAGAACAACACATCCGCGCTGACAAAGAGGCAGAAGACCACGGCGATGGCCCCGTTGGCGGTAAAGAATGCTGCATTGGCTTGATCCAAGCGGTTTCCCCGCAGCAACCAGTGTTCGTACACCAAAAAGACCACCACCACCATGAGCCCCACCTGTGCAAGCGCCCCGGCATGAACAAGTATTAAAAACTTTTGCAGCATGATGACCATGGCCAGGTGAAAAAATTTGCTGATTTTTAGTGCCGCTGGAATTCCGAAGAGTTGCGGAATTGAAAACACCTGCCCCGAGGCGCGGTCAAATTCCGCATCCTGACAGGCATAGATGATGTCAAAGCCTGCCACCCAAAAAAGTACCGCCAGACATAGCCATAGCGAGGGTATCCAAATAGTTCCGGTTACCGCCACGGCGGCTCCGATGGGGGCAAGGCCGAGCGCCAAACCAAGTGCCAGGTGACTCATGCTGGTCAAGCGCTTGGTGTACGAATATCCAAGCAAGACGGCCAGGGTAGGCAGCGACAGAGCAAAAGCCAGTGGGTTTACAAAAAAAGTGGCGGCGATAAATAACACCGCATGGGTCAGACAAAATAAAAGCGCATAGCGGCGGCTTAAAATGCCTTTAGGAATGTGCCGCTCGCGGGTGCGCGGGTTTTGGGCGTCAATGTCGGCATCGGCCCAGCGGTTAAAGGCCATGGCTGCATTGCGGGCGCTGACCATGCAAAATACGATCAGCGCCGTGATGTGCCACTGTGGAAGACCCCCGGCAGCATAAAGTATCGACACCAGCGCAAAGGGCAAGGCAAAAATGGAGTGTGAAAATTTGATCATCTCAAACGTCATGAGGATTTTTTTAAAAAGCATTACAGCAGGGTGACCAAAAGCTGCTTGCATTTTTCTAAATTTTCCTCATCTTCAATCGACCACAGCGGACGAATAGCGGTGGTAAAGGCCTGATCAAGATATTTTTTAGCAATCTCTTTTTCGCCTTTTTCATGGTAGGCAAAAGCCAGACTTTTAAGCGCGCTGATGCTGGCTTCGCGGTCCACCGCCTCAAGCCCGTAATGCACGGCCTTGTCTTTGCTACCGATACTGATGGGCCAAGGTGGAGCCTGGCGGTAAAGTTCACTAAGGAGCACCCGCGCCGACACGTTGTCCGGATTTAAGATCAGCACGGTCTGCATAATTTCTTTAACTTTGCTTACGGCAAACAAGCTGGACAGAATGCCGCGATTTTGTGCGGCCCGGCTGATGGCCATGCCGTACCAGAGCTGGGCCTGCCATAACCTGGGCCGGGCGTTGACGGCTTCAAGTCCGTGGTGCTCTGCCAGCTCAAAGTAATTTTTTTTCTGGTCGGCATTTTCGGACAGCAATCCAAGTCCGATGTAAATCCGCGCCAGGCGCCAGTGCGCAGAAGCAATGTTGGGCCCGTTGGTCTCGGCAACCTCTTTTAAAATACGGACGGCCCGTAACTGGGTTTCAAGATTAGGGCGGTCTGCGTACAAACGGTCGGTATTCAGTAATATGGCGTCAACGGGTTCATCTGCCCTAAGCAGGGTCCCCGTCGCTACAAGCAGCCCACAGAGCAACAGGATGCTTAGAAGTTTACGGATCAATGTGACGCGTCTTTCCACGCTTTGTGCAAGCGTTGCGGCAGGTCAAAATGATCAAGGATTCGTCCGACTACAAAATTCACCAGATCATCAATCGATTTTGGACGCTGATAAAAACCGGGGTTGGCGTCCAAAATAGTGGCGCCCGCCAAGGCCAGCGCATGCATGTTGCCAAGGTGAATGACGCTGTACGGCGTTTCGCGCGGAACCAACACCAGTTTGCGGCCTTCTTTTAAACACACGTCTGCGGCGCGCTGCAGCAGGTTTTGCGACAGGCCACCTGCGATGCTTCCCAAAGTTCCGACCGAACAAGGCACCACAACCATTCCCATGGTTTTAAAACTACCCGAGGCGATGGGGGCGAAAAAATCATTAATCTGATGGCGGATCAACTTTCGCTTGGGCAACCAATTTTTGCCAAGTTCATAGGTAGCCACTTTTTCGCCGTTTTCTGAAACCACCAAATGCACCTCGATGTTCGCAGGAATTGTCTCGATCAGCCTTTTGGCGTATAGGCTGCCGCTGGCGCCGGTGATGCCGACGATCAAGCGTGAAGCGTGAAGCGTGAAGCGTGAAGAATTCGTCATGGCTTTGTCCCGATAAAGCAACTCACCACACCAAAGGTCATGGAGTGGACGTGGCAGTTTGAAAAGCCAGACTGTTCCATCAATTTTAAAAAAGCGGGGCGGGGCGGAAACTTTCCGACCGAGTCGGGCAGATACGTGTAGGCCCGGGAGTCGCGGCTGATGAGGGCACCCAGGCGTGGGAGGATTTTGCTGAAATACAGTTTGAATAAGGGGCCAAACACGGGGTGGTGGGTGTCGTTGAATTCAAGGATGACGGCTTTTCCGCCCGGGTAGAGAACACGGCGCATTTCGCGCAGACCCCGTTCCAGATCGGCCACGTTGCGGATGCCAAAAGCCACCGATGTCAGGTTAAAACTTTCATCGGCAAAAGGCAGGGCTAGCGTATCGGCCTGGGAGATGTTCAGCTTGTGTTCCAGCGCTGTTCCGGCCACTTTGGCACGGAAAAGTTCCAGCATGGGCGCCACAAAATCTGTTCCAGTTACCCTTCCGTTGGGACCGAGACGGTGGGCAAACTCGATGGCCAAGTCGCCGGTGCCACAACACACATCCAGAATCTGCGCGTCTGGTTGTGCCGCAGCCAGCGTGACAGACTTGCGACGCCAGTAACGGTCTACATTTAAACTTAAAAGATGGTTTAAAAAATCGTAGCGAGGCGCAATACGCGCAAACATGTCCTGTACGTAGGTGGCCTTGTCGACAGCGGAGAAGGTGTTCAAGACGGTACTGCTTCGAGCGCGGTTTTAAGCTGACCCTTACGATCCCATTCCGAAAGTTCGTCAAAGCCGCCGATCAGCTTGCCATCCAGCAAAATGATGGGAACGGTGCTGTGGCCATAGCTTGATTTAACAGTGGTGATTTGCGCATCGTCTCCGGATAAATTAATTTCTTCAAATTCGATTTTACGTTCGTTGAGCAAGCGCTTGGCGGCCAGGCAATAGGTACAGTAGGTGGTGCTGTACAGGGTGATGCGGGGTTTCATGACGGCTAGTTAAAATGAACTTTGGGTTTTACGTGTACCTTTAGGCCGTTTTGCAGGTCGTGTAAAACCTTTTCAAGATCATGCATCAGGCGGTTAATTGAAAAACCGCTTTCTTTTTTTTCCAGATCCTTAAGTTTGCTATAACCGTCAAGGATCATGGTAATCGCTTGTTCATTTTCTTCGTTCTCATAGTGGCAAAAACCGCGGTTGATATGGCCGAGGCTCTTGAAAATTTTTTTTTCTTGCTCATCCATGTCTGCAGGGGCAGTTAAAAAAACTTCTTGAGCTTCAAAATATTGCCCGTCGTCAAAGAGCAAAAGTACGTCTTCTAGTTTAGAGTGCAAGGTGGCTTTATTTTAACCCGGATTGTCGACTCTTGGGACTGCCAAACAAGGTTGTTTTAACCCGCCACTGTTCATACTTTACTCGTAGGCGGGTTCCCATGTGTAATAGTCCGCTTCATATGCGTGAATAATCCGGGTTTAAACCAAAGTTCCGTTTGGATGGTCTTAAAGAGGACAGAACAACCCATGAGCATTAGGCGATACAATCGAAAACGATCAATACTTATTTTTACTGGATTTTTCGAGGAGTTTTATAGATGTCAAGGCTTCTAAATCGGCACACTGCACTACGAATGAAGCCATGGCTTCCAATGCTGCTGTTTGCTGGTGCCTGCAACGATTATCACTTGGGCACATATAACACGGTGGAACTTTCGGTCTCGGATGCCAGCTGGGGTCCGACGGAGTGCGGGGGGACATCCGTATTCAAAGTTTCTGAAGACGGAGCTGCCACGGTCGACGGTCAAGTGTCGGGTTACGTTAAAACCATCGACGGACGCTGGAAGGTGGCGGGCAGCGATGCCGGCACGGCAGACTTTGAAGGTTGTTTCAGCTCCGATGAATGTTCAACCCACTTTGCCTATACGGCTGGAACTCCCGCAGCCTTTGAAAAAATCAAACTTACCGTTGAAGTAGGTGATGCTGCTGGCATCAGTACCCTAAGTGACAGCGTTTCAATATACACCGACCAAAAGCCTGCGGGCGAAATGGTGGCACCTGCGGACGGGAGCCGTTCTATATATGGCGATACCGTGGCCATGATTGGCACTGCCTGGGATACCGAGGACTGTTCGACCCAGCTAAACATGTCGTTTTATAGCAGCTTGGATGGTTTGCTGGCAGAGGACGTAGCCGTGGATGGCTTTGGACTGGGGCAACTTAACATCAGCAATCTTACGGTCGGCGATCATGCACTTTATTTAAAGGTCACGGACAGCATGCAGCAAAGCTCGTTTTCCAGCACCATGACTTTTACTGTATGGCCGCAGGAATCCTGCAACGGCATTGATGATGATGGCGATGGCGAAATTCCGGCAGACGAGGTCGACAACGACGGCGATGGCTATCGTTTATGCAACGGAGACTGCAACGATCAGGATGCCACCGTGCACCCCAACGCACCGGAGCTATGCGACGACATTGATAACGACTGCGACGGCGAAATCGAAGATCCCGGCCTGGAAGTCTGGGATGGCTGGGACAACGACTGTGATGGTACGGTGGACCAAATTCCGCTCGAAACCGCAGATGCCAATTATATTGGCGAAGAAGGTGAAGACCACGCCGGGCTGGCGCTGGCATCGGCCGGCGACGTGGATGGCGATGGTCTCGGGGACGTTTTGATTGCTGCGCCGCACAACGATTATGCCGGAACGGGCACCGGGGCGCTTTATTTGATACTTGGCAAAACGATTGCGGCCTACAGTGGGGCGGTGTCCATTGATCTTTCAATGGCCGATTACATTTTTACTGGAATTGATAGTGAGGTGGCCGGTATTTCTGTAGCCGGTCTGGGCGACGTCAACGGCGACGGTTATGCAGATTTTCTTGTAGGCGCATATCACAACTATATGACGGACAACTCCGCCGGAGCGGCCTACCTGGTGCCTGGCCGCGCGGATTTTGGAACAGCGCAACGGCAAACGCTCGCGGATGTTGCGGCAGTGGTTTACTACGGCGAGGCTTCGCAAAACTGGGCGGGCTATTCCGTTGCAGCTGCGGGTGATGTCAACGCCGATGGGTTCATGGACTATCTGATTGGTGCTCCCGGGGCCTCAAATTCCGCTGGAAGCACGCAGGCTGGCAAGACGTATTTGCTTTTCGGTTACGAAAGCCCCGAATGCATCCCCGAAGTTTATCTGGCGGATGTTTCGACGGTGTTTGAGGGCGAGAACACGGGTGATGAGAGTGGCTTTAGCGTTTCCGGCGCAGGTGATACCAATGGCGATGGGTATGGCGACATACTCATTGGAGCTTTTGAAAATGGCGAGGCGGGAGATGGTGCCGGTAAAACGTATTTGATTCTTGGACGCGAGGATTTTGGCGTCGAAGCATTCAGCCTTGCGAACGCCGATGAAATGTTTCTTGGCGAAACGGCTTGGGACTTCAGCGCGTATGCGGTTTCCGGAACGGGCGATCTGAACGGCGATGGTCTTACAGACTTTGCCATTGGCGCGCCTTATAACGATGAGTCCTATGACAAGGCAGGCAAGATCTATGTTGTGCTTGGCAAAACCAGTTTTGGCAGTCACGCAGCCACCTCACTTGCGGCGGCCGATTATGCCTTGCTCGGCACAGAATCCGATGTCCACGCCGGTTTATCACTTTCAAGCCTTGGCGATGTGGACCAGGACGGACGCGCGGATTTTGTGGTGGGCGAACCCAAGGCACATGACGAAAATGTCGGTGAATCCTACGTGATTATGGGCAATGTACTCACCGAACGTTATTCCATTGGCGACGAGATCATGCTCTGGGATGCCTCTGCCCTGTTCTGGGGCGAGTATCCGGGTGATTACAGCGGTTATACAGTTGCTGCTGCCGGAGATGTCACCGGAGATGGATATCCAGAACTTTTAATTGGTGCCTACGCCAACGACGAGGGCGGAGACTACGGCGCGGGCAAGGCGTATTTGGTGCTGAATTATTTTGGGGAGTGAAAACAGAATGATGTCACATCGTAAAATCGCCTTGATTATTCCGCGCCAAATTATTTTTGCAACGGCTCTGTTTGTAACGCCTGCCTGCAGCGAGTATCACTTTAGCTATCAAAATTCCGTGCAGATTAAACCCGAAAACGCCGTGCGCGGTTCCGCAGTTTGTGACGGCAAAGACATGGATAAGGTTCCCGAGGACAGCGCTATAGATTTGCGTGCCGATTTTCATATTCAGGGGAACGTTAGAAGCGCTCAATGGGTCATGGAAAATGGGGACACCTATGACGCCAGTATTGCCGACTGCGTGGCCGATGAAGATTGCAGTGCTTATTCCGAAACCTCCGTTGAAGCGGCGGACGGAGGTTTAACTCGTCAAACCGGGATCACGGCCAACGTAAGCACAGATATCGGCATGACCACCGTAAGCGATTCGGTGGGTATTTATACCGACGCCAAGCCTCAAATTTCAGTGGCTTCACCAGCGGATGGCGACGCCTTTCTTTACGGTGACGACATCAATATGGTGATTGCGGTCAATGATACCGAGGATTGCAGGGACGACCTGAAAATATCGATTGGCAGCAGCGCCGATGGTGTGCTGGCGCAAGATCTGGCGCCGTCATCGAGCGGGGTACTCACGTATACGCTGTCGTCTTTAAGTACTGGCGATTACACCCTGATTGTTTATACGACCGATTCGATGGGCCAAATTGCCTCTACGTCCATTGATATTACGGTGATGGCGGTCGAAGAGTGCAACGGCCTCGATGATGACGGCGACGGGGTCATTCCGGTTGACGAACAAGATTACGATGGCGACGGCTACATGCTGTGCGAGGACGATTGCAACGATCAAAACGACCATGTGCATCCCGACGCCGACGAAGTTTGCGACGGCATCGACAATGACTGCGATGAAGAGATCGACGAGGATCCCGTGACCTCCGCCGAAGTATGGAATGGCATCGACGACGACTGCGATGGCACCATCGACCGCATTCCCTTAAGCACGGCGGATTATATGTACACCGGTCAGGAAGAGAGCGATGGAAGCGGTTATTTTGTTTCCCCGGCCGGCGACGTGGACGGCGACGGCCTTGGCGATATTTTAATTGGCGCGCCTCTTTGGGCAGGCCACCCGTCCACCGAAACGGGAATGATTTATTTAATCCTCGGAAAAACCATTGCGGCTTACGGAAGCAGTTTTCTTTCGATTAGTCTTGCGGATGCAGACTACATCTTTGAGGGAGACCAATATTCCGAAGGCCTGGGTTATCAGGGCGCCAGCGCGGGCGACGTCAACGGCGACGGTTATGATGATTTTGTGCTGGGCGCGTCTTGTAATGATGTCGTCGAAGAATGCGAGCCCAGCACCTATCTTGTGCTTGGACGCGCAGACTTTGGCTCGTCCAAAAATATTTCTTTAAGTAACACAGGAGTCCTCTTTTACAATGATCTTGAGACGCTTGCAAGCTTTACCTACGCTACCGGAGCCGGGGACATTAATGCCGACGGGTACACGGATCTGATCATCACCGTGCCCTATGCCTATTCGTTGGATGGTGCCGAAGAAGCCGTGGGCCGCGTGTATTTGCTTTTTGGGAGCGCGGACATTGAGTCAGAATCGGGCCTGTATCTATCCGAAATGGATCTGGCTTTTGTGGGGGAGCATGGCGACGATGGTATTTATATGGCGGCGGCGGGCGCCGGAGATACCAATGGCGATGGTTATGACGATATCCTGATTGGCTCCAAATACAATGACGCAGCGGGCTACAGCGCCGGGCAGACGTATTTGATTTTAGGGCGTGAGGCTGGAGATTTTGAAAGTTTTTATTTTTCGCTGGCCGATGCCGATGAAAAATTCCTTGGTGAAGATGAATACGAGTTTAGTGGCTATGCGGTGGCGGGCAGCGGCGATGTCAATGGCGATGGCCTTTCGGACTTTGTGGTTGGCGCGCCGCACCACGGGCGCTATGACCGTAACGGCATGACCTATCTCATTTTTGGATCAAATTCTTTTGGCAGCGGTACGGCGCGCAGCCTGGCAACGGCGGACTACGGTTTTACGGGCGATGCCTACTACGAATATTCCGGCTGGGCGCTGGCGGGTCTTGGAGATGTGGATGCTGATGGTCTTTCGGACTTTGCGATTGGCGCGCCGTACGCGCACCTGGCGTCCGACGGCACGTATGAAATGTCGGGGCATACCTACGTGGTCAATGCGGCCATGCTCGCCAGTCATGATCTGCACGAAACCATTAACCTTTACTATGACGCCTCGGCGCTGTTTTGGGGCGAGCATTATATGGATCTAAGCGGTTCGTCCGTATCTTCGGCGGGAGATGTCAACGGCGACGGCTATCCCGATCTTTTAATTGGCGCCTACCAGAGCGAAGGCGGCGGTTTGGAATATTCGGGCAAGACGTATTTGGTGATTAACCGGTTTGGGGAGTAATAGCCCTCTAGCGTAGTGCGGGCTAAAGAAGTCAGAGGCAGGAGTGGCAACGCCTGACCTGTGTCGACGGCACAGGGTGAGCGGCGACAGGTAAACATGTTTAATTATCCTGTACATAAGGGTACAGTATAGTTATATGCTAAAATCTCATGTTTCGGCTTTGTTACGCAGTGAACAAAGACTGTTTCATGTGCAGGATTTAGCGGCACTGTGGCAGATGCAAAACCTGAATACCTTACATACCACGCTGTCAAGGTATTGCCGCAAAGGGCTATTGTTTAGGGTTTATCGGGGTTTGTATAGCAAAGTTCCATGGCAGTACCTGGATGCGCTTGAATTGGGGGCCAAAGCCATACACGGTTTTAACTATCTTAGCTGCGAGTCTGTATTGGTACAGCATGGTTTAATCAATGCGCAGCCAGCGGTGTTGAGCTTTGTGGCAGAAAAACCCAAAGTCTTTAGCATAGGCACGTATCACTATAGGTGCCGCCAAATGAGCGCGGCTTTTTTGTTTAATCCCTTAGGAGTTCAAAAACAAGGGCCAATCAAAATTGCTTCGGCAACGCGGGCTTTGGCCGATATGTTTTATTACAACCCGATGACGCATATCGATGGAAAATACAACCGGCAAAAAGTAAGCGAAATGATGTCTGCGATTGGTTATGCCCAACCAAGGTACAGCGTATGATATTGCCCCGTCCAATTGATGCAAAACACAAAGCATGGATGTACCGGGTGCTGGTCGAAATTGCCGACGATAAGCAACTACTTAACATATTGCGTTTTAAAGGCGGCACTTGTGCGGCCATGCTGGGATGGCTCGACCGTTTTTCCATCGATTTAGACTTTGATTTTATAGGTGATCATTCAAGCGTGGGAGATGTCAGGTCTAAGCTGGAGCAGTTGTTTAAAGCGTTAGGGTTGGAGATTAAAGACCGCAGTGACAGTGGTATTCAATATTTTCTAAAGTATGCTGCACCCCAGAACCAACGTAATAGTTTAAAAGTAGAGGCCAGCTTTCCGGTGCCGCGATGTAACCAATACCAGAGCATGTATTTTTCGGAAATTGAACGGACACTGTGGTGTCAGAGCCGTGAGTGCATGTTTGCTAATAAACTGGTGGCGGTATTGGATCGTTGGGCAAAGCACCATTCATTGGCCGGACGCGACATTTATGATATTCATTATTTTTTTATCAATGCCGTACCATATTTGGCGACAGTCATTGAGGAGCGGCGCGGTACAGACCTGGTTTCATTTTTTAGCGAACTTCGGGATTTTATTAAAAAAAGATTTAATTCAGTGGTTATTCAGCAAGATATCAATATGCTGCTGCCACACAAAAAGTTTAAAACGTTTTATAAACACGTGGTACCCGAAACAGTGCGCTTGATCGATGAAGAGATGATTCGCTTAAAACGTTAACCGCACCGTAAGCACTATTCATACTTTACTCGTAGCGGGTTCCCGTGTGTAATAGTCCGCTTCATATGCGTGAATAATCCGTTTTACTTTAGCCAATGTTCAATATCGTCCAGGTATTTTTTCCAGGGTAGTACCTTTACCGCGCCGAGCATATACGTGTTTTCAGCCGTGCAGACCGCATAGGTGGGGACATCTGGTTGATCCGCCGCAAATGAACGTAACCCGGAGAGATGCGCCGAAGTCACATTGGGCGTCCATTTGATTTCAAAAGCAGCCACCATGCGGTTGCGTTCGCTTTTTTCCCACGCGGGCATACCCAAGTTATAGCCGAATATTTAAGTTATAGCCAATTTATGCTATAACTATGTATAACTTAGTATAGTCGGACAAATTCCGAAGCGAGGCATTTTCGTGGAAAAAGTTAAAAACCCATTTTCCCCTGGAGCTGGATCACCCCCACCCGAACTAGTTGGGAGAGACGAAATTATTGAAGGAGCGAGGGTTTTGTTTGACCGTGTTAAACATGGGCGTTCTGAAAAAAGTATGATCTTGGTTGGGCTAAGAGGGGTCGGGAAGACAGTTTTACTCAATGAATTGATGCGCGAAGCCAAGAGGTCTGATTGTCATACGATCATGATTGAAGCTCACGAGGGAAAATCTCTTGCAGCTCTGTTAACACCGTATCTTCGAACAACCCTTTTTGGTTTGGATCGAATAGCCAATATGAGCGATAAAGCCCGCAGAGGCCTTGCGGTACTTAAAGGGTTTATTGGAGCGGTGAAGGTTAAGGTTTCAGAAATTGAAATAGGGTTGGATATTGACGCGGAGCAAGGGGTAGCGGATAGCGGAGATCTGGAATCTGATTTGCCAAATCTTTTTATTGCGGTGGCAGAGGCCGCACAGGAACGAAATACCGTCATCGTATTACTTCTCGACGAAATTCAATACCTGTCTGAAAAAGAATTGAGTGCATTGATCATGGCAATGCATAAAATGCAGCAGCTTCAACTACCATTAATTCTCATTGGGGCAGGGCTCCCAATATTAACTCGCATGGCCGGGGAGTCCAAATCATATGCGGAACGTCTTTTTGAATTTCCGGCCATTGGACCTCTTTCAAAATCCGATGCCTATAAGGCATTGGTTGATCCCGTTAAAAATGCAGGAGTAGAATTTAATAAAAATGCGGTGGATGAGATATTTCGTGTAACAAAAGGGTACCCTTATTTTATTCAAGAGTGGGGATACCAAGCGTGGAATCATGCCGAAGGAAGCGCGATAGTGTTATCGGATGTCCAGAAGACAACAAAATTAGTAATAGCACGACTTGATGCCAATTTTTTTCGAGTACGTTTCGATCGACTTACACCCAGTGAAAAAAGATATTTAAGAGCCATGGCACAGCTCGGTCCCGAAGCACATCGTTCGGGAGATATTGCAGAAATGCTAGGTGTCAAGCTAAGTACGGTAGCGCCAACAAGAGCCAATCTCATTAACAAGGGGATGATTTACAGTCCGACGTACGGGGACATGGCTTTTTCTGTGCCACTTTTTGACGAGTATATGCGGCGGGCAATGCCCGAGAATGAAGCCGGTCAAAGAAAATCAAAAGGCATGTAATAGTCCGCTTCATATGCGTGAATAATCCGGGTTAAGCATGCCATAAAAAGGGAGCTGCCCGATACCTTTAATTGCGGGTTTTCAAGTGCCCGGGGACAGTGAAGGCTCTTGCTGGTACCGGGGCTGCAATTTTAAGAAATTCTGGGAGCGCCAAAAAAGTCCTGATTCATTATTGGGCTTGGCGGGCGCAATCCCCCTTCTGCCCGCCTTGAACCGGAGTGGAAAGGACAATTTTTCCTTCAACTGCGTTCAGGATGGTGAGCTTGTCGAATCCACAACGTCGTTTTGAGGAGGTATGATAAAACAGCGAAGTTGGTTCCCACCACACATCACTTTCTATTTTTTGAAGCCTTAGCTTGTTTATTAAAGTTGAGCGCCACTTCGATCCAATACTCAAAATCTTTTTGCTGCATGAGACCATTTGGACTCACGAGCAGGAACCCCCGTACTTTTCTTTTCATCATATCCATTTCGTGACAGCCCTTTTTCTCAAGCGCCTTTTCGTGCATTGCGGGATCCAAGCGAACCATGAGCTCGTCCTTGATAATTCCCACGCACATTTTGCCGTTTACCATAAACGTCAACCCGCCCATCATTTTCTTTTCTTCGACGCGTCGCACTTTCGAAAATACATTCCTAAGTCGATTTGCTAATTTTTCGTCGTAGGCCATAGGGATTTAGGATGCGGTTGCACCCGTCTCGACATAACTTTTCAGCTTCCCAAGTGCATCGTCAATGATTTGTGAAAACTTGCGGCGCATAATAAGTGTATTCATGATTTTGCCAGCGATGCCAAACTTTAAATCGTATTCAGTGTCGGATATGAGTAGCGTGCTATCTCCGCCTTTTTCGAGTCCATTTGTCCACCGCATAAAGACCAGCGGCCATTGGTGCTCATATAGCTCGAAGCTGATTGATTTATTTGGCTCAAACGCAGTAACGCGCTCTTCAACGAATTTCCCATCCTTGAAGTCGCAGTGACGCGCCGAACCCACCCCCTCCTTGTTTGATGAGATGATTTTCACAGTTTTGACCAACGGATTGGTAAACCTTACCGATTCAAGATCGGCGAGCGTGCGAAAGACTTTTTCGACAGGCGCATTAATTGTTATTTCGTGATGAAGTTTTGTCATAAATATATTGTACTCCGGGACTACAAACGCGCCATACACAATGCTGTACGACTATGAATTGCATGTAAGCTATGACGAGTTGCGGGTGCTGGTCTTTGCCTTGGATCAGGGTCAACGGGTCTATCAACAACGCTCACGTCAGGGGCGTTTAAAAAAGATTCTTACGTACAACCTCAATCTTACGTTGGCCATGCAAAAGAAGTTGGAACCATCAAGAAAAATGACTGCTTTTGCGGTAAATCCAAGATACGATGGGACATGGATTTAATATCACCATGTAAATTTAAAGTAGTTAATTAAAATTACATTGTAAATTATTATAATATCCTTAAAAATGAAAAATTGCCTGGGCCTATCAGTCAACGGCGGGGGTGTCGGTGTTGGCGGTAAAGTAACGAGCCTGGTTGGCGTCAAACGTCCGTAACTGCCTGCCCCATCAATTTCCCTTGGGTGCCCGATAATCCGTAGTATCAATGCACGCGTCATAAAGTTTCTTATCAATTTTGACCCAAGCGGTTCCATTAATACCGCGCCTGTTTTTGGATGCAGGACTATCCGGGAAGGCAGATTCAAGCCTAAGCCATCGAGAGCTGTCTCTGGAAATCGCCTTTACTTCATCCACTGCCTCGGTTAAATCCTGGTCTTGGCTAAGCACAATGCCCACATCGTAGATCCCTTGACGGGCAAGACGCACGATATCAAGCGCAATACGTATGTCGATCCCCTTTTCCTGCCCAACCAGTACCGAGGAAGTTAAACCGTCCGGCAATACAATACTTTGCGGTCGGTAGCGTAACGGTCGCGAAAACGTCCAGATGCCCTGCTTTCCCATATGCCCAAGCTTTGCAGACCAAAAACAATTCCAGAACGGATTGTCCTGTTTGTCCGGCATGCCAGTATAAAAACGAATTTCTTGCAAAACGTAGGTGCCGGGCTCACACAATTTTTCAGATAACTTTTTAACGTCAAAATTGGGGTGACGATAACCAAAAGCATCCTTCGCGGCATGAAACAGGTTTTGACCATCGATGAAAACTACTGCACGCTTTTTGCCAGGTTCGATAATCATTAAAAAAAATAACCCCTTCTGAGGCCTTTCAGCAAGTCAGAAGGGGAGCAGATAGGATTATGATACGTTTATTCCCAGGCTTTGTGAAGGTTTAAACCAACAGATTTCGTGAGTCTTTACGCAGTGATCCAGACTTTATTCCCGCAAACCATATTTATCCTTGAACAAAAGATGTCCGTGGGTGCCTTCGCGGTAACGATTGCGCTTGGTTATCTCAACCAAAATCCAATAGCCTAAGTTCTTCTTTTCAAGATCTTCAATTTTCTGTGCCAAGGGTGTCTTGACCATGGTTTTACTTTAACAAATTATTTTTTGTGATGAAAGGGCAGGCATTTGGCACTCTCACGTTAGGGGTGCTTAACCCGGATTATTCACTCATATGAAGCGGACACCTACACACGGGAGCCCGCATATCCTTAAAAATGCAAAATTCCTTGCATACCCAGGTGCAGGCTGAAACTAGACCCGTTGATGGTTTTAGAAAAAGTATCAAAGTTTAATATTCCATTCAAAAGGCGGTGAAAATTAAGCGCTGGGACCGTTGCGGAGATTAAACACATGTAGATTTCTATAAGTAGAACTCCATATATGTTTAATATTTTAGATATACGGGAATAATGCAGCCAAGGACTTTAGTGTCAGCGAAAAATTATATATGGGGTCTTACAGGTAGAAAAGTGTTGAAAAAGTTCAAAGGGGTGGATCTTAATGAGTAAATTTAAATTTTTAATAATTGTTTTGGCTTTATTGGTTAGTGGTTGTGGAACTACGAGCACGACCCTACCGGGAAGCTCAACCGGAAGCTCAACCGGAAGCTCAACCGGAAGCTCAACCGGAAGTGCTTATATTAAAAACTCAACCAGTTATACACTTTATAATGTTTCTTTGGGTGGACAAAGTACCTCTAGTCTTTCGAGTGGTGCTTCGATTTTCTACACCAATATAACCCAAGGCTCATACCAATTATACTTTACGATAAAAGTTGGGACTAAATCAACTAGGTTGTATACGGATGATGCATACTATGTTAGAGCAGGCCAAACCGCTTCAATAACAATGTTGAATTCAACTATGACAATTGCATTATAAAACAATATAACAGTTGGCATACGCCGTATTGCCGCACCCACGTTCTCATTCTTCGATCAGCACATATTTTGCTTTTGTACTTTTTGCAACATCATTAAAAATCGCGGTTGCAGTGTCTTTTATCGCTCCCAAATCCAATAGTTGTCCTGAAATTACTCCATTGATAACCATGGTTGTAATTTCTGTGCTGTTAGTTGTTGCGGGAGTACTGCTCTCTATTACAATTGTGCCCTCCACGGCGTGATTCGCAGCTAACCAATTATCTTTGGCTCGAAACGTAATTACCATGGAATCCTTATCAGACGACAGAATTTGCATGCCTTGTAACGCTAGGGTTTTTACTGTAGCAGAATAAATTTTATCGGGGGATGGCCCTGTAAAATGTGCTTTCTTTTGCACTGTAGCTTCCAACATGCACCCAACGACCAGCAATACTACGACTATCAATGACAATGTACTGGTTAAGCATTTTAAATATGATTTCATTTTTACCCTCTGCAATAAATCCAATTCATTTAAAACGCTTTTTATTAGACACGATTAACGAAACAAATATGCCGTGCCTGCCCGCACAACCAAGCCCTCATTGGTAATGGTAGAGGGGTAACTGGTTTTACCTGTATTAAATTCGTAACAGATTTCAATGCTGTATAGATTCGAGTTAAAAGGTACTGCAATAAGCCCATATGCCTGATAACCCATTCCTCCGCTCACACTGTACCCACTTCCTCCATCGTAGTATGAGTAGTTCACCCCAGCGCCCAATGAAAAAAGTCCACTACTACTGAATACTGGGATTTCTATGTTTACCCGGGTGCTGTGGATAGAGACATTTGCGTATGGTATGCCTAGGTATGAAACTGCGCTTTGTGCCGCTAGATCCCCAGCGAGAACAAGAAAGAGATTTCCCACGGGGATGGCAAGCTCGATAGTTCCACCGTATTGGGTCTGAAAAGCAAAAGTGTATGTCAGTGAAGTAGTTAAAGCCTTGTAGTCCTTAAACCCTACAAACCCAAGGAGTCTTAGTTGCCCAACGCCCAATATGTTACGGGGTTGGCCAGCCCCTGAAGAACTCGATTGCTCGGTAGCTTCGACAGGCGTTGCCCCCCGTTGAACCCCCGCATCAATCTTCTTCTGCTGAATCTGCTGTTCCGCCACTTCCTTTTCTACGCCAATGACAATCCGCGTGGTCTGCAAATCGCGTATCAGCACAAGTTCATTTCTGATTTCACGCCCCGAGGGGTCCTTGACGATCACCTGATGACCGCCAGGCTCAAGGTCAACCAGTTGCGAACCCTGACCGACATACATGTTATCGATGTAAATCGTATTAAGCCCAGCTTCAACGTAAATTTGGCCTTTGGCAAAGGCAAGCGTTGGTATGCAGATTAAAATCAAAACCAGAAGCAGATATTTCATGGCGACCCCCAAAAAATAAGTAAATTCAATCCAAATATACCCTGTGTGCATAAAAGTATAAACATTTATAGAGTTCTATATATGGAATACTCAATATCGGCTCCCATGCCTATGCTGACTGTGTGCCAGCGCATTACAACAGAAAAGACAGTAAATTTGACGCAGAATTTAAGGAAATCGGCGCCGAGATTCAACCACCAAAAAAGACAATCTGATCCTACCTAGTCAGCTCCACATAAGACCTCTTAAAACTGACATGCATATCAGAAAATTTTTTTAGGAACTTAAGTCCGATCAGCATGTCTGCACCCAGATGCTCGGACAAACCAAATACTACGGCTTCAATATTGGCAAATTCATAACCCAGAGCAATCAATTTTGGAATCTTCACCCGGGGCGCTGAATATTGTCGTTCCAAAGAAAAAATCTTGGATGCTTTATCCAAGGGAATAAGACCGAGTTGTCTCATAAGTTCGGGCACTATGATCACTGTGTTTGCTCCGGTGTCCAGGACTGCCCGACATTGTTGTTCAACAGCGCCAGTTAAAACAGCTCTGATAATAATATGATCCAATGCTGGATTAAACCCAAACCTCAATCGACGACCTTATGCCACAGGCAATAGTCAAGATTTTGGGGTTTGCCGGAGTATCCGATATACAGTGGATTTGTATACTTTTTGGCTTTATCGTACACAGGTGTGCGATGTTTGCTTCTGGCCAAAAGATGTCCGTGGGTGCCTTCGCGGTAACGATTGCGCTTGGTTATCTCAACCAAAATCCAATAGCCTAAGTTCTTCTTTTCAATATCTTCAATTTTCTGTGCCAAGGGTGTCTTGACCATGGTTTTACTTTAACAAATTATTTTTTGTGATGAAAGGGCAAGCATTTGGCATGCGTTAAAGCTATTATCCAGCCAGGCACGTTAAAAATTTACCGGGTTTCAGCCCGATCCTTTACCCCGTGCTCCTGGGGAGCAAAATGGATTGCCAACGTAAGTGCATATAAAAATTTATAGAGTTCCATACATAGAATACTCAATATTGGCTCCCATGCTTATGCTGACTGTGTGCCAGCGCATTACAGTAGAAAAGACAGCAAATTTGACGCAGAATTTAAGGAAATCGGCGCCGAAATCAGGCGCTTGCGGCAAAAGAAAAAATGGAACCTAGAAGGCTTGGCGCATTTTGGCAGTGTGGGATATTCCTTTTTAAACGATGTCGAAAAAGGTAAACGCAATTTTTCGCTGGCGGTATTATTTGATTTGTCCCTGGCTTTAAACACCACGCCAGACCGTATCCTAAAAAGCGCTCTGGCCAAAAGCCATTTTGGCCGCCTGGGGTCTCCGGACGCTTGACCGGTTTTATGACAACCTCGAAACAATTAATTTCGGTTATTTTTCGTATTTAAATATAATGGAGGCAGCCTGTTAAAGGCGCTTTATCCTGGCGGTGTCTGTCTATATGTGGCAGGCATGAACGAATATCCATATCGTGTAGAAGACAAAACCAATGGGAGAAACCAGCCATGATTATTGAACACCATAACCTGCACGACTATGAATTGCATGTAAGCTATGACGAGTTGCGGGTGCTGGTCTTTGCCTTGGATCAGGGTCAACGGGTCTATCAACAACGCTCACGTCGGGGGCGTTTAAAAAAGATCCTTACGTACAACCTCAATCTTACGTTGGCCATGCAAAAGAAGTTAGAAGACCATACCTGATCGTAGAAAAATCGAACCCCCTAACCCCTTGGTTGCAGATGCCAGAGTTTAGAGAGTGCTTCAAAAAGCGCCTTATTGAAAAGTCGCTGTTCCACCAATTGGGGCGTGGAAAGAGTATTTTATTGCTGGATCCGCGATTTTGACCATAGGGAAAAAATTGTATCAGTCCGATAAAAACTAAGCGACAAAATCTACAGTTTTACGTATTTGCTGGCCGGACCCCGACCGACCCGTTTGACCAGGCCAAGTTTGACCAAGCGATTCAGCGCTTGGCGCACAGTGGCCAGCGAGATATCGGTGGCTTTAACCACGGCGCTTGGAGCCGCTTCGCCAACGCTTAAGATATGCCGCCAAACCTGGTGCTGCTTGGGAGAAAGGGTGTCTTCGATGTTCTCGCCTTCCAAATAAGACAGTACCTTTGCAGATTGCTCTCTAACAACCGAAAGAAAGAAGTTAAGCCAGGGGGCAATACTGTCTGCATCGGTTTTAAATGTCTCTTGAGATTTGCGCAGCGCCAGATAATATTCGTCTTTGCGGCGCTCCACGATTTGCTCATGGGATACGTATTGCACGGCCAGATAGCCCACACGTAAAAGCAAAAGATTAGTAAGCACGCGTGAAAGACGCCCATTGCCGTCTTCGAAAGGGTGTATTTTTAAGAACTCGACGATAAAGTTTGCAATGATCAACAATTGGTGAAAGCGACCTTGCGCAAGAGCGGCACTCGTCCAATCCAGTAACTCTTGCATTTCTTTGGCCGCAAGATATGCCGGTGTAGTCTCAAAAATGATTTTGGCAACTTGGCCATCAGGCCCAAGAATGCCCACCGCATTTTCTTTCTTTTTATAGACTCCCCGATGCAGGTCATCTTTGGTGGAGTATTTTAGTAGCTCCTTGTGCAACGACATAACGATGCCTTCTCGCAACGGCAGATTTTGAAAACTATCGAATACGTTTTGCAGTGTTTCCAAATACCCCTGAACCTCTTGAGAATCACGATCGGCGAATTTTGAGATCGCCAGGCCTTTCATAATTTTCTCAACTTCTTGATCGCTGAGTTTTGCGCCCTCAATACGGGTTGATGCACCTGCAGAAGTAACGAGCGTAGATTTTCGAAGATGGGTAATGGCCTGAGGCGACATGCGCAGACCCGATTTGAACTCCCCTCGCATACCGTCAATCTCGGCCAAAAGAGCCACGATATGCGGATCAGGATTTATAATTCGGTGGTCAAATTTTCTGGCAAGGTCGGTCATAAATGGGTGTTTAGCCTACCGCTATATGATATCCAAAACACATAGCTGATTATAGCGGATAGTAGCGGCTAACGGATGACCATGACGATGACCGTGGCCGTCTGATCGTGGGTGATGATCAGGCCCTAGTGTAGCTTGAATTGTTCACGCGCGGCCAGCAGGAGCCTTGTCCAATACAAGATGAGCCTGAAGCGAAGGTCGTGAGCCCCAAAGGTTGCTAGTGGGATCGAACAGCGTATTTCTAACACAAGATGAGCCTGAAGGCTTTGGGGGTCAGTACA
>JAHFDA010000050.1 GCA_023249225.1 bacterium
CAATTGCATGAAATTATCACCGGGCATGAACTCCCCGACCAAAGCTCCGCAGTGTCGCCCGTGCAAATAGTACTGGCCACTGAACCCATTCCCGAGGCCTTGCCGAGCGAGATCGTGGGTTTATTGGAATACCTAGATGCGCGGGGCGGCAAGCAGGATATCTTTCAGATTTCGGCCGAAACCCACCAGGAATTTGGACATCTGATCAGCGTGGTCAAAGCGGCTGAAATGCTTAATTTTGTAGACACCCCCAAGCGGCTGGTGGTGCTGGAACCCGAGGGTCAGAAATTTGTGTGCGGACAGGACAGCGAACGTAAGATCATCTGGCGAAAAAACTTGTTTGGTTTTGCGCTCTTTCAAGAAGTGCATGACGAATTGCAAAAAGATCCCGATCATGAGATGACCCGTGAACGCTTAATCGAAATCATCACCCGGCGGCTGCCCCAGGAAAACTATGACCGCGTGTGTGATACCTTGGTGCTCTGGGCCCGTTTCGGTGATTTATTTGGCTACGACGAAAACACCGAAAAACTTTTTTTGCAACGTTAGCGGTATTGTCGATTGGCAGGGGCCTTTTCGTAACCATAGCGCCAGCGCTTGGCGTTGTGTTCCTCGAGCGAGCGCGAAAAATCATGTGCGCCGCTGCCATCATTCTTTGACAGAAAATACAGGGCGTTGCTTTGTTCGGGTTGCAGGGCGGCCACAAAAGCGTCTAGACCCGGGGAACAAATGGGGGTAGGGGGCAATCCCGGATTACGGTAGGTGTTGTAGGGGCTCTGCACGTCGAGGTCTTTCCAGAAGACGCCGCCTTGTTCGGGGTTTCCAAGTGCGTAACGCACGGTGGGGTCGGCGTTCAAACGCATTTTAAAATCCAAGCGACGTTTAAAGACTCCGGCGATCAGCGGCATTTCTGAAACCAGAGCTGATTCCTGCTGCACGATGGAGGCCAGGTTCAGTGTTTCATAAAAATTAAACGGGGCGGGAGCCTGGCGGTTTTCCCAGCGCTGGTAAATTTGATTGTGGAAGTTTGTCAGCAGGGTGTATAAAATTTGATCGACGGGCACATCGGGCGCAAACAGATAAGTGTCCGGAAACAAGAAACCCTCGTAATTAGACTTGTGCTCCAGGTACGGAAATGAGCGCCACCATTTGGCTGCTGGCGGGCGCGAAACGGTGGCCAGAAAACTGGCGCCGTTCTGGATGCGACCCGCGCTTAAACGATCGGCCACCTGCCACAAGGTTAAACCTTCTGGTAGGGTGACGCGCATCAGCTGTGCGGGGCCCTGTTTTTCTTGCAGGGTGTCTAAAATGGACAGCATGTTCTGGTTGGCTGTAAGCCGGTAATAACCCACGTGTAGATTGCGCTGGGCCCCGGTCAGTTTACATAAGGCGATAAACAACCAGCGATTGCGCAACAAGCCATCAGATTCCAGCCGCTCGGCCACTGCGGAAGCACTGTCATCGGGCGCCACGCGAAAGGTGGCCGATAAGGAAATCTGGCTTGGCAGGGGCGGGGTGTAGAGGTCGTGCCAAATCAGCCAGCCGGTGCCGAGGATGAAGAAAAATAAAATCAGCAGGGTCAGCCGTATCATGGATAGCTTAGGATTTTTCGGCATCGTTTATTTCGTACAGGTAACGTTCGAGCAGATTGCGTGCCGCCAGGGCGTCCACCGTCTTGCGGCCTTTTTTTTGCGAAAGCCGGGCGTCGAGTTGCTGGCGCAGGGCCTGGTGGGTGGTCAGACGTTCGCTGACAAATTCCACGGGCAAAGCACACAAAACCTCTAGCTCCTTCTGCAGTCGCTCGAGTTCCGGGCGCGGTGGCTCGGGTTTTCCGGGAGCGGCTGCCGGCCAACCGAGCACAATGTGGGTGACTTTTTTTTGATCGATGACCTGCTTAAGCTCTTCAATCCATCCAAAAGAATTTGCCAGTACTTTGAGCGGCAGGGCCATGCGGTGCTCGGGGTCGCTCACGGCCAGGCCGATGCGGACGCTTCCATAGTCAATGGCCAAAATGGTCACTGACTTATTTTCGCATAAGGTGTTCTTGAAAACGCGCTGCGATGATCTGTAAACTTTCGGAAAGTTTTTCGGGATCTTTGCCAGCACCCTGGGCGAAGTCGGGTTTGCCACCGCCCTTGCCCCCGGTCAGTTGTGCAGCCTGGGCAATGAGCTGTCCGGCATTTAAACCAGCCTTGACCCAGGGGGCCCCTAATTTGCACACAAAGTAGACGCGCACGGCATCGTGACTTGCCAGGAACACGCCACTCTCGGGTTTTTGGGCCAGCAATTCGTCTGCCAGCGATTTTAAAACCGACACATCCGCATCGGCCACGGTGCGTACCAAAAAAGATCCCTCGGTCCAGGCCTCCAAAAGCTGGCGGGCCTGCCAGTGCGCGCTGGATTGGGCGGCGCTTTGAGATTGCTTGTGTTTTTCTTTTTGCCATTGCTGGTGTTTTTTTTGGGTGGCTTCGTACAAGGTATGCCATGCCTGTAAATCAGATTCAGGACCGGGCCAGACAGGCGTTTCGCCCAGATCTTTAAGCAATTCGGCGGTGGCCGGCTGGATGCGCGCAATTTCAGCGTGCACATAAGCGGCCACGTTTTGCGTTCCGGCCACCGCCTCGACGCGGCGTACTCCGGCGGCAGCCGAACCTTCGTGCACAATTTTAAAACGGCCCAGGGCGCCCGTGTGCTGGGCGTGATGGCCGCCGCAGAGTTCGGTGCTGTATCCGGGGATGCTCACCACGCGCACAACGTCACCGTATTTTTCGCCAAAAAAAGCCATGGCCCCGCGGTCGAGGGCTTGCTTAAGGGGTAGCACCTCAAAAGTCAGCGGCTGGTCGGCGCGGATCTGTTCATTGACCAGGTCTTCAATGTGTTCAAGTTGCGCTGCCGAAATGGGACTGTAGTGGGTAAAATCAAAACGCAGGTAACGCGGGTGTACCAGCGAACCCGCCTGGCGCACATGGGCACCCAGGGTCTGGCGCAGGGCAGCGTGCAAAAGGTGCGTGCCGGTATGGTGCAGACTGATGGCGTGGAATTCGTCAGCAGTTTCGGGTTCAAATGCTTCGCCGCCCTTGCCTTTGTGGCGTCCGGACGGAATTTCATGCTCGATACCCTCGCCTGCGGCGGCCTGACGCGAACGTTCGCGCTGGGCGTTGAGCAGTTTTTTAAAACCTTCGACATCTACATTGGTGTTGGTTTCCTTGGCAATCTCCACGGTCAGTTCCAGCGGAAAACCGTAGGTATCGTATAACTTAAAGGCCATGTCGGCGTCGATGCCGCGCTGGCTGGCGAGATGTTTGCCAAGAATCTCTTCACCCTGGTGCAAGGTGTGCAAAAAGTGTTCTTCTTCGCCCAGCAAAAGTTTTTTGGTTTTATCGGCTTGCGACTCAAGTTCCGGATAGGCCTGCCGTCCCTGCGCAATGACCAGAGGTACCAGGTCGCATAAAAAAGGCCGGTTGATTCCCAGCAACTGACCGTGTCGCACAGCACGACGGATGATTTTGCGCAGCACGTAACCGCGGCCATCATTTTCGGGACAGACGCCATCGGTGGCAAAATAGGTGGCGGCGCGAATATGGTCGGCCACAATGCGCAAACTGACCTGCTCTGGAATACTGCGCTTTTGACGCTGCCCGGCGGGGGGCATCCACGCCTGCAGGGCGTCCATAAAGGTTTTAAGCAGGTCGGTATCGTAAGTGCTTTCCTGGCCCTGCAGCACCATGGCAAGACGTTCCAACCCGGCACCGGTGTCGATGTTTTTTTTGGGCAGGGGCGTGCGGCTGCCATCGGCATGCTGCTCAAACTGCATAAACACCAGATTCCAGATTTCTAAAAAACGCTGCTCGTTGCTGGCCGGGTCTCCGGCTCCAAACTTTTCGCCGAGGTCGTAATACAGTTCGGAGCAGGGGCCGCAGGGACCGGTGGGGCCGGACCACCAGAAATTATTATTTTCATCCATGCGTACGATGCGATTTTCGGGCAAGCCAATGTCGCGCCGCCAATGTTCAAAAGCTTCGTCATCGTCTTTGTATACCGCCGCCCATAAGCGTTTGGGATCAAGTGCAAGCGTGCGGGTGACAAATTCCCAGGCGTAGGCAATGGCATCCTTTTTAAAGTAGTCCCCAAAGCTAAAGTTGCCCAGCATCTCAAAAAAGGTGTGATGCCGCGGGGTAAACCCCACGTTGTCGATGTCGTTGGTGCGCAGGCATTTTTGCACGGTGGTCACACGCGGATGGGGCGGATTCTGGATGCCTTGGAACACAGGCTTAAATTGAATCATCCCGGCAATGGTGGCCAGCACAGTGGGATCGCTTGGAATCAACGATGAAGAGGGTAGGCGACGATGATCTTTGCCTTCAAAATATGCGAGAAAGGCTTCGCGGATCTGCGGACCGTTCATTTGCCTTTATGACGAAAGGCGCTGGTGAATTTGCGGGCCAGATCAACCCAGCCACGTACATCGGACAAAAGTTCGATGCGGTCGCTGATACGCCGGGCGTTAAGCACAATATGATAGGTCTGATAAATAATGGGCAGCAGGCTTAGCGCCAGCACCGTCAGCGCAAAGTAAAACACAATTTTAACGGAATCAAGAATATCCACGGGCGATGCTCCTAAGCGACGTGCGAGTGTTCTTCGGCCGGTCGGCTTTGTGGGGTTTTGTGGCCGTTGGGGTCGAGGTAGCTGTTTAATTTATGCAGCAGGGCTTCGATGCTGTGTTTGGTTTTGGCAATCAGGCGCTCTGAAGACTCGACGGTGCCGTCGATCAGGTCTTCGTGTTCTTCTTTCCAACGCCGGATGGTTTGGCGGGTTTCCTTGCCGCTTTGCGGTGCAAGTAAAAGAGCGGCCACAACGCCCGCAATGACTCCAATGATCAGTCCGAGACCAAAATTATCTTTGCGCATGTAAATTTCCTTCCCCCACAGGTTACAAATTACGTACCGAAAATTATAGCATCTATGATGCCGCCACCCAGCACCACGTCGCCGTCATAAAAAACCGCCCGCTGACCGGGGGTCATGGCAAATTGGGCATCGTCGAATTTAACGTGAACCTGGTGTGCGCCAGCGGGGGTCAGCGTGGCCCAGGCGGCTTCGGACTGGTAACGGATTTTGACCTGCGCCCGCAGGCTTTGATTCAGGCTTTCAATGGCCGACCAGGTCACCGAACGCACCGCCATGTGTGCGTGATAAAGTTTTTCGCGCGGGCTTAGCGTCACGGTCTGGCCATGAGCGTCGATATGGCTGACGTAGGCCGCTTCACCCAGGGCTACTTTAAGTCCCCGGCGCTGGCCAATTGTAAATTGATAGATGCCTTCGTGAGCGCCCAGTTCTTTTCCATGGTCATCGACAATCGGGCCGGGGGGCAGCCCCTGCCCACGGGTATAGTCACGCACAAACTGGGCGTGGCCGCGCGTGGCGTAACACACGTCCTGGCTGTCGGGGCTGTGAGCGGCGGGGATGTTCTGGCTGCGGGCAATTTCACGCACAGCACTCTTTTTAAGTTCCCCCAGCGGAAACACGGTGCGCTCCAGCTGGGTCTGCGACAAGGCATACAGCATGTAAGACTGGTCTTTGGTGGGATCGCTGCCTTTAAGCAGCAGGTAGCGATCTCCGTTTTTCTGAATGCGGGCATAGTGTCCGGTGGCCACAGTTTTGACCGCCGGAAAACTTTGCATCACCTTGTCGACCGTCAGGCCAAAGCGAATCCGTGGATTGCAGTCGGTGCAGGGGTTAGGAGTTTCGCCCTGCAGATACGCGTCAACGTAGGGTTGCACCACGCTGCGGGTGAACTCTGGTATGACGTCAATGCTCTTAAAAGGAATGCCTAAAAAAGCTGCCACGGCCTCGGCATTGGCACAGCCTGCCGTGCTACAGCAACGCGATTCGGGCCAGTGGTAGTGCATGACCCCAAGCAGTTTGTGGCCGGCTTGCTTTAACAGGTAGCCTGCCACAGCCGAGTCAACGCCGCCGCTTAAAAAGATAGCGGTGGTGGGCGAGGTTTTAGAAATCATGTTGTTTAAATCTTCGCGCTGCTCAAGACCCCCGACACCCGGCTAAGCATTTCCTGATAAGCGCCTTCTACATTTCCCAAGTCACGCCGAAAGCGGTCCTTGTCCAGTTTTTCGTTGGTTTTTTTGTCCCAAAAACGGCAGGTGTCCGGTGAAATTTCATCGGCCAGAATAATTTCGCCATTGGGCATACGGCCAAACTCCAGCTTAAAGTCCACCAGCTTGATGCCGATTGAATCAAAAAACCCCAGCAGAATCTGATTAACTTTAAGCGCCATGCTGCGGATGCGGTCGAGTTCCGGACGGGTGGCCCAACCCAGGGCTTCGGCCTGGTATTCGGTGACGAGCGGATCCTCGAGCGCGTCTACCTTATAATGCAGGTCGTAAATGGGGGTCTTAAGCGGGGTGCCTTCGGCGATACCCAGGCGTTTCGCCAGACTGCCTGCCATGGTGTTACGGATCACCACTTCTAGCGGCACAATTTCGACGCGGTAGGTCAGCAGATCGGTGTCATTTAAAAGTTCGATAAAATGGTTTTGAACCCCTTTTTGGGTCAGCAACTGAAACAGCATGGCCGACATCTTGGCGTTGACAATGCCCTTGCCGACAATGGTGCCGCGTTTTTGGGCGTTAAAAGCGGTGGCATCGTCTTTGTACGACTGAATGACCTTGCTGGGGTCACCCAGCACTTCAAATACTTTTTTAGCTTTGCCTTCATATAGTTGTTTGCCACGCTGAAGCATAAAAACTCCTTTATCCCGCACTATTCATACTTTACTCGTAGCGGGCTCCCGTGTGTAGGTGTCCGCTTCATATGCGTGAATAATCCGGGTTAGCAGACTTAATTGGGCTTCTATTATACTTAAGTTTGTGAGATTTTCACGTTTGCTTGCGCCCACGCTTAAAGAAACCCCGGCCGATGCCGAGGTCGAAAGCCACCGCCTGATGCTGCGGGCCGGGATGATCCGTAAAGAGGCCGCCGGTATTTATTCGTATTTGCCCCTTGGGCAGCGGGTATTTCAAAAGGTGGCCCAGATTGTGCGCGAAGAAATGAACCGTGCTGGTGGGCAAGAGGTTTTTATGCCTTCGGTGATACCCGCCGAGCTGTGGCAGGAGTCGGGCCGCTGGGAGCAATACGGCAAGGAACTGCTACGCATCAAAGACCGCGCCGGGCGTGAGTTTTGTTATGGCCCCACCCACGAAGAAGTCATTACGGCCATGGTGCGGGGCAGCGTTAAAAGCTACCGCCAGTTACCGCTTTTGTTGTACCAGATTCAAACCAAATTCCGCGACGAGATCCGCCCGCGCTTTGGTGTGATGCGCGGACGCGAATTCCAAATGAAAGACGCCTATAGTTTTCATGCTTCGTTGACATCGTTGGATGAAACCTATGAAATCATGCGGCAAACCTACAGCCGCATTTTTGAACGCTGCGGTCTGGCCTTTAAAGTGGTCGAAGCCGACACCGGTAATATTGGCGGCAGCAGCAGCCATGAGTTTATGGTGCTGGCCGATACCGGCGAAGGCGAAATTTTGTTTTGCCCGAACTGCCAGTATGCCGCCAATGTCGAGGCGGCGCTGGGCAAGCACGCTTTTCTCGAAGGGCTTCACGAACCAGATCGCGCTGCGGTGCCCACGATGGCAGAAGTACACACGCCCGGCGCTGGCGCCATTGAAGACGTAGAATCTTTTCTTAAAGTTCCGTCGACGCGCTTTATCAAAAGTCTGGTCTACGAAGGCAAAGAAGTGGTGCTGGTGCTGCTGCGTGGCGACCTGCAGCTTAGCGAGGTGGCCTTGCGCCAGGCAGCGCAAGACAGCAGCCTGCGCCTGGCAGATCCGGCCACAGTGCAGGCCGTTACCGGGGCCCAGGTGGGTTATGCCGGGCCGGTGGGTCTTAAACAGCGCGTCAAAATTTTGGCAGATCACTCCATCCGCAGCATTGCCGACGGCGTGACGGGTGCCAATAAAACTGATTACCATGTGGCCCATGTGGCGCTGGGGCGCGATTTTAAGCCAGACTTGTGGGCTGACATCAGCCAGGTGGGCAAGGGTGATGGCTGCGGCAAATGCGGCCGTGGTCGTTTTGAATCTACGCGCGGTATCGAAGTGGGACATATTTTTAAATTGGGAAATAAATACAGCCAGGCCATGGGAGCCACATTTTTGGATCAAGATGGCGCGGCCAAACCTTACATCATGGGCTGTTACGGCATCGGCATCGGGCGCACCGCCGCTGCGGCCATTGAGCAGAACCACGATGCTTTTGGCATCATCTGGCCCCAGCCCCTGGCGCCTTTTGAGATCATTCTGACGGTGGCCAACGTAAGCGACCCGGCCCAGCATGAAACCGGCGAGCTGCTTTATGCGGCACTTTCTGGGGCAGGAGTTGATGTGCTGTATGACGATCGTGATGAACGCGCCGGAGTCAAGTTTAAGGATGCTGATCTACTGGGTATTCCCTATCGCCTCACGGTGGGAAAAACGCTTTCAGAAGGCTATGTGGAATTTAAAAAACGCACTGAAAAAGATGCCCAGCGTCTGCCGTTGCAATCCGTCACTGAACATGTTGTCCATGTTTTCAAGAAGGAGATGCCATGCAAATAAAATCGCAGATTGCGCCGCTTGCCAAAGTTAAATGTGACCTGTTGGCGGTGGCGGTATTTAAAGATGCCAAAACACTTCCGCCCGAGCTGGCGGCGCTGGATCGGACACTGGGAGGTGCTTTGCAGACCGGAATAAAACAAGGAGATCTGGCCCGCAAGGGCAGTGGTTACTGGTTTTATACAAGCAAAAAAGCCGCCGCCACACGTGTGCTGATCATGAACCTGGGACTGCGCAAAGAATATGATGACGAAAAACTGCGCCAGGCCGTGCATCAGGTGATCACGCTGGCCAGGCGCTTAAGGGTTGCGCATCTGGCACTGGGGCATCTGGCGATTGAAGAAAGCAAATGGCCCCTGGCCGAGGCCGCCCACAAAGTTGCCGAAACCTGTCTGTTGGCGCATTACAAATATGATGCCTTTACTAAGAAAAAGGAAACCGATGATGAGGACGCAGACCGCCCCATCGAGACAGTCGCGTTAGTGAGTGCGCACGCCTCCACGCAGAAAGCGCTTAACCAGGGTATACGCAGCGGAACCGTTTACGGCTCCGCCACCAACTTTGCCCGCGATCTTGTCAACGGCCCGCGCAACCATGTCACGCCCGACGCCTTTTTAGAAAAGGCCCGCAAGATTGCCAGACGTCCGGGCATGACGCTTAAAGTATTTAACACCGCGCAGCTTAAAAAAATGGGCGCCGGTTGTTTTTGCGGTGTGGCCCAGGGCAGTGACAACCCGGCTTACATGCTGGTGCTGGAATACCGCCACAACCAGAAAAATCCACCGGTCGCTTTTGTGGGCAAGGGGATTACTTTTGACACCGGCGGAATCAGCATCAAGCCCTCTACCAAGATGCGCGACATGAAGATGGACATGGCTGGCGCAGCGGCAGTGCTGGGGGCCATGCTGGCCATCAGCGAACTTAAGCCCAAGGAAAATGTCATCGGCGTGATGGCGCTTTCTGAAAACATGCCCAGTGGCCATGCCTACACGCCGGGGGATATTCTTAAAGCCTTAAACGGCAAAACCGTCGAAATTAATTCCACCGACGCCGAAGGCCGCCTGGTGCTGGCCGATGCGCTTACGTATACAGCCCGCACCTACAAACCCAAATACATGGTGGACCTGGCGACGCTGACCGGAGCCTGTCGCACCGCCCTGGGAACCTACCGTGCCGGATTGATGACCAACCATCAGGCCACCGCCGATCAAATTATGCAGGCTGCCGAGCGGGCCGGGGAACGTTACTGGCAGTTGCCACTCGATAAGGCTTACAAAAAACTGCTTAAGTCCAAGTATGCCGACTTGATGAACAATTCTGACAGTGGCCTGGCCGGAACCATTTCTGCCGCCGCATTTTTGCAGGAATTTGTTGAAAAAACGCATTGGGCACATCTCGACATTGCCGGCCCCGGCATGGAAAACGAAGGTGTTTTCGATTACATGGACAAAACCGCCACGGGTTTTGGGGTGCGCACGTTGTTGAGGTTGCTGGGGTAGTTTGGACGAAGTTAGAACCTGTTTTATTGAAGGATCTCCCCGGATAAGTATCCATTTCAAGCTACAATAATGCCCTAATGCGCATATAGCGGGCGAGCTTTTGGGTGGCACGGTGTCCTTATGACATTCGTAAAAAATTATTAAAACCGGGAATCCGCTTCAGAATCAGACTGGCACTCAAGTTGCTTCTCTTTTTAGGATCGGAATTTTTATGTTAAGGAAATCAGGTGCGGAACCTTTGAAAGAGTAATCCGCTTGCCCAAGCTGGTTCAGGAAGGCAAGGCCCAGGCCGAATACCATCAGGGTGTGCTTAAGGTAACCCTCCCCAAGTTGTTCGAACCCAGGGCAGAGGCGCTTAAAGTCAAGGTCAGAGAGTGAGGCTTCAAAGAATATGGGAAATCACAGCGCGCGAACCCCGCCTTATTAAGGCGGGGGTTTTTTTGTGCTTCAAAAAACTTCAAAAAAACAATTATTCGTAGAACCCATCTGCTCCTGCCAGCGCTTCCATTTGAAGTTCCACCGAAGTTTGGATATTGCCTTTGACGCGTTCGATATCATAGGTCTCAAAATCGGCATGGGATTTCTGGTCTTGATCCTGCGTCAGGGTAAAATGCCAGGTGGGCGTAATACCGATGCGGCCCAGGCATTTTTGGGTGCAGTTTAAGGGACAACCATCGATGGCGATAATTCGTCTGGCGCCTTTGACTTTTTGGACGTGCTCCGCGATCTCGGCGCAAACGCCGGTCAGGCAACCCATTTCGGCAAAGCCTTCACGATCGAAGCCAACGGCAATGTCATTGGCCAGCTGGGCCACGTTGGAGCAACCCGAGCAGGCATACACCATAGGCACGGGTTTGGGTTTGGCAATGGGTTTGTTCATGAGTGCACCTCCTGATCGGGGAGGTATCAAAATGTATGCCATGCTAAATGACGCAAAAAGCAGAGAAGATTATTAAAAACGAGAAAAAGGTTTTAAAAGACAGGCTGGCTTAGCCACCCTTCACTCACCGCAGTCTGAAACCAGTTGCTAACCTGTTTAAGTAATTTGGCGCTTTGTTTTGGGGTTAAAAGCGCTGCGGTCAAGGGGCTGGCTTCGGACAGGGTTTTGCCGCTTTGCAGCATTTTTAACAGTGTTAAAAATGAGGGGTCAATAAGCATGTTGCACACGTTGTGGTTTTGGCGGTAAACGATTAAAGCGGTTTTTTGGGGTGGGGGCAGGGCCGGATTTTCTTTGGCCAGGCGCAGCGGGCGCACATCGCAACCCAGTTCAAGCAAGGTGACAGACGGCTGAAAGGTTAAAGGAATTTCGGCCAGTTTAGATTGTTGCGCGGGGCTGAATGGAGCGGGATCAAAAGGCGTAGAGGTAGGCGCGATTAAAGCCCAGACCCGTGCCCACTCATAAGCAATGTCATCAAGAACCATGTCGCGGTTCGGCTCACGATAATTTTGGAGCATAAATTCATGCAGTTTTTCTCCCAGGTGATACAGCGTATATGTGCGCGATGGGTATGCCATCAGGTATTTTTCAAGGTAACCTTGAAAAGCCAGCTTTCCGCCGAGCAGGTGCAGCAGGCCCGGAAAATCTTCCGCTAGCGAATCCATGCAGCGCGACCAATAGTCTGACACGTAAACATCGAGGCGTTCGCGCGGACTCATGGTTTGAGAGGCGGTCAGATACTGATCCGAAAGTCTTGCGGCGGCTTGCGCTTTGTCTGTGCTTGCGGGCAGGGTCACCGCCTGCGCAAACCAGGTTTGCAGCGCACGCAACTCCGCCGGGGCTTCAGGTGTGGCTAATGGCAGGGGAGACAATGTTTTCATAAATTTGGCGCGCGATGTTAAGCTCATCGACCAGATCTGCCAGCGGTGGAATGTGGTCGTCGCGTTCGATCAAAAGTGATACCTCACCAAAGCGCGGAATCACATCGCGGTACAGCGACCAGACTTCGTCGCGAATGGTCTGATCGTGAGAGTCGAACAGAAAAGTGCCTTTGTCGCGGTGTCCGGCCACATGGTACTGAATGACGCGTTCGGGCGGCACAGCGTTAAAGTAGGTATGCGCGTCAAAGTGGTGGTTGCTGGCCGAAACAAAAACATTATTGACGTCCAGCAAAATGCCGCAGTCGGCTTTTTCAGCCACACGGGTTAAAAACTCCCACTCGGGCATGGTGGAGCCGGTAAACTCCACATAGCTTGAAACATTTTCGATGATAAACGGTTTGCCGATAAAATCCTGCACCATGCGGATGCGCCCGGCCACGTAGTCAGCCACTTTGGGCGTGTAAGGCAGGGGCAGTAAGTTGTGCATATGCGCACCCTTGTGCTGGCTCCAGCACAGGTGATCCGAAAACCAGGGCGGATTGACGCGCGCCACCAGATTTTTTAAGCGTTCCAAATAGTCCCAATCCAGATCGTCAGAAGAACCGATCGACAGCGACACGCCATGCGGTACTACCCGATAGCGCTCGCGAATCTGGTCAAGGAAGTACAGCGCGCGGCTGCCGTCGAACATAAAGTTTTCCGAAATAATTTCTAGCCAGTCAATGGCGGGAGAGTGGTCTAAAAAGTCTTTAAAATGTTTGGGCCGAAGGCCAATGCCAAATCCAAGATAAGGGAGCTCAATAAATTTTTTCATAGTCAAACTTTCCCCAGGGTAACCTGCGGTGATTGTACCAGAGGGCCCTGGGGGAGTTGAACGACTTTAGTCGATTTACTTTTTTGTAGTGCCGGATCCAGTACTTGAGCTTGAGCTGCTGCTACCGCTACTTTTGCAGCTTGATTTGCCCTGACAAGATTCCTTGCCCTTGCAGCTTTCCTTGCCGCTACAACTGTCTTTACCCTGACAGCCATCTTTGCCGCAGCTCATCTTGCCGTTGCAGCCGTCCTTGCTTTGGCAACTGGCTTTTTCCTTGGCGGTGTCGCTTTTTCCAGCATCTACCGGTTTCTCACCCATGGCGTACAGGCTTTTGGCAGACACACCCACGGCCAATAAACCAGCCAAGGATGCGAGTAACAACTTATCTTTTTTCATGATTGCCCCCTAAGGTTTGATTTTTTTATTGTAGAGATTTTCGATTACAAAAGTAAATACGCAACTTTAGAAAGATCGGATTAAAGTATCCCCAACTCAAGCTTGGCGGCGTCACTCATCATGTTGCGGTCCCACTGCGGTTCAAAGATCATATTGATACAGACTTCGGCCACACCCGGCAGGTTACGGATCTTACCTTCGGCTTCACCCTTGATGATGTCGCCCATGCCGCAACCGGGTGCAGTCAGGGTCATATCAATGGATACCTTGTATTGTCCACCGGGCAAAGGATCGAGTTGATTTTTGTAAATGAGCCCAAGGTCCACAATGTTCACCGGAATTTCGGGATCGTAACAACTGCGCAACTGATCCCAGATTAAATCCTGCAAGGGTTTTTGAGGAATCTCGCCGGAACTTTTTTCAACCGGTGCAGATGCTATCGCGGCCGGGGGATTGTTTTTTCCAAGCGCATCGGCGTCTTTGGCCTCGATCCGCGCCAGACCGCCGTAAGCCGTCATCACGGTAAAGGTATCGCCCAGGGCCTGGGTAATAGTGACATCGGTGCCCTTGACCAGTTTTGTCTTGTGGCCAAAAGGAATCTCGGTGGCTTCGCAGTCGCGCACGAGCGTTACATTTTCATGGTTGGCCATGGGTTTAGCCTTCGTCCTCGGTGGTGACGGATCCGTGGGCCCCTACCAGACCAGACTTGAGCGTATGCCAGGCCAGGGTGGCGCATTTGACGCGGGCCGGAAACTCATTGACGCCCGAAAACACCTTTAATTTGCCCAATGATTCAGGGGCTGCATCTGCTTTTCCGCTTAACATGGCGTGGAACTGTTCAAACAGGGCCAGGGCTGCTTCGACGCTTTGGCCCTTGATGGCATCTGTCATCATGGAGGCGGAAGCTTTGGATATGGCGCAACCCGAGCCTTCAAAACTAATGTCGCGCACGCTTCCGTTCTCGACTTGTAAATACAATTTAAGTTTGTCCCCACAGAGCGGGTTATAACCTTCGAGCACATGCGTGGCGCCGGGCAGGGCATAAAAGTTACGTGGCTGCTTGTTATGGTCCAGAATCATTTCCTGATAAAGTTCGCGCAGTTCGTTCATAAGCCCATCACCTTTCGTACGCCGTTCAGGGTTTCGGCCAAATGGTCAATTTCACCGGGTGTGTTGTACAAGCCCAGGGATACGCGGGCGGTGGCGACGATGCCCAGACTTTCCCACAGGGGCATGGTGCAATGGTGTCCGGCGCGGATGGCAATGCCCGATCGGTCCAGGATGGTGCCAATGTCATGCGGGTGTACATCGTCGATGGTAAACGAGATAATGCCCGATTTTTCCCTGGCCTGGCCGATGATGCGCAGATGCGGGATTCCGGTCAGCACCTGGGTGGCATACGCGAGTAGACTGTTTTCGTAGGTGGCTATGGCAGCCATGCCCAGCCGGGTGAGATAGTCCAGGGCGGCTCCCAGGCCCAGCACACCTGCAATGTGCGGCGTGCCCGCCTCAAATTTTTGAGGTGCTTTGTGAAAGGTTGATTTTTCAATGCGCACGCTGCTGATCATGTCGCCGCCGCTTTGATAGGGTGGCAGCGAGTCAAGCAGGCTTCCCTTGCCGTACAGCATGCCGATACCCGTGGGACCATAAAGTTTGTGGCCCGAAAGCACCATAAAGTCACAATCAAGGTCCTGAACATCGATGGGCATGTGCGCCACGCTTTGGGCCGCATCCAGGATGACGACCGTGTTTTGACGGTGGGCCAGCTGAATCATGTGTTTGACCGGATTGATGCTGCCGATTGAATTAGACACGTGGGTCAGCGCCAGGATGCGCGTGCGCGGCGTAAGCAGTTTTTCAAAAGCCGCCTGATCCAGTTCGCCGTTGGCATGCATCGGAATGACCACCAGGCGCGCGCCGGTCTGCTCGCACAGCAACTGCCAGGGCACAATGTTGGAGTGGTGCTCCATGATGGAAATTAAAATTTCGTCGCCGCTCTTGACGCGCGTACGCCCCAACGTGGCCGCCAAAAGGTTTAAGCCCTCGGTGGCGCCACGCACAAACACAATTTCGTTTGCGGATCGGGCGCCTATAAATGTTTGAACCTGGTGACGTACGGTTTCAAAGGCATCGGTGGCTTTTTCGCTTAAGTAATGCACGCCGCGGTGGATATTGGCGTTGCCATACAGGTAGTAATTGCTGATGGCGTCCACGACCACCAGAGGTTTTTGCGTTGTGGCAGCGTTGTCAAAATAAATCAGCGGACGGTTGTACACGCGTGTTGACAAGATTGGAAAATCAACCCGCACTGCCTCCACATTCCACTCGCTTTGTGGGGCCGGGCTGGGCGGGGTAGAAAGCGGCTTGGCAAGGGCAGACATAGGTTTAACGGTCGTGGGTCAACTTCTGCAGCTGGTCGCTTAATACGGTTTCAAGGCGTGCCTTCATGTTGGCATCGTTAATGTTTTCCAAGACATCGTGGGCAAAGCCAAGGGTCAGCATCTTGCGGGCGATGTTTTCGGGCAGGCCGCGCGATTTTAAGTAAAACAACATTTCGTCATCGAGCTGTCCGATGGCGGCCCCGTGCGTGCAACGCACATCATCGGCAAAGATTTCAAGCTGCGGACGGCTGTCGACGCCAGCTTTTTCTGAAAGCAGCAGGTGCTTGTTCAGCTGATACGCATTGGTTTTTTGAGCGTCCGGATGCACATGAATGCGTCCGGTAAAGACCAGATGCGCGCTGTCTGCCAGGACGCCTTTAAAAAATTGTTGGCTGCTGCCATTGGGTTTGGCGTGGTCGATCAGCAGGTGGTTATCGGCGTGTTGCTGACCGTGCAATAGATCCAGACCGCGTATCTGGGCATTGGCCCCTTCGGCGTCAAGCCGCACACGCAGGTTTTGACGCGCCAGATGGCTGCCAGCGCTCAAGGTGAGCAGCTGGTATTGGCTGTCGCGGCCAAGGCAGGCAGAGGCGCTCGAAATATGATCCGTTTGCGGGGCTTCGATCTGAAGTTTAACGTGCTCCAGGTTTGCGCCAGCATCAAGCTGCACTTCACTGCAGGCCAGGGTCAGACCGCTTTCGGAGGGCAGCGACAGGTAGGTTTCAAACACAGTGGCCTTGCTGCCGCGCTCAAGGCGGATGAGATGACGCGAAACCCATAAGGGGTGCGGCAGCACGGGGCTGCCTGTGCTACCCAGGTGAATCACATGCACCGGATTTTTAAGCACCTTGTCTGGTGCCAGACGCAGATAAAACCCATCTTGCCACAAGGCGCTTCCCAACGCGGCAAAAAGGTGTTCGTCAGGCGTGATGCCCTGGCCCAAATACGGCTCCATACGCCGTGATTCGTCCGCATTTTGCAAGGCTTGTTTTAACGGACCTAAAAATCCATCAGCGGCGGGAAGCGTTTCGAAACGTGAAAATTCGGGCGCAAAATGTCCGTTGATAAAGACCAGACGATTCCAACTTTGCGGATCAAAGCAAGCCGCGCGAAAGGTGGCAGTTTGTTCCTGGGTTAAGGGCGCAACGCTGGGCAATTCATAACAAATCTTGGAGAGGGTGGCGACGTTGGTGTATTTCCAGGCTTCTTCACGCGGGCTGGGAAAGTCTAGCGACCGAAGCTGTAGGGCCGCAGTTTTGCGCTGGTTGTGCAGCCAGGGCGGCAGGTCGGTATCCGTTTGTTGCTGTGCACGGGCCAGGTAATGTTCTTTGGGGCTGATAAGACTTGAAGCGCTTGGCATGGGGCAGGGTTCCTTTTTTAATGAGCCGCAACGGTTTGGGGTTTGACCCAGTCATACCCCTGGGCTTCAAGTTGCAGCGCCAGTTCCTTGCCACCCGATTTAACCACGCGGCCTTCGACCAATACGTGCACATAATCGGGCACAATGTAATTTAAAAGCCGTTGATAATGGGTCACCACCACAATGGCGCGCTGGGGGTTGCGCAGGCGATTGACGCCGTCGGCCACAATGCGCAACGCGTCAATGTCCAGGCCCGAATCGGTTTCGTCGAGTAAGGCCAGTTTGGGTTCCAGCAAAGTCATTTGCAAAATTTCATTGCGTTTTTTTTCACCGCCCGAAAACCCCTCGTTCACCGGGCGTTTTAACAGCTCGGGATCCATGTCGAGTTCCTTGATTTTTCCTTTAATCAAATCGAGAAACTCCATGGCGTCAAGTTCGCGCTGGCCACGATGTTTGCGGACTTCGTTGAGCGCGGCGCGTAAAAAATAACTGTTGCCGACGCCGGGGATGTCTACCGGGTATTGAAAGGCTAAAAAGACGCCCGCCCGGGCGCGTTCGTCGGGCGCCAGCGCCAAAAGATCCTGGCCGTCATAGCGGATACTGCCGCCCGTGACTGTGTAAGACGGATGGCCCGCAATGGCGCGCGCCAAAGTGCTTTTACCGGACCCGTTGGGACCCATGATGGCATGCACTTCGCCTGCCCGCACCGAAAGGCTTAAACCCTTGAGAATTTCTTTATCTTCGATACTTACGCGCAAATCTTTAACTTCTAACATAGCAAGCACTCCTCCCAATCTTTAGGGTGGGTATGACGTACAATTTACCCCACACTTCCTTCTAAACTCACACCCAACAATTTGTTGGCTTCAACGGCAAACTCCATTGGCAGCTTGTTAAACACTTCTTTGCAAAAACCACTGATGATCATCGACACGGCGTTTTCGGCCGACAGGCCACGCTGCTGACAATAAAAAAGCTGTTCTTCGCTGATCTTGGAAGTGGTGGCCTCGTGTTCGACTCGGGCGCTGTGATTGTCGACTTCTATGTACGGAAAGGTATTGGCAATGCAACGATCGCCGATCAGCAGCGAATCGCACTGGGTATAGTTGCGTGCGCCTTCGGCTTTAGGAGATACTTTTACTAGTCCGCGGTAGGTGTTTTCGCCAAATCGGGCAGAGATGCCTTTAGAGACAATGGTGCTTTTGGTGTGCTTGCCGATGTGCAGCATTTTGGTGCCGGTATCGGCTTGCTGATAATTATTGGTGAGCGCAACCGAATAAAACTCGCCCGTGGAATAATCGCCCTGCAGAATCACGCCGGGGTATTTCCAGGTGATCGCCGAACCGGTTTCGACCTGGGTCCATGAAATTTTAGAGTGTGCGCCCGCGCACTTGCCGCGTTTGGTCACAAAGTTATAGATGCCACCCTTGCCTTGCTTGTCGCCCGCGTACCAGTTTTGCACGGTGGCGTAACGGATTTCGGCGTTGCCCAGGGCCACCAGTTCAACGACGGCGGCATGCAACTGGTTTTTGTCGCGCTTGGGAGCCGTGCAGCCTTCTAGGTAGCTGACATAACTGCCTTCGTCGGCCACGATCAGCGTGCGTTCAAACTGGCCGGTGTCGGCGGCATTGATGCGGAAATAGGTCGAAAGTTCCATCGGGCAGCGTACGCCTTTAGGAATGTACACAAAAGATCCGTCGCTAAAGACAGCGGCGTTAAGGGCGGCATAAAAATTGTCGCTGTGCGGCACCACCGAACCCATGTATTTCTTTATCAGGTCGGGATGTTTCTGGATGGCTTCGGAAAACGAACAAAAAATGACTCCGGCGTCTTCGAGTTTCTTTTTAAAAGTGGTGGCCACTGACACACTGTCAAACACGGCGTCTACGGCCACGCCAGCCAGCATTTTTTGTTCCTGCAGCGGGATGCCCAGTTTTTCGTAAGTGCGTAACAACTCGGGATCAACTTCGTCGAGGCTCTTGGGGCCGTCGCCTTTTTTCTTGGGGGCCGAGTAATACACCACATCGTTAAAATTAATTTGCGGATAATGCACGCGCTGCCACGCGGGTTCGGTCATGGTCAGCCAGCGCTGGTAGGCTTTAAGGCGCCACTCAAGCATAAACGCGGGCTCATTTTTCTTGCGTGAGATCAGGCGCACAATATCTTCGTTTAAGCCAGCCGGAATGGTATCGGTTTCAATATCGGTGACAAAACCGTATTTATAGTCCTGATCCAGCAATACATCAGTGCCTTTCACCTTAGTCCTCCTCTTTTAGTCCACTATTATATATCGAGCAAGCTTTATGCATAAGTCATGAGTTCCCGCAGGTAATCATAGGTGTACAGCCCCTGGTCATGCTGGTCGCTAAAACGCAGGCGTAAGGCATAGTGGCCTACCTGATCCGCGGCCAAAACACGCAAGTCGGCCGAAATATCGCTACGGACAAGCGTACGTTTGCCGCTGGTCTCACTGACACAGCGGGCGCAACGGCAGGCATAACGCAGGTCGACCGCCTCAAATCGAGTCGGCTCGCCGTCATTCCAAATGATCTGTAATTGCCGTTGGTCAAGAGAAAGGGCCACTTTTTGCGGACAAGGTCTTTGAGCGCTTTCGCCTAATGCCAGGCGGCTGACTTCAGCCACCAGATTTTCTGCCACATGCAGCAAGGCCTGTGCGGCGGGGGAGTCGGGCGCAGCCGTCACGATGGGCAGGCCCTGGTCGGAATAACGGCACAGGTCGTGGGTCAGAGGCACCTTGCCCAGGAACGGCAGCCCCAGCGCGCGGGCTTGGGTTTCGGTATTCCCAAGGCCAAAGATATCTTCGTGTGTGCCGCAATGCGAACAGGTAAAACCGCTCATGTTTTCGATCAGGCCCAAGACAGGTGTACGCAACTTTTGAAAAAGCTGCAAGGCTTTTTGGGCAATTTCAAAAGCCAGATCCTGCGGCGTGCTGACAATGGCCGCTCCGCTTAAAGGCACTTTTTGACACAAACTTAAAGAAACATCACCGGTGCCTGGCGGCAGGTCGATGATCAGGTAATCAAGTTCACCCCATTCCACGTTGCCTAAAAATTCATCGATCATCTTGGCGAGCATGGGGCCACGCCACAAAACCGCTTCGCCTTTGGGCTGCAGCATGCCCATGGAGATCACTTTGACGCCGTGTGCCAGTGCCGGAAAGAGCCGACCTTGCTGGGTTTGTTCGGTCTCGTAGGCGCCCATCAGGCGCGGAATGCTGGGGCCATAGATATCGGCATCCATCAAACCCACTTTGGCTCCCAGTTTGGCCAAGGCCACGGCCACATTGCTGCTGATGGTTGATTTGCCCACGCCACCCTTGCCGCTGCCAATGGCAATCAGGTGCTTCACATGGGGCAGCAAAGTGTCGGCGGGCCGCCGACTGGGGCGTACCTGGGCGGTCAAGGTGACCTCAACTTGCGTGATGCCGGAGACAGACAAAACTGCGCGGCGGGCTTCTTCTTTAAGTGTTTCACGCACCGGACAGGCGGGCGTGGTGAGTTCCAGGGTAAAAGCAGCGTGCGTGCCACACACGCGCAGATCCTTAACAAAACCAAGCGCAACAATGTCCCGTCCAAGGTCGGGGTCTTTGACCTGTGCGAGCGCGGCCAGAATATCGTCTTTGTCAGTCATATCAATCCTTAGGCGACCAGAACCTTTTGCCGTACTTCAGATTCGCTGCCCGCCAGTGTGGCCAGCGTAATCGAATCATAAAGCTGATCCAGCATTTGTTTGGTCCGGGTCCAGATGGGACGCACGCCGCACATGCAAAAGTGATTGCATACAATGCCTTCGCGCGTTTCGGGTTCGCAATATACATCAAAGGTGTGCCCTTCAAGTGCTTCGATCACCACCTTGAGTGTAATTTCAGAGGGCTGGCGTGTCAGGGCATAACCGCCGTTTTTGCCCTTATGTGAGGTTACGATATTGGCTCCGCGCAGGGTCTGAAATATTTTTTCAATGTAACTTTCTGAAAAATTTTCGGTTTGCACAATTTCTTTGATGGTCACAACATAGTCGGGCATCTTTTTGGCCATATACAAAAGACACACAAGGCCGTATTCCGTTTTAGTCGTGTAGCGCATAATAAAGACTCCTTTGCCAGCTCATCATGTCAAATTTTAGCAATTCAGACCAACTTAGTCTGCTTTGAATCGGCTAGTATTAAGATGAGTATCGCTAAAAAATGGGATTATAAGGTAGTATTTGTGGAATTTACATAAATAGATACAAAAACAATAGTGATTTAGTCCGATTTATTTGGAATAACCCTGTGAAAATAACAAACCACGCCGGTAGGTAAATTGTCCTTGTATAAAAGGATAAATTGTTTATAAAATATCCTTATAGGGAAGGATATTTTTGTGAACACGTTGGTTGAAACGCTGATCAGAGAATTCAGAGACAAACTTCCGACGGGCCTGGTGCGACGCAATCTGGCCTTCCATAAGATTCCCAACAAAATCCACGTGGCCATGGGCATGCGGCGTGCGGGTAAAACTTTTTTCATGTACCAGAATATTCTCGATCTTTTAAAGCAGGGTGTGCCGATGGAGCAGATTCTTTACATCAATTTCGAAGATGAGCGTCTACTTCCCATGACCGCCCTGAAGTTGGGTGAGCTGGTCAAAGCTTATTACGAGTTGTTTCCCGAGCACCATGAGCAAGCCTGTCACATGTTTTTTGACGAGATTCAAAACGTCAGTCAATGGCCGTTGGTGCTTCGGCGTCTGCACGACCAGGCAAAAATGCATATCTACATCACCGGTTCCTCATCCAAGATGTTGAGTAAAGAAATTTCAACATCGCTGCGTGGCCGATCGATGGCGGTTGAGGTTTGGCCGTATAGCTTTGAAGAATATCTTAGAGCCAGGAGCGCTTCAACCGGCACCACGTTGCGTACGGCGAAACAACACGACCAGTTAAAAAAATATCTGCGTGATTTCTTAACTGCGGGCGGGTTTCCAGAAACTTTGCCGATCTCAAACCCGCAAAGAATAGCACTGCTGCAGAACTATGTGCAGAGCGTCATTTTCCGCGATATTGTGGAACGCCATAAAGTGAAACACATTGAACTGGTTAAAAATATTGTACAGACCCTGCTACAAACACCGGGAGCTCCATTTTCAGTCAATAAACACCTGCGGCACCTTAAAAGTATGGGGAACAAGGTGGGCAAAACCACCATTCACAACTATCTTGCGTACATCGAAGATAGTTATCTGGCCTTTCCTGTACCCTTGTTTACGTCATCCTATCGCCAGCGCAACATTTACCCGCGAAAAATCTATGCCGTTGATCCGGGACTATATACTGCGCACTCCTTCGATCAACAAGATCGTTATGGTCGTCTGTTTGAAAACCTAATCTATTTAGATCTGCGGCGCCAGGGCAACGAAGTCTTTTATTACAGCACTCCATCCGGAACCGAAGTGGACTTTGTGGCGGCGCATCGGTCCACCGGCAGATACAGACTCATTCAATGCTGTTTCGACATGACCGACAAGGATACCCAAGTGCGTGAAATGCGCGCGCTCACAGAAGCAGAAAAAACATTGGGAATAAAAGGAGAAATCGTGACGCCAGAAAGCTACCTGGAACATTGGATTAGTCTTTAACCTTTGCCCCCCAGACACTTTGTAGCATTTTTTTCAGTTCCAGACTTTCCAACGGAAAAGACATTAAAAAGTCGTGGTGCGTGCGTCCTTGCCGATATGCCGGCTGACGTGAAGGTGGCCTAAGGTAACGTTCTATTTTACGGATATCCATGGTCAGCAAGAAACTCCCATGAAAAAGGAGGCTGTGGCGTAGTCGGCGCTGGGCGCTGCCGCAGAATTTTTTATCGTTCAGGGACAGGTCGGTACAACCCTGGATCTGTACCGGAAAGGGAAGGGCAGAGCGGATTTTCTCTAAAATAGACTGATTACTGGTTTTAATCTGCGACAAAGGGCCCGTGACAGGAATACGCAGTATCAGCGTAAAACACAGACAACCCGGCCCAAGCAACACCGTGCCGCCGCCACTGACACGCCGCAGGACAGGGATTTTGTCCTGCGTACAGGCTTCCATAAAGGTCTCCAATTCGGGCTGGTTTGAGGCGCCCAGGACCACAAAATAAGTTTGCGGTTCCCAGATACGTAAGACCTCATGGACAGGGTTTTGTTCGCACTCTGCCAGCAGGGTTTCATCCAGGGCTAAATTGGCCTCGGGATCTGGCAGCGTCAGATCGAGGTATTTCATGAAATCGAATGATACAATAGATCGCGTTGCACCAATTGAAAATATCCAAGGAGTGACAGATTTCTTGAGTGAACATAGCACAGTAAGCGAATCGGTGGTGGCCTTGCAGCAGGTGGCGCGGAATAATCCCATTCTTGACCTTGAACTGGAACGTTGCCTGACTTCGTTAAATTATGTACTTAAAAATGGGGGTGCCGAAGCAGCGGGCAAGCTGATCGAAAACCTTAGCCAGCATCTTGAGGTCATGGGAGCACAGGCTCCAAAAATGACACATACACCCTATATCAATACCATTTCGCCCGAGGCCGAACCACCCTATCCCGGCGACCGTGTCCTGGAACGCAAAATTAAAAGCATTATCCGCTGGAATGCCATGGCCATGGTGGTCAACGCCAACCGCGAACACAACGGCATTGGCGGACATATTTCAACCTATGCGTCTGCCGCAACCTTATATGAAGTGGGCTTTAACCACTTCTTTCGTGGCAACGGTGACAGCCATCAGGCGGATCAGATTTTTTTTCAGGGCCATGCCTCGCCCGGCAATTATGCCCGGGCCTTTGTAGAGGGGCGTCTTAGCGAGCGCAAATTGCATCACTTCCGTCAGGAGCTGGCCGAGGGCGGCGGGCTATCGTCATACCCGCACCCCTATCTGATGCCTGATTTTTGGCAGTTCCCTACGGTATCCATGGGCTTGGGACCGCTTACGTCTATTTATCAGGCGCGCTTTAACCGTTACCTGCAAGCGCGTGACTTTATCAAACGTGAAAACGAATCCAAAGTGTGGGCCTTTGTGGGCGATGGCGAGTGTGATGAACCCGAAACGCTGGGTGCCATTACTTTGGGTGCACGTGAGAGTCTCGATAATCTGATCTGGGTGATTAATTGCAACCTGCAGCGTCTCGACGGTCCGGTGCGCGGCAACGGCAAAATCATTCAGGAACTCGAGGGTCTTTTTCGGGGTGCAGGCTGGAACGTGATCAAAGTGATCTGGGGATCCAACTGGGATCCGCTGCTGGCCTCGCCGTATCGTGATTT
>JAHFDA010000051.1 GCA_023249225.1 bacterium
CGCCTCGGCTTCGGCCTTGTGCGGCCACAGTTCCGGATGGCCAAGCTCGCCACGGCCCAAGAGCATGTTTTTTGTACTAACGTCCATAACGTTAGTCTATCGAACGTTTAGAACGTTAGCAACTATTCGTCGCTGCTAAAGAGGCCGGGCTTGGAGCAGGTAGTACTGTCCGTCTTTATGGGTAAACTCCAACCCGGTTTTGGCCCACGCCAGTTCCGGCTGGGTCTGTAGTTCCGTTTGCAAACGCACAATGCGTCCAACGAGATCCACTGCTTGCTCCATCGTGACCACCGGCTGGCGCATGTCGGCGTCGCCGCTGACCGAAACTTTTTCTACCTCGCCCTGATCGCTTAACCGGAAGTAGTGCGTGATTTTTTGGGAGTAGCCGCCGCTACTGACGATCTCAACATGCGCGGCGTCGAGCGGGTCGGATAGTTTGTAACGGAGCTTCATGGGCCGTTCGATTTTGTCGATTCCGTCACCCGTAAGTCCTACGCAAAGTCCCGGTGCCAGCGCGACTTCAATCATTTTGCCATCACAACGTGCCAAACCGGAATAGTCTCCATCGATGACTTCCTGCAAGAGCAGCGACAAACCCGCTTCAAACGGATCCATTTGCAGCGCCTCGTAATACGCGCGGACCTGTGGCGTCAACGTGGCCTCAAAAGCCTTTGCCATTGGAAGGGCGTACCCCGCGCTAGACACGACCGACTCAAATACGCCCGGCGAAAGTTTGGACGGGTGATCTTCTTGCGGGTGATCGGAACGCAGAATGTATGCTTTGGGTGTCGATAAATTTGCGCCATCGGTCGGCTGTACATCGTGTTCAGGATGTTCGAGTTGATCCCTCCAGCCATCCAGCATGCTGGCGCGGAAGCTACTCAACAGATCAATTTCATCGCCGGAAAAAAGCGCGCGGTTGCCGTAACGGAACATGGCCAAAACTTCTGGCCTCGAAAAAATATTCCGCATGAGTTCGTTGCTCGGCGCACTGGCGCCGCGCGGCGACTGCCAACCCATGTCTGGACGCAAGCAGACAAATTCAGCCACCTGGCTTTTGAGACCGGTCTGACTCTGGCGCAGCGCAGACAGACCGTATTGAGCGCGTGCCATGTTGACCTCGTCATCTTTGAGAACACGCAAATGAACCTGACCATTTTCAGTCGGAGTCAACTCCACCCAGCGGCCTTGCAGAAAACGCAAAATGTTTGGCAAAAACGGATAATGCGCAACGGGAATACCCCATGCCTCGCCACGCGCCGTGGCGTGATCCATGCCGCCTTCGCCCGCCGTGATGATGGCCGCTGATTTGGGAAGTTTGGCGTCGTTGAAAAGGTGCGTGGTCACAAACTGCACATCATAGGGCCGCGCCGCACGCAGTTCGTCAAGCTGCTGCTGCGCATCGGATTTTTCCCACCAAAACGGAAAGTTGCCGACAGAGTTCAAGCGTCCGGTAATGGGCGCGACGCAGCTACCTGTCAGCGTAACTCCCTCGCGGACAATGATCATGGCCACGGTATAGTCGCTGCTCCACAAGGCAGACTGCAAACTTTCAAGCTCGTGAATGCGCTTTAACTTTTGTTCGTCCGACAAACCACATACGATCATTTCAAAAGCCTGACGAAAGCGCGCGTAGTGCATGATGCCCGCCTGCCAATTTTCAGTTTTAAAAGCGCCCTTCACTTTTTTCCAGTGGCCGATCATGCCGTTATACAAGGGGGAGTCCGCCAGCGCGTATTTTTTATCAAGCTCGTACTCTTCGAAAGAATCCCAATCCGTGTCTTCGTACGCGCTTCCGTATATGCGCATGCGGTGCGCGCGTAGTTGCGACGCAAGTTCAACTTCGGGGGTAGTGCCGCTCAAACGATAAATAGGTTCAAGCGGAACAGCAGCGCCCGCAAAATCCCGAACCAAAGCGCTTCTCTGCCGCGTGTCCGCCGCCGCGTAAAGCGCAGCCAGTTGCCGCATACCGGACGATGTGACGCCAAGATTTCGGATTATCAGTTTTCGTGAGCCGTCACTGTGCTCTGTCCGACACAAAGCCCGCAGCAACCGTAATTGCTCGGTGGTATTCAGACAGGTGAATAACGGAATAATCGTCTTGACCTCATCTTCGTAAGTGTCTTCAAAACCGTAGGCCTTGAGCATAAAGTGCCCGACATGACTGATGGCGGGATGACGATTGACAGCTTCGTACTCTTCCGGAGTGCCACTTTCCACGCTGGCTTCCTGACTCAAGAGTGCTTTTAAAAAATGCAACTGACAGGCTTCGGGCCACGACATAATGCTTCTGCCGATATCCTCATGGTGCAAATAGGCGCTGGTAATCAAAGAGTAGAACGCAACCCGATGACACAAAAAAAGCTGCCACAGCACGGACGTATCCACCTGTTCGTAGTACGGATGGTCTGAATGCTGATGTTCAAACACAAGCCTTCCCTCGGCCAGTTCAGGAAATTGACGAAGCTTGCGATTCCAAAATGCTTCAGCCTGATTCCGGGAATCTGGCGGAAGTTCATAGCCACTCGATTGCCAAAGATCCGCAAGGTCGTTACCCGTCTCGAGGCGCGGGAGAAAGGTTTGCTGGTAATCCGACTGGAGCTGCAAAGCTGCTTTAAACCACTCGGCATCCTCGGCAACAGGCTCAAACCGGGTGGGCCCCGTATTCCCCCCCCCCGACGGCAGGTTATGAGCCAGCCACTCGGTCAATACGGCTTGCACGCGTATGGGAAGATCTCCGAGATTGGCGGAAGCAGCCAGACCTAGCAAGACGCCGGGTTCCAGACCGGACAAAAGACGGGCGGCCAATTTGCGGGGGTATAACATCATTATTATTGGTTTATCGATGATTTTAGCGGGTTATTTCAGGATTTTGGAATGAAATATCTATGATGCCGATAATGGCACATTTTCAGCATCATAGTTGCCGATTTTAGAATGTGCGTTATCATCAGGGCATGGAGCAAGTTTCGCGCTACCTGGATCTGAAATCTGACCTGGCAAAAAAAAGCCTGTTTCTATTTGGTCCCAGGCAGACCGGAAAAACGTCACTGCTTAAACAACTTTTTCCACAGGCGCCTACCTATAACCTGTTGCTGGCAGACGTATTTTTGAAATTAAGCCAGCGCCCCCAGCTGATGCGCGAAGAATTACTGTTGCATGCACCCGGTCCATGGCCTGTGGTGGTGGATGAAATTCAAAAACTTCCGATCCTGCTGGACGAAGTGCACCACTTGATTGAAGCCCACCGACTGCGTTTTGTGCTGACCGGCAGCAGCCCGCGTAAACTCAAACGCGGCGGAGCCAATCTTTTGGCTGGACGCGCCTGGGAAAAGCAATTGTTTCCGCTGGCCAGCGTCGAAATTCCAAAGCCAGACTTGTTGCGCATCCTGAATTTTGGGTCGTTGCCGGCCATTTATTTTTCGGAAACGCCTGAAAAAGACCTTTCGGCCTATGTGGGCACCTACCTGCAGGAGGAAATCAAGGCAGAAGGCCTGACGCGCAAGGTAGAAAATTTTTCGCGTTTTCTGCAAACCGCCGCGCTATGCGATACCCAACAGATCAACTTTTCAAACATTGCGCAAGACGCTGCCGTGCCTCCGCGCACTGTCATCGAATACTTTTCCATTTTGCAGGACACCCTGCTGGGCTGCCTGCTGGAGCCTTTTGCCAAAACCAAAAAACGCAAGGCCGTCAGCACCGCCAAGTTTTATTTTTTTGACGTGGGTGTCAGTAATTTGCTGGCCGGACGTAAAAACATCAAGCCCAAGACCGAGTTATTCGGCAGCGCGCTGGAACATTTTATATTTACGGAGTTGCGGGCATTTTTACGCTACACCGAGGATGGCCGCACCCTGTCATTTTGGCGTTCGACCTCGGATCATGAAGTCGACTTTTTAATTGGCGATGAAGTGGCCATAGAAGTAAAGGGCACAGAAATGGCCCACGAGCGGCATCTGTCGGGAATCCAGGCTTTGAGCGAAGACCTTAAACTCAAGCAAAAAATTGTGGTCTCGATGGATTCCCGCGCCAGAAAAATAGGAGATATAACGGTCTATCCCGTGATGGAATTTTTACACCGACTTTGGGCAAAAGAATTTTAACCGCGTACCCTGTTCACTCCCCTATACCACCATCCCCGCACCCACCGTATTATTCGAAAGCTCATCAATAAGGACAAAAGCCCCCGTCAGGCGGTTGCGGTCGTAAGCATCGACATAGAGCGGCCGCTTGACCTTGAGGGTAACGGCGCCAATTTCGTTAAGGCGCAAGGCTTGGGCGGGCTCGTGCGCCAGCGTGTGAATATCCACGCGGTAATCAAGTGACTGCACCATGGCTCCGACCATTTGCGTGGTGTGCTTCACAAGATACCGCTTGCCTGGCTCGAGCGGTTCGTCGGCCATCCAGCATAGCGTCGCTTTAAGATCCTGCGTGATATTTGGAACTTGGTCGGGTTTAACGAGCATGTCGCCGCGGCTCAAGTCTACCTCGTCGGCCAACACGATCACCACGGACTGTCCCACCGTGGCGCGGTCGAGCTTGCCATTATAAGTAAGTAGTTCCCTGACGCGCGTCTGCCGCCGCGAGGGCAGCGCCATGACCGTATCGCCCGGCGCAATGGTGCCCGAAGCCACGTCACCGGCATAGCCACGAAAGTCTTGATGCGGCCGCACCACAAGCTGAACCGGAAAGCGAAAGTCTGTCAGGTTGCGGTCGTTGCGGATGGGCACGTTTTCTAAAAACTCCAAAAGCGTTGGGCCCGTGTACCAGGGCATCTGCACGCTGCGCGTCACAATGTTGTCCCCAGTCAAGGCCGAAACCGGAATGAACGTGATGTCGTGCGTTTTAAAGTCGCGCGCATAGGCGCCAAAGTCGGCTTTGATTTTTTCGTAAACATCGCGCGCGTAATCCACCAGATCCATTTTATTCACGGCCAGTACAATATGCGGAATGCCCAGGAGCGAGGCAATAAAACCGTGGCGCTTGGACTGCGGCAGCACGCCCTTGCGCGCATCGGTAAGCACCACCGCCAGGTTGGCCGTGCTGGCGCCCGTGACCATATTGCGCGTGTACTGCTCGTGGCCGGGCGTGTCGGCAATGATGAACTTGCGTTTGGGTGTGGAAAAGTAACGGTAGGCCACATCGATGGTAATGCCCTGCTCGCGCTCCGCCGCCAGACCGTCGGTGATCAGCGACAGGTCGATGCCATGCGTCCCCTTGCGCAGGGCCGTTTTCGCCAGGGACTCGAGCTGATCCTCGAAAACCGTTTTGGAATCGAAAAGTAAACGCCCGATCAACGTGGACTTGCCATCGTCGACGCTGCCGGCGGTGGTAAAGCGCAACATCTCAAGTGACGACCCCACGCCCTCCCCATTCTGCATTCCAGATGCTGCATTCCGCATTTTAAAAGTACCCTTCGCGTTTTTTTTGTTCCATCGAACTGTCGGAATTATGGTCAATCACGCGGTTCTCGCGCTCGGATTTGCGGGCAAGAATAATTTCCGCGACGATGTCTTCAATCGTTTGTGCGTTGGAGCGAATGGCGCCCGTGCAGGGCATACAGCCAAGCGAACGGAAGCGGCTTAAGACTTCTTCAACCTGTTCGCCAGGTTTAAGCGTCACACGCTTTTCGTCGTAAGGCACCAGAATACCGCCGCGATCCACCACGCGCCGTTTTTGAGCGTAGTAAATTGGCACAATGGGAATTTCTTCGAGCACAATGTAAAACCACACGTCCAATTCGGTCCAGTTGGAAAGCGGAAAAACGCGGATAGACTCGCCGTCGTTGATGCGGGCGTTGTAAAGGTTCCACAACTCGGGCCGCTGGTTCTTGGGATCCCACTGGCCAAAGGCGTCGCGAAAGGAATAGATCCGCTCCTTGGCGCGCGATTTTTCCTCGTCGCGCCGGGCCCCACCAAAGGCGGCGTCGAAACCATGCTTGGTCAGGGCGTCCAGCAAGGCCCCGGTTTTTAACGCGCCACAGCATTTGTCGGTGCCGTACTGCATCGGGTTCATGCCCATGCCAATGGCGCGCTCGTTGCGTTCCACAATCAGGCGCACGCCAATTTCGGCGCAGTACTTGTCACGAAAGACGTACATTTCCGGAAACTTGTAGCCCGTGTCGACGTGCATCACTGGAAAGGGAATGGGTGCCGGATAAAAAGCTTTTTGTGCCAGACGAAGCATCACGCTGGAATCTTTTCCGACGGAGTAAAGCATGACCGGTTTTTTAAACTCGGCCGCCACCTCGCGCATGATATAAATGCTTTCGGCTTCGAGCTGCTTAAGGTGCGCCGCGTTTTGCGCAATGATCTGGCGGACAGGTATGGTTTCGGTCATGGGTCTAAATTGTACTATTTAGCAGTGAGTGTTACTGAAAAAAATCTTCCATCCAGGGCTCATCCTCTGATTCTGAAGTAATTTGTCGTTCGCCCGTTGCAGGCTGCGGATTAGCCGGATCATGGATAGTACAGTAGTCCTTGGGTTGCCGTCCGTTCCAAAATTTTTCAGTCGTCACGCGCGGCACCTGTTTGCCCTCGCTGTCTTCGCGAAATTCAGGGCACTCTGGGCGGGCCAGCTTGCCTTCTTCCCAACACATGCGCATATCGATCATCCCGTAGGGCCTTGGGAAATCGAGCACTGGCATGCCATCGGTAGCCTTCTTCATATATAGACGCCACATGCGCGCTGGCCACCAACCTCCGGTCACACTGTTCATAGGGACATTGTCGTCATTGCCTACCCATGCGGCTGCCACCAGCTGCGGGGTAAAACCAAAAAACCAGGCATCGCGATAATCGTTGGTGGTGCCCGTCTTGCCCGCCATGGGCCGTGGCAAATTGGCTGCGCGGCCCGTGCCATACAGCACCACACCCTTCATTATGTCCACCAGAGCATGAATGGTATTGGCGTCGAACACCGGTTTTTCGTGAATACGGTGGCGGTAGATCTCCACTCCGTTGCGGTCTTCGACCCGCAGAATGGCAATCGGATCCACCATCTTGCCCGAATTGGCAATGCAACCGTAGGCTCGCAGCATGTCGATCATGGTGACTTCGTTTGCTCCCAGCGGTAATGACAGCACGGGCAAGATAGGCGTGCTGATGCCTAAAGCCTTGGCCGTTTGCACCACGGCAGCGGGACCCATAAGATCGTTAAGCTTAATGGCCACCACGTTTACAGACTGCTCCAGGGCTTTGCGGATCGGAATCGGGCCCAGAAATTTCTTGGTGTAATTGATGGGCACATAAGGACCGTTAAACGTTTGAAAAGTAATGGGCGTGTCGTAAATAAACGAGCCGGGCGAAAAACCCCTGCTCAAGGCCGTCAGGTACACAAAGGGTTTAAAGGCTGACCCCGGTTGGCGCATGGCCTGGAAACAACGGTTAAACTGCGTGGAAGTAAAATCTTTACCCCCCTGCATGGTCAGGATGTAGCCGGTGCGCGGATCCATCGCCATCAAGGCCCCCTGGTTCACGTTCAGCGATGGCACCTTGCCCTGCTCTTTGACATAAAACTCATGGTTGGTTTCTTCAAGCGTCTGCGTAATAATCTCGTGCGCATAGGTGTCGAGCTGGTAATCAAGGGTGGTATAGACTTTTAAACCCGCGCTATAGACCGTATCACGGCCATACATTTCTTCAAGCTGGCGCACGACATACTCCGAAAAATAAGGCGAGCGATAACGGTGCGTGCGTAAGCCGCGCAGCACAATAGGCGTGGCTTTGGCCTGCTGGTACTCGACCTCGGTAATGATATCGTGGTTACGCATCACGCTTAGAACCACATTCTGCCGCGCTTTGGCGTTGGCCATATGACGGTATGGCGTAAACAGTTCCGGTCCACGCAGCAAACCCACCACCATGGCAGCCTCGGCCAGGTTCAGGTCGCTGGCATGCTTGCCAAAGTAAAGCTGTGAGGCCGATTCAATGCCGTAGGCGTTGTGTCCCCAATACACCTGGTTAAGGTACATTTCGAGGATCTCGTTTTTGGTGTACTTGCGTTCGATCTGCGTGGCCATAATGACCTCGGACAGCTTGCGCGTGAGAGTCTTTTGTTTGGTTAAAAATACGTTGCGGGCCAGCTGCTGGGTAATGGTGCTGGCGCCTTGCACCGCACCGCCATGCAAGACATCGATGACCGCAGCCACAAAAATACGGCGAAAGTCGAGGCCATGGTGCTCGTAAAAGCGCACGTCCTCAAGCCCGATGACCGCTTTTTGAATAATCGGGTTAATTTGTTCCAGCGGCATCCAGATGCGGTTTTCTTCCTCATGCAGCTCGGCCAGCATGATGCCGTCCCGTGAAAAAAGTTTGGTGGTTTCGTTAGGTACAATGACCGCCAGCTGGTCGATGCTGGGTAAGCGTGAATTGAGATACACCATATAAGCGCCAATCACTGCCGCCAACGCTGTGCCTCCGACTGCGCCCCAAAAAAAGAGCTGGGTCAACCCTTCGTAAACCCAGCGCATGCGCCGCCGACGTGAAGCAAACGAAGCCCCCGAACTGCGTCCAGCATGCGATCTTAACTTGGCGATGGGGCGTCTTGATTTAAAAATCATGTGAAAGGGGAAGAATCTAAAATTTGTGTAGAATTATATCAGGCTCGGATGGCGGATCAATTAACACAGCTTTTGAAAGGCATCGAAAACATCATTCCCCAGGATGAATTTATCCAGGCCTTGCGCCAGGGCAAGCACTTTAACATCAAATTTGGAGCCGATCCGTCGGCACCCGACCTGCACCTTGGCCACCTGGTGGTACTGCGCAAGCTGCGGCAGTTTCAAGACGCCGGGCACAGCGTTACTTTTATTATTGGAGACTTTACCGCCCGCATTGGCGATCCCACCGGCAAGAACGAAACCCGACCGGCGATCGATCCACAGGCGGTCAAACGACATGCCGAAACCTATCAAAAACAGGTCTTCCGCGTACTCGACCCGCAAAAAACCACCGTCGTCTACAACGCCGTCTGGCTGGACGCCCTGAAACCCGTAGACATTCTGCAGCTGATGGCCAAGAGTACCGTGGCGCAGCTGCTTGAGCGCGATGACTTTCAAAAACGCTTTCTTGCCCAGCACCCCATCGGCCTGCACGAATTCTTGTACCCTATCCTGCAGGGCTACGACAGCGTGCACCTTAAGAGCCAGGTGGAAATGGGCGGCAGCGACCAGACCTTTAATATGCTCATGGGCCGCCAGCTGCAAAAGGCTCTGGGACAAACGCAGCAGTTTGTGCTCACCCTGCCGCTCTTAGAGGGCCTCGATGGTACTCAAAAAATGAGCAAGAGCCTCGGCAACCATGTCGCTTTTAACGACAGTGCCGTTGACCAATATGGCAAGATCATGTCGCTACCAGACGCCTTGATGGAACGTTACTTTTTATTGCTCACCGACGCCGCAGAGGCCGATGTCAAACGCTGGATCAAAGAAGAACACCCCAAAAATCTCAAGCAGCGCCTGGCACGTACCCTCACGGGCATGTTTTATGCGCCCGCCGAGGCAGAAGCCGCCGAAACTCATTTTGAAACCGTGTTTTCGCAGCGTGAGACCCCCACCGACATGCCCGCCATTGTCCTGCGCCAAGTGACGCCTCTTTTAGACCTGCTGACGCTGCACGGCGAAGTACCCTCGCGTTCCGAGGCCAAGCGTCTGGTGCAATCGGGAGCTGTCAGCCTGGACGGGGAAAAAATGACCGATATTCAATGCAATATCACCCCCCAGACCCAGCCCCAGGTACTTAAGATCGGTAAACGCAAATTTTTTAAGCTGACTTTTGATTAGCAGACTGTTGAAAAAGTCACTTTCTTGAATTTCGGCAGGACGGAACTCTTAGTTCCGGCTGCCCGTTTTAAAAAGCAATTGAATGTTAAAATAACCTACCCTCCATGGCCAAAAAAATCATTGAGTTTTTTGAGCAAGAAGAACAGCTTGTTAACATCATTAAACTCAACTATGTGATCACCGGTTTTGGTTTTTTTTTAGGGGCGCTGCTGACCGGTAAGACTTTATTGTTTGCCGTGGTAGCCGTTTGCACCGGCCTGATCTCTGCCACCGTGCATCTGCTTTACGGACGCCTGAACCAAGACCAGTTTAAACGGGCTGCGTCCGCCTTGTGGCTGGTAGACATTGTGTTTTTTGAAACCGCCTTTGTGGCCACCACCCAGAGCCCGCTGTTTTTATATATCCTTTTACTGGCCGTGGCCGCGCTCTACGGACACGAACGTGTCGCCCTGGGAATACTGGCCGTGGGCGTGGGCCATGAACTATGGTTGCAAACGCGCCTGCCCGCCCACCCGTTGGTGCTGCATGCCTTTACCCTGATTATCTTTTATCTGTTCTTTTGGTTTGCTGCCAAATATTTTATGCAAAAAAATCAGGAACTTAAGCAAATGCGCGAGGAACTTTTAAAAGCGGAACACTCCACCGCTGTGCAAAAAATGACCATGACCCTGTCGCACGAGCTTAACAACCCGCTCACAGCCGTGGTGATTAACGTAGACCTTTTAGGCCGCCTGCTGCGCAAAAGCGCCGACCCTCAAAAACTTGAGCCGCTGATCAAGACCCTGGTCGAAGACACGCACCGCATGAAACGCATCATGGACGACCTGCGCAATATGTCCGGAGAAAATCTGGTCGAAGAACAGTACGTCAATGGTAAAAGCATCTTTTCAATTAAAAAATCGCTGGCCGCTGATCCCAACGCCAAGCGCGAATACAATCCCAAGCCGCAAGCCTAACCATCTCAAGTACAATAGTTAAGGCCCTCGTAGCTCAGTGGATAGAGCAGCGGTTTCCTAAACCGTTTGTCGGACGTTCGATTCGTCTCGAGGGCGCCAGTCTTCTTAAAGTTGGATATTCAACTCCACCACGTGATTTGCCACGCGGTTAAGGCCGATTTCGCTGCCGAGTTCTTCAACATAATACGCGTAATCAAGATTAAACAGCAGCAGACGCAGACCAAAACCAGCCACCCAATTACCTTGGTTAAAACCGCTTCTCAAAGTCCAGCCATTCATAAAGCGGTGCTCGACACCCATGTGAATCTTTTTAAAGACGCTGGTGTCCTGGCTGATAAATTCGTAGTCGGCTGCCACCGTGGTCATACCCCCCAGCAGCGGGCCAATCATGGGAAGGCCTTGAAAATCTGCCTTCATGGCCCCGCCTACAATGCCACGCATGGGGATGGTATCGGTAATCGTGGTGCTAACGTTAGAGGTGGCGTTGGTGGCCGTGCCCGCAAAGGTCATACCCAGATTTTGGCCCACCACTGCCACTTTAAGATTTCCAAAAGGCAGCGACACATCGGTATTTAGTCCCACATCGTAGCCCACAGCGCCGCCCAGCAAATAACTGATGCCGGCAGACTGGTAATCAAGTAAGCCCAAGGTTAATTCGGTAGCGCTATTATTGAGATCCCAGCTGCTGGCGCGATACAAGTATTTGACCGAAACACCCGCCGTAAACGGCCCCAGCAACTGAAAACTTTTTCCGAGTACGGCCACATTATCAACCAGTGCGTCTACCTTGATATCCGGAGGAAAATTTCCGGTCAGCTGGAACTTAAGGCGTGCTTGTGAAAACAAGCCAAAGCCCATGCCGTTATCGACATAGGTTAATATCGGCTGCAGACCCACCCGCGTACTTAATTCTGCTCCTAAAAATGCCGCCACCGGCGAATAATCGCTGCTGGTCACATTGGCCACGGCGGCAATAATCTCGCTGGCTTTTTGCAGCGTGTAGGTGGTGGCCCCCACATTAACCCCTAAATACTTAAGCTCGCCCTGATGAATTTCGCTTAAGTTGGCCGGATTGGCATAGAGCGCATGCTCGTCATACAGCAAGGTGGTCTGCACGCCACCCAAAGCCATGGAACGGATGGGCATAAGGATGATAGGAGCCTGGGTGGCCCATGCCACCGAATGCATGACAAGCGCTGCCACCGCCAGCACACCTATACAACCTTTTAATATTTGCCCCATAGTTTCGTTCCGCCTTTATAAATTCATTTGCCCTGCTACAAACTCAACTGCACCGCTAAATACTGAAAAACAGGATCATAATTAAGCGCAGTGACCGTTGTGGTCTCGACAATGGTTCCATAAGTTGGATCCACAAAATTGGCAAAAGCATCGTCACCGTTAACATCTCCGTCTCGATCTCCAGTATCATTTGAGGCGCTGCTATTAGAGTCGGCCCCCTGCAAAGAGGTTGCATTCTTAAAAGCGTAATCAAGGGCTTGCAAACGCCGGGCGATGATGGACGCAGTCACAATTTGTGCGGTATTGCCGCCAATCAAAGTATTTGATGTGGAAACCGTTGCCGCTGCTTCGCCAGCCTCAATCAGGTTCTGAAGAATGTTTCCTGAAACCATTTGTGAGAGCACATCAGACGTTACACTACCCGAAACTTCGATGCTGCCATCAGCAGCAATATAGTTATCTAACGTCGCCGCTGCAGCCCCAATATTGGTAATCACCCGCAAAGTCTGCTGTTCTTCGGTGAGCGTACCGATATCGGCAGCCGTATTAAGATCATTGGCCGCATTCGCAAAAGCGCTGGCGCTGTTGGTTGGAACCATAGAAGACATATCAAAACTGGTGCTGCCCGAGGTCAGGTTGCTCAAGTTAGAGACGACCGTATTAAAATCTGACGATAGTTCTGACATCACCGTAGCTTCGGCCCGTGTGGCATAAGCATCAGTCTTATCGCTTGTGGACGCGCTGCTATCGTTAATCACCGAGGTTGCCGAACTGATGGCCGTCGAGTAATTGCCGCTTTCCAGAGCGTTCTTGGCCGCTTCCGCATTATAGCTGGAGGTCTTGGTGACCAAGGTGTCAAAAATATTTCCGCAGCCCACTAAAAGAATCAGCGTGCTTGCACACAAAATAACTGCCGCAAGAAAACGCGGTTTAATCATGCTGCCCCCTGCCTCCCTGTTTGGATAAGGAAAACGTTCTCATTATACAGATGCCGGAAATAAAAAATAGTTTTGATTTTTTTAGTAATTTTTATTGCGCCGTTTTAAGTTCGTCAATTTGATCCCGCAACACGGCGGCCACTTCGAACTCTAAACGCTCGGCGGCCTGACGCATCTGCTTTTCAAGATCGGCAATAAGCTGCGGCAATTGGGCGGGTGGCATGTATTTTTGCAGGGCAGTGAGTTGCTTTTGGACTTCCTGTAAATTTTTACGGGGAATACTGCGGATGTCTTTTTTAATGCTGCGCGGGGTAATGCCTTGTTTTTGATTATGGTCAGTTTGCAACTTGCGGCGGCGGCGGGTTTCGGTAATGGCGTCCTGCATGGCGGGCGTCAGGCTATCAGCATACAAAAAGACTTTGCCGTGTTCATTTCGCGCCGCCCGGCCCATGGTTTGAATCAGCGAGCGTTCGTTGCGTAAAAATCCGCTTTGATCGGCGTCTAAAATGGCCACCAGGCTGACTTCGGGCAGGTCAAGCCCCTCGCGCAAAAGGTTAATGCCCACCAACACATCAAAGGTGCCAGCGCGTAATTTGTTCAGGATCTCGATACGATCAAGCGTTTCGACCTTGCTGTGCAGATAGGCCACTTTGAGTCCGGCCTTTTTAAGATAGTCAGTCAGCACCTCGGACATTTTGATGGTGAGCGTGGTGACCAGCGTGCGCTCCCCCACTGCCACGCGCTTTTGAATTTCGGAAATCAGGTGGTCGATCTGGTGCTGGGTGGAATGCACTTCAACCTCGGGGTCCAGCAGGCCCGTGGGGCGAATCACTTGTTCAACCAGGCCGGGCGAAGCATAACGGCTCTGGCTAGAAAGACGCCGGGGCACCTGCGCCATTTGCATTTCATAGTCGGCCGGCGTGGCGCTGACGTAAACCGCCTGGTTCACCTTTGCAAAAAACTCGTCAAACTTAAGTGGCCGGTTGTCGAGCGCGGAAGGCAGTCTAAAACCGTTATCCACCAGGGTCGTCTTGCGCGAACGGTCGCCCTCGTACATGGCACGCAGCTGCGGGATCATGGCGTGCGATTCGTCGATGACCAGCAGGTAATCTTTGGGAAAGTAATCGAGCAGCACGCCAGGGACATCACCTGCCTGGCGGCCCGAAAGATGGCGGCTGTAGTTTTCGATGCCGCTGCAATAACCCAGTTCGCGGATCATCTCGATGTCGTAAAGCGTGCGTTGCTCCAGGCGCTGCAGCTCGAGCAGCTTGCCTTTTTTGCGTAGCTTGGCGCTCTGCTGTTTAAGTTCTTGTTTAATGCCTGCCAGTGCCTGTTCGAGGCGCTCGTCGAGCAACAAGTGATGCGTGGCCGGATAAACGGCCAGTTCCGTCAGGGTCTGCATGGTGTCACGCGTGGTGGCATCAAGCTGCGTAATGGCTTCGACATCGTCGCCAAAAAATTCTACCCGGTAGATGGCGTTTTCGTAGGCCGGATGCAATTCGACACTGTCACCCCGCACGCGGAACTGCCCACGCTCGGGCGCCACGTCATTGCGTTCGTAACGTATTTTAATCAGCTTGCGCAAAAAACCATCGCGTTCGAGCGGCTCGCCCTTGCGCACCCACACCATGGATTGCAAATAGGCTTCGGGCGTACCCAAACCGTAGATGGCACTGACCGAGGCCACCACCACAATGTCGCGCCGCGACAGCAACGAACGCGTGGCGCTGTGGCGCAGACGGTCGATTTCGTCGTTGATCTGGGCGTCTTTTTCAATGTACGTATCGGTCGACGGAATATAGGCTTCGGGCTGGTAGTAGTCGTAGTAACTGACAAAGTACTCTACGGCGTTGTGCGGAAAAAACTCACGGAACTCGGCGCACAACTGGGCTGCCAGCGTTTTGTTATGCGCCAGCACCAGTGTCGGACGCTGCAACTGCGCAATGACATTGGCCAGCGTAAAGGTTTTTCCGGACCCGGTGACACCCAAAAGAATTTGATGCTTTCGTCCCGCCCGCAGCTGCTCGGTGAGTTTTTGAATGGCTTCAGGTTGATCGCCCGCCGGTTTAAAATCGGAGACAAGTTTAAAGTCTGGCATGGCCTGCGTTAAACTTGGTCAGGCACGGCCCGCCAGGCTTGCAAGACTTGCGCACGTAGAACCTCCAGGCTGGCGTTGTTTTCGATCAACACCTGCGCCTGATGGCGATAGTCGGCCTCGCTGCGCTGGGCCGCAAGCTGCCCCAGGGCCCGTTCACGCGCAAGACCGCGCCGCTGTAAGCGCGCGAGCAACGTGTCATCCGGGCTTAAAACCGCCCACACCTGGTCACATAGACCTTGCAAACCCAGCTCGTAAAGCAGGGCCGCATTTAACACCAACGTCGCCGTGTCAATGCGCCGCTCGTCCTCGACCAGTTCATGTACGCGCAAGGCCAGGCGCGGATGCACCAGTGCATTTAAAATACCCAGTTTGGCTGAATTCGAAAAAACGATACTGCCCAGCGTCTTGCGGTCGATACGGTTTTCTGCAGCCACAAAGCTTTCTGGAAAAGAACGGGCAACCGCTTGTTTAAGATGGGTGTCGCTGGCAAGCAGGTCATGCCCGACTGCATCCACGTCTAACACTTTGACGCCCTGTTCTAAAAGCACCCGGCAGACTTCATTTTTTCCGGAACCGCTGCGTCCGGTGACGCCAATGACTTTCATGCCACAGCCGGCGGCGCGGGCTCCGTAAGCAAATTTTTTTCGCGTTTCATCGACGCAGGCACTTCAATGGGATACTTGCCGTTTAAGCAGGCCATGCAAAACTGGTCATCTGACAGGCGAATGGCCTTCACCATGCCTTCGATGGAAAGATAACCCAGGCTATCAGCCCCCAGATAGCGGGCAATCTCGGCCGGCGTTTTACGCGCGCCAATCAGCTCGTCGTAGGACGCGGTGTCGATGCCGTAAAAACAGGGGCTGACAATCGGCGGCGAACTGACGCGCATGTGCACTTCGGCTGCGCCCGTTTGCTTGAGCAGCGAGACAATCTTGCGGCTGGTGGTGCCGCGCACAATGGAATCGTCGACCACCACCACGCGCTTGCCTTCGATGACCTCGCGGATGGGATGCAGTTTGATTTTGACCCCCAGGTCGCGCACCATGGGATCTGGATTAATAAAAGTGCGGCCCACATAACGATTTTTAATGAGACCTTCTTCGTATTCAATGCCGCTGGCCTTGGCATAACCCAAGGCGGCTGGCGTTCCAGAATCGGGTACGCCAATCACCACATCGGCCTTGACGGGGTGCTCAAGCGCCAGTTGCTCGCCCATGCGGCGGCGGGCCTTGTACACGTTGCGCCCATAAAGATCGCCGTCCGGGCGTGCCAGATAGATGTATTCAAACACGCACATGCGACGCTTGGTTTGGGCCTCGTACATTTTGGTTTCAACACCCACATCAGTAATGGACACCAGTTCGCCGGGCTCGATGTCGCGAATGAGCTTGCCCCCGACAATATCGAAGGCCGGACTTTCGGACGCCAGCATGTAATGGTTGCCCATTTTGCCAAGCAACAAGGGACGGATGCCGTAAGGATCACGCATGCCCAGCACCCGGTCCGGCGTAAGAAAAACCAGACTGTAGGCCCCTTTGATCTTGCGTGTGGCGGCAAAGATGGCTTCTTCAAAGCTCAAGCCCGAAAACTGCGCGATCAACGCACCCACAATTTCGGTGTCGCTGCTGGTTTTAAAACGGTAGCCGCGTTCGGTCAGCTCGGAATGCAGTTCAAACTGATTAACCAGGTTTCCGTTATGCGCCACGGTAAAGGGCATGCCATCCAGGCTAAATTCGAGCGGCTGCAAATTTTCGACCACATGGCCGCTGCCGGTGGTGCTGTATCGGGTGTGCCCAATGGCCATTTGCCCGATCAGTTGCTGCCGCAAAACCGTTTCGGTAAATACCTGCGGCACCAGACCCAGTTGTTTATAGGTCTGAATCTGACCATGGTTGCTGACCGAAATTCCAGCGCCTTCTTGCCCGCGATGTTGCAGCGCATATAGCGCCAGATAGGTGAGATCAGCCACCGGCAAATCGGGAGCCACGATGCCAAACAGGCTGCACATAAGGCGGTTTCAGTTTAACAGATTCAGCAGCCCGCACTATTCATACTTTGGGAGTGCTGAAAAAGTCTCTTTTACGTCATCCCGGCGAAAGCCGGGATCCCAGGCTAAGAACTCCAACTATGGGATCCCGGCTTTCGCCGGGATGACACGTCGCCGGAAACAGACTTTTTCGGCAGTCCCACTTTACTCGTGAAACTTGAATTGCAAGATATTGATGTATATCATATACATCATGAAAGAAGCTTTAAAACGTACCCAAATTTATTTTCCATTGGGATTGTTTCAACAAATCAGAAAAGCATCCACCGCGCAAGAAAGGCCCATGTCCGAAATCATCAGGGACGCCATGCTGTTGTACTTCAGTCAACCACAGGAAAAGCCCGAGAAATCGCCGATGGATGGCATTATCGGTCTGGGATCCTCGCACGAGCATGATCTTGCTCTCAATCATGACCACTATCTCTACGGTAGGAAAAAGAAAAAACGATGAGAGTGTTTATTGATACCAGCGCTTTTTTAGCTCTGGTCGATTCCAAAGATCAGTTTCACGGTCGAGCAAAAAAACTTAATCAGTATCACGGAATGGAACACCAATGGCATACCAGCAATTTGGTCTTGTATGAGACCTACACGTTGATTCGCTACCGGATAAATCACAGAACCATGATGCATTTTATAGACGCATTTGATCAACAGCATATCGATGTGATCGGCATTGATACCGAATTGGAACAGCTGGCGCTGGACAAACTCCGGAAATATTCTGATCAGGAATTTAGTTTTACAGATTGCGCCAGCTTTGCGGTGATGGCAAGCTTAAAAATTCAAACTGTTTTTGGGTTTGATCGCGACTTTGAGCGAGCCGGTTTTACGCTACTCGGTTCATAACGCAGGCTCGTTCAATGCATCGGTCAGTGCATGTTTATAACCCTGTTCAAAGTGTGCCAGATCAAGTGCCTGATCGAGCAGGTGGGTTTCGGTTTTGGAGCCGGTGACCCGGCCCAGTTCGACAATTTTAAGCGCCTGGGCGCGCTGCTTGACGCGCTCGAGCAGTATGGGCGGCACTTCGAGCAGCACCCAGCCCGCATGTTCGCCGAACCACACGCGGTCACAACGGGACATCTTGGGAAGTGTGCGGACGTCGAAACCGAAAGTGGTATCCACGCACATTTCGACCAGCGCCGTAAGCAAGCCGCCGTCGCTGATGTCATGGCAAGATTGTGCCAGTGCGTCGCGCGCCACGACTTCGAGAAAACGCAGCAGCCGTTTTTCGCCCTGAAGATCCACCTGCGGCGGCAGACCACGTTCGATTTTGTGCCACTCGCTTAGATAGAAGCTGCCGCCCAGGCCATCCAGTCCCGATTCTGGCCGTAGGGTACAGGCATCTACAAGCACAATCACGTTTCCGGCTTTTTGAAATTTGCTTCCCAGCGCGCGGACTCCCGCCGCGATCACGCCCACCATGCCAATCACCGGCGTCGGAAAAATGGCGCCCGCTGGAGATTCGTTATAGAGGCTGACGTTGCCAGAAATGACCGGAGTTTCCAACACGCGACAGGCCTCGGCCAAACCCTCCACCGCGCGCGCAAAAGTCCAAAACACTTCGGGATTTTCGGGGTTTCCCCAGTTGAGGCAGTCGGTCACAGCCATGGGCCGTGCGCCCGTGCAAGCCACGTTGCGTGCTGCCTCGGCCAGCACCAGCCTGGCACCCTGCTGCGGATCGAGGTAGAGCATGCGGCTGTTGCAATCGGTGCTAACCGCGAGCATTTTGTCACTGCCCTTGATACGCAACACCGCCGCATCGGCCGCAGCAGGGCACTGCACCGTATTGGTTTGTACCATGTAATCGTATTGTTCAAAGACATAACGCTTAGAGGCAATGCTGGGATGCGCTAAAAGGGTTTGCAGCACAGCTGGAACCTGGGCATAGGTCAGATCGGGAATGTCGTTTTCAGAAAGCGCCTGCACGTCATCGAGGTAGGCCGGGCGTTGCTCTGCGCGTTGATAGATGGGGGCATCGTCTGCCAGCGAGGCCGCCGGAACTTCGGCCACCAGACGGCCCTGCTCCAAAACGCGAAACATGAGATCGTCGGTGACCCGGCCAATCACCACGGCATTGAGACCCCATTTTTGAAAAATAGCCAGGGCCAGCGCTTCGTGGCCTTTTTCTAAAATCACCAGCATGCGTTCCTGACTCTCTGACAATAAAAATTCGTAAGGCGTCATGTGGGGCTCGCGGGCCGGAATCAGCGCCACATCAAGTTCGATGCCCACCTTGCCACGGCTGGCCATTTCGGATCCGCTGGAAGTCAGACCGGCAGCGCCCATATCCTGCATGGCCACCACCGCCCCGCTGCGGATCAGCTCGAGACAGGCCTCGAGCAAGAGTTTTTCATGAAAAGGATCGCCCACCTGCACACTGGATTTTTTGGATTCAGATTCTTCGGACAGCACCACCGACGCAAAGCTGGCGCCGTGGATGCCATCGCGACCCGTGGCGGCACCCACGTACACCACCGGATTGCCAATGCCCTTGGCCACGCCCTTCATGATGGGCCCATAAAGCTCATGCACAAACTGCGTGCCCGACTGCACAATGCCTACACACATGGCGTTGACCAGCGGATTGCCTTGATAGCACTTGTTAAAATAAATTTCGCCGCCCACGGTGGGCACGCCAACGCAGTTTCCGTAACCCGCAATGCCGCGCACAACGCCATCTAAAAGCCAGGGCGTATTGCCTTGCGACAACTCGCCAAAGCGCAATGAATTAAGCAAGGCAATTGGCCGCGCACCCATGGTAAATACATCGCGGATAATACCGCCTACGCCCGTGGCCGCGCCCTGATACGGCTCCACCGCCGAAGGATGGTTATGCGATTCGATTTTAAAAGTGCAGGCCAGCCCATCGCCAATGTCGATGATGCCAGCATTTTCACCCGGACCCTGCAAAACCCACGGCGCCTTGGTGGGAAACTTTTTAAGCTGCGGCTTGGAATTTTTGTAGCTGCAGTGTTCGGACCACAGCACTGAATACATCCCCAATTCGTTGATATTGGGCTCGCGGCCCAGAATTTTAAGGATACGCTGGTATTCTTCCGGGGTCAGACCATGTTCTTTAACGACTTGAGGAGTTATCGCAATTTCCACCGTGGGCACCGCAAAATTATGTCAGGATGATCGGTAATCGTAAATGTGAAGATACTAACTCTCGCACAGATGAGCATTTTGGCCGTCTATCCGAGCCACAATGGTTTCTTTAGGTGGTTCGTCTGGTAACTCCAAAAACGAACTTGTGTTAACAAAATTCATGGGGAAAACAGCCAGACATTTTTTACCGGTATGTTTTGACGGATAAAGTATGCCGCCGATACCCGCCTGAAATACAATTTGACCAAACACTTGGGAATTTGCGGGAATATCAAATAGTGTTGGCATGTGTTTCCAACGGTCATGCATTAATTCCCGGATCAAGAGTTTTGAAGACCTAATCAGTCTGGGTGACGGCATGCCCAATTTTCCAGCTTCCTCATTGATATATTTGGGCAGTGAGAAATTACCAATCAGCTTAACAAAGGCGTCCAAGCGATCATAAGCAGAAATATCTAAAACCAAATCAAGCAATCCGCTTGTCCGAATACAACTAAAAGACTCTGCCCGAGTCAAGGCATACTCGGTTCCAGAAAATTCTCTGTGTTGCTTTTCAGTTAAAAATACCTCTTGAATACAAGTGGCCTGGTCTTCGGCCAGATATAGTGCCGGAAACGATGGATAATTTTCCTGGTCAATCCTGCCAATATTGAACCGTCCTCCAGGAAATTTCAGGCTACCTTTTGCAGACAGCGGATGGGTTGAATATTTGTGAGGCACAATTCTGAACCAGTTATTAACCGTAAATTGTTCGATGCAAGCTGTTCGCAATACATCCGTCAACTCGCGCTTTACTTGTTTGCGTTGAAAAGCAAGGTTTGAAAGATAATCCCAATGATATTTGTAGGTTTTTTCAAAACGCCCTTTGTTATTAAGAATCTGTTCTATTGAAAAACTGTCGAGCAAAAGTGGGTACTCGGTCGAACGTTGCGCGTTTGGCTTGCGTTTGGAACGGCGGCCTTTTTTCATTTAATTTTGGCTAAGGTGCGTTTTCGCTTAGAGCATCTTGAATAAACTGTAGCAATCGGTGAGCTCGTCCGATACGAATGAGATCACGCGGTGCAATATTGCCAAGTTGCGGATTAGGAACTTTAAACCACAATGCGGTTTTGTGAGGATCCTTAAAAAAAGAACTCACCAAATTTATCGCGGTTGCCCACTCATGCAGGCGATCTTCCAGGATCTTTGGAATTTTTTCGTCGTAGCGAATGGACGCTACCGGAATATTAACTGCAAAAGCCACATCTTTTTTATTGAACCTCAAGAATTCAGCCACTCGGGCACTGTTTAAGCGTCTATCTTTTTGATCAAACAATGCCAAGTGATCTTCACGCGGGATACTTTGGAATAAGGTATTGGTACTCATCGTGAACCTCCGTGGCTTAAAGATTTTAAACTATATCTATGTATTCCACAAATAAACCACGTTTAAACCATGATTTTCCAAGATTGAGTTTCAAGTATTCGGTGGGCGATTATCGATAATCGGGCAGCGAGGAAAACCGGCTGGCGCCATTTTCTGGTGGTCCCACAGGGAATCGAACCCTGGCTACCGGCTTGAAAAGCCGATGTCCTAACCGCTAGACGATGGGACCCCTAAAAGATAAGTCATAGTAATTTACCGGAAAACCCTTGAATCGCCAATCTTTTCAGAACGGAAAAAATTCCAAGCCCGCCACCCACTTGTCCCACGCCTCAATTCCGTCACGCAAGCGGTGACAGCCCGTAGCCTGCCAAAGCTTGTAATAGTAGTCGGCGGCCGCATGTTCCACGCTGCAGGGATGGGCTTGTTCTGCAATGGAGCGCAACGCGGGCAAATACGCCATGATGAAAAGCCCCAGACCTTCGCCACGATCCGGATTGTCTTTAAGGGCGCGCAGCCAGTATTCAGAGGTGTTCAGCGTCACGTCGGCTTTTTCCAGGCACGGCCCCGAGTCTTGCCATGCAGACCGCGGAAAAAAGCGCCGCCATTCTTCGGGCGCAAAGGTCGGCTGGCCAACTTCCAGCCTCCGCAGTAAAAACCACTGTTCCTGGGTCACGCCCAATCGCTTACGTGCGTTGCCACTGGAATTCTGACCGGGTTCTTCGATTATTTCGAGCGCCTTAACGAGGTACGCAAGGTGCTTTAAATCTGCCGTATCCTTTAAGTGTCGCCCTAGGTACGGCGTGCATACTTCCGCGATGGCAGTGCGTGCATAGTACCAGCCGACCGTGTAATCTACCTTCCGCTGCAAGAGATCCAAAATTTTCAGAAAGCGCGAATACAGCACGTACTGCATGAGATCAAAGGGTTGGTCAGACTTGATGCCCTCGACCAGTGCGCTTACAAGAAGATAAGCATCCGCAAAGCCAAGTCCCCAGGCATCTTCGCAGCATATAAAATTCAGCCGTTCCGCGTGCTGCTCTGCCACCAGGCACCACAGGTCGAGACCCTTGGCCAAAATATCAGGCCGGTCGCCGCGTCGGACATGTTCGACGCAGAACTGCTGCAACACGCGCGCAAATACGGGCACAAAGGCTTCTTGTTCCGGACTCAACGTGCTTCCGATCGCAGGCTTCTCCCATAGATATGCATACGATTGATAAATCCCACCCGCCAGTCGGCGCTCAAAAGGCGCAGGGTCGTCGCAAATAAAACGCAAAATTGCACTGGCCAGTTTAGCCGGTGAGGCTGGCTGGGCCGCAAGGTAAGCCGCTTTTTCATCCCGGCGCATCTCCCACCACTTGCGCGGCATAGCAGAGGCTAACGAAGATTGCTGAATGTAAGCTTCCAGGCCCGCGCTGTAATCGCGCGGCGGGCTGTTGAGCGCGGAGTTAAAGCCGTACAAGCGCTGCTTGAGGTCGAGGGCCAGCGTCACGGCAAAGCCGCTGCGCCCCAGCAAGGCGCGCCCGCTTTCAAGATCCGGATCAAGCGCCGCGCGCAAAACTTCGCCGTCCGAAAAGTCCGCGTGACTGATCCATCCGGCCGAGTGAAGTTGCAAAATCAGGTCGCGGCATTCTTCGTGGCCGGGGCTGAATTCGTCGCGCGGCTCGTCGATTCCGCGCGTAAGTTCCCGGGCCAGCGCTCTGCGGAACAAGGGGTCAGTCACTGTCCGCTGCGGAAAGTGCCGTTGGACGGCGGCCACAAACTGGACGTATTCCCGAAGGTGGCCGCCAAAGCGGTCCATCACGTCGGCGCTTAAGGCCAGCCATTCGTCAATGCGGTCGGCGGAAGATGCCAACAACAGGTGACTCGCCAGACGCCACAGGGGCAGACGGAGTTCTTCGGCGGTAGTTTCATCCATCAACTTTTGATAGATGGCATCGCAAAGCGTTTCAGAAAATGCTTGCGTGGCCAGTTTAGCGAGAATGCCCCCGTCCAGTAGGGGCACGTGGCAACGTGCCCCTACACCTGTGGCAATCTGTTCGAGCAAAAGATCAAGAGTGGCCTCGTCCAGACCCGCCTGCGTCATCACCCGATTCAACTCCAGTAAAAACGCAAGCGATTGAAAAAAGGCCACATCGTGCTTGGCAAAGAGCGGCAGGTCGCGGGCGGCATCTTCGGTTTCAATTAAGGCCGCATACCGGGCATAAATTTGGAGGCGTTGCGGATACATCAGCCCGCGGTACATATTGCCAATGTGGATCTTGAAAATCAGCTCGTGCTGGTCATACAAGCCATGCGCCCGCGCTACAGCGTAGCAATCGTAAGCATGCTCGATGACCGCCAGCGGACTGGCTTCGTCGATGCCCAGAACAAAACGGTAAATATATTCCGTCAGCCTATCGCGGCGGATGCGAAGAATCTCTTCGGCCTGTTCCGGGTGGGCGCGCAAAATGTAGATGTACTTGAAGGCCAACGCGCCGTCCACAAGATCTTTTTTATTTTCCGGCAGCGCTTTAAGAATCTGTTTGTACCGCGCGGCAATGCCGAGGTATTTCACGTTGGAATCCGTCAGTTCATCTTCGATCGTCCACAGCCTACCCTGGGCAATGATGTCGGCCACTGCGC
>JAHFDA010000007.1 GCA_023249225.1 bacterium
TTTTCGAGCAATTTAAAGTTCTTAAAAAAAGAGTGGTGGGGCGCTCCTATTTGTATTGCATCAATGAACATTATTATTTTGCCAAGGAGGTTCTGCCCGCCTTATTTGAAGACAGGGTTCAGCAGTGTCTGACGCTTGTTCTGCAGACGGTCAAGCCGCATGCGATTTCGCTGTATCTTTTTGGCAGCTATGCGCAGGGCCAGGCGCAACGTTACAGCGACCTTGACGTGGCTATTTTAGCCGCTCATCCGGATCGCGTACGGGTTCGGTTGGAAGCGCAATTGCAAAACTGGGAAGATTATTTTGGCGTGACTGTATCACCTTACGTCATCACCCCGCGGGCTTTTCAAAAGGCGGTCCAAAAACGCGTATCCACGGAACGCAGTATTCTAAAAGACGGCGTGTGGATCTGGGGCTCAAAACTTGAGCATTTTCGATGAGTTCATCGCGACATATTCAGCGCAGTGATTACACGTTATTCTGGCATAAAGCCGCAGAGTTCCGGCAAGCCATGGAAGACGCTTATGCCAAACAAAACTGGAACGCTTTGGGCCTGGCGTCGGTGCATTGTGCCATATCTGCCAATGACGCCTTGATTGCGTTTTATGGCGGCCGCCGGGCATCGGGTACCGATCACCGGGAGGCCATTGGCTTGCTTTCGGAAGTGGTGCGCTCTCCCGAAACAGGAAAAAAGGCCCTGCATCTAAAGCGGATCATTGCCAAGAAAAGTTTGATTGAATACGAAAGCAAATTGTTTCCGGCAGTGGATGCCAAAGAAGTTTACCAGCACGCGTTGCGGTTTTATCAATGGGCCGCCAAAATGTTGAATATGACATGAACCCACGGACTATCCGTTGAATATGCAGGTTCAATAAGACCGATATTCTAAGGGTTTTGTCAGATTTTTTTAGTTCTGTTCAGCCTGAATCAAGCGCATGGCCAGATGACAACGATCCAACCAGCGGTAGTATTCGTCGGGCACCTGATGCTCAATTCGATAACGGTAAGACAGGTCGTCCGCAAAATTCAAAAGAAATTCAGCTACGGCATCGTTATACAGAGCTGAATAGTAATTGGAGGGAAAAGGAAATTCATTTTCCATGTGTTGGTCGGACGTGGCAAAGGCGGCAGCTGAAAAATGGGTAAACCCAAGCGCTTTAAAAACCTCGGTTATGCGATGGATCTTTAAACCTGTGCGCCTTGCTTCTTCAACCAGGCACACACTGGCATCTCGGAAGGTAAATAGATCAGGCAGTCGGTCTTCAATCAGCATCCGGGTCATGAGAATCCGTTCATCTGGCGAAAGTTCTCCCTTTTTGTAAATTATTTTGTTTGCCTGGTGATCCAGCCAAAATATTTTTGGAATGCTTGCCCAGGGCAATCTCAAGATCTGCCAAGCCAGTGCCATGGGGGGATGAACCAAAAAAGCGGGACTCACGCTGGATAAAACCACCGTTTGAATATGTGTAGTGGCAATAAACCGTGTGGTGTCCAAAATGGATCGGGCAATAGTAAAATCCATCTCGGTCAATGATTTTGGATCTACCCGATTTACCGGATGGGTAAAGTCCAGCCGTAATTCCGGAATCAACCAGGCACTGCGTCTATGGTTCATTTGATATTTATCGTTACAAAGTTTACGGGTCTCCCACTCAAATCATTCCCTTGTTTTTCCCCTATTTCTTTGGCGGAACAGGCTTGGTCTGGACCGCCTTTACATTCTGCGTCAGGGGTTCCAGGGCAGTCAGCTTGAGTCCGGCGGCCTGGACAGCGGCGCTCACCGTAGCTTCGGACAGGGTGGTAGACAGGGGCAGGTATAGCTGGGCGCTTGCAGTTTCAAAATCAGCTTCCATTTGCTTAAGGGGGCCTTGTTGTTTAAGCAGTTGCTCCAGCGCAAAAAGGTGGAAGCCGTTTGTCAGGCCGTCTACGCGCGCAGCCAGTCCGGATAAAGTTAATTTTTCTTTGGGGGTCAAGGCCTTGGGGGTCTCGATCATCGGCGGCCAGGGGGGCCAATAGGGTTCCTGTAAAAAAGCCTTGTATCCGCATACAAAGACAGCAGACTGGTTGCTGCTTAAGGGTAGTTGCACGCCCAGGCTCCACAGCAGATTGCGCCGCGACATTTGGATGCCTGGCGAAATATACCACTTGCCTTTTTCGGCATCGGCAAAGGTATGTTTATAGTTGGCCTCAAGCACAAAATGCATGTCGTATCCTAAATAATCAATGACCGTGGGCCGGTATCCCAGGGCCGACTGCAACAAGATCTGGTCGCCGTTATAGGCAGCGTTACGGTATAAAAAGCCGCGCAAGTCTGCATGGCCATCAGTGATCGAAAGAAAGGGCAGCAGGGTTTGACGCGGAAAATCATATAAGGCCCCGGCCTGCCACGCGGCACTTTCAAGGCGTCCCGGTTCAGTCTGGATTTGATAACGTTCTTTAACGCGAAAGGCGATTGATCCAAAACCCAGTTCGGTCAGCTGCAGGTGGCCCAGGTAGTTAAAAGAATCTTTTTCGCCGTATTCAAGTTGTGCGGTATAGGCAATGCGTCCACCCGCGTTGCTGCCCAGCGAGGGTTTAAAAAGCCATCCGCCCTGATAGACCGTGTAGGGGCTTTCGAAGAACAAGGGTTCCGAAGCCAAGGCCAGGGTGCTGACCATAAACCCCAGCAGGGTCGCACATAAAATCCGGTTTTGAGTCACCTTTTTATTGTAAGGCGAGGGTGGTTTGTTATGCTAAAAGAAAAGAAGCGAGGTTTGTCATGCGGCAAAGAATGCTGTGGTTAAGTGTAGGATTTTTGGTGATCTGTGGGGCGCAGGCTTCGGCGGCCTTGTATTTGCAAAACGAAGAACGATATATCAAAGATAACCGCAGCAGCCAGGCCCAGGCCTGGGTCGACGAGCGCTATTTGCGAATTGAACTGCGCCGGGGAAATCAAAATGATATCTACTTGTTTGATCGGGATGGAATGAGCTTTGTGATTCTCAACGAACGCCAGAAAACTTTTCGTGTCTATGCCCAGGCCGAAATTGAAAAAGGGCTTAAGGGTTACGACGCAGTGCCATTGCGTTATGCCGTGTCCTTGCCCACCTATAAGGAAGGTTGGCGCTGCAACCAATATAACGGGGTCAAACAAGGTGTGTTGCGGCAACAAATGTTTACCGTGGACCGCCGCCAGTTCGAGGTTTCTACCGAGGCTTACCGCACCTTGCAATCTGCGCGCGTGTTTTTAGATGTGCTGGCGCCAGACGTGGTGGCGTTTTTTCATGCGGGTAACGTGGAATGGGAGCGGGGCGCGCAAGGCTACGCTGGCATTCCTGTGATCCAGAATAATTTTGACAAGGATGGTCAACTGCTTAGAACCACGCAGATTACGCAAAGCAGCGCGGCAGACGTGCCAACTGATTTTTATAGCGTGCCTGAAGATTATCGGGAGATTTAGTTTTCTACGATCAATGGCATGGATTCCCGCGGGCTTTATGCGCCCCAATCGCTGACCTGGCAGATCAATCGGCATCCAATTATTTTGCTGGGGGGTTTGCGGGCACTGCTGATGCAGGTGGCCCATCCGCTGGTGGCCCAGGGGGTGGCAGAGCACAGCAGCTTTCAAAAAATGCCGCTGAAGCGTCTTTTTCGCACACTTGATTTAATGCTTACGGTTACCTTTGGCGATCTTTTGCAAGCCCAGCAGGCGGTCGACGCCATTGGGCAAGCCCACCTTAAGGTGAAAGGTGTTTTACCGCAGACGGCGGGGCCTTATAAGCAAGGCCAGGCTTACCATGCCGAAATGTTGCCTCTTAAAGTATGGGTATTGGCCACATTGGTGGATACATCAATGCGGATGTATGACTTGTTTGTGCAACCGCTGGGCCTAGGTCAAAGAAAGCAGTATTACTATGAAAGTTTCGCGATGAGTCGCATGCTGGGCATACCCGATGAGGCCTGGCCGTGCGATTACGATGCCTTTGAAAAGTATATGCGTGAAATGGAGCAGCACGGGATCATGGCCAAGGGTACCACAGCAAAACAATTGGGCCGGGACATCATGTATCCGCCGATTGCCGGGTTGCCGCAATTTCTGGTGAGTCCATTGCGAATGTTGACCCTGGGCTTTTTACCCGAAAGCTTGCGTAAGGATTTTGGCTTTGAATGGCGCAATCGAAATGCCAAGATACATGCAGCGTGGGTCATCGGCCTACGCCTTTTTTACCGGTTATGGCCGCCGGTGCTCAAGACCCTGCCGTATGCCCGTAAGGCAAAAAAAAGATGGAGTTAAAGCGTGACTAACCAGATTGCAGCACAAATGTTTATTACGTTCGTGGCGCTTATGATCATAGGACTGTCTGGTTGTGGTTGGCTGGCTTCATTGCTGGGAGGATCCAGCACAAGCAGCAATACCACGGCCACATTGTCGTCTATCCAAGCCAACGTGTTTAACACAAGCTGTACAAGCTGTCATAGTGGCAGCTCGCCAGCGGGCAGCTTGAACCTGACCAGCGGACAGTCTTATGGTGAGATGGTCAGCGTCAACGCCACCACGGCCTTAACAAGCATGTATTTGGTCAAGCCCGGCAGCAGCACCGAAAGCGTGCTGATTCGAAGGCTCGAGGGCAATGGCGTGGGGCCGATGCCGCAGGGCGGATCGGCACTGGACGCAGCGGTCATTAACACGATCAAAGCGTGGATTGATGCGGGGGCAGCGAATAATTAAATGCAAAACAAAATACAACTTACCCTCGCTTTGTTATTCATAAGCCTTGGTTTTTTTTCTCCTCTACAAGCCTCTGAATGGCATGTGGATGACACCGTAACCCGGCAGGCCACGTTTGTCTCGGATGCGCCGTTTGAATCTTTCGATGGAGTTACTGAAAAGCTAGACGGTTACGCCCAATGGCACGGAGAAGATTTTACCGCACAGAGCGAATTTTATTTTGAAGTTGACCTCAACGCGATCGATACCGGGATAGGCCTGCGTAACCGGCACATGCAGCAAAATTACCTTGAGACAGATCGTTTTCCGTTGGCGCAGTATGAGGGGCGTGTGGTTGCAGTACGGCCACAGGAGGCAGGACCGCGGGCTTTGGAACTGGAGGGCCGATTTTCAGTGCACGGCGTGACCCAGGATCTGCGGGTGACGGCCGATGTGGTGTGGATTGAAAATCGGTATCACGTGCACAGCCGCTTCAACATCCGGTTAAATGATTATGCTATTAAAATACCGGCGATCATGTTTTATAAGATCAACGAACTGGTCGAGGTGAGGGTAGATTTTTATTTGAAAGCAGCAGAGGAGGGATGATCATAATGCGGATGTTGCGAGTGCTGGTTATGGCCGGAATAATGTGTGTTTTTGCGCTTCCCGCGCAGGCCAAAAGCGCAAAGTGGAAGCACATGGGAACTTCGACGCAGCCCAATTACAGTTTGTTTCATTCCACGCAGGCGCTGGCTTTGCCCACAGCCGAGACTCTGCGGCAGGGGATAATTCAGTTTGAGATTCAACACCGCTTTGTTCCAGCGGTAAGCAGTGGCCTTGGCGGATTGTATGGCGTGGATGGGCCAGCGTATATCCGTTTTGGCTTGGCATACGGATTTACCCATGACCTTACGCTGACTTTGGGCCGGAGTAATCTTGACGACAACTACGATCTTCAGGCCAAACAGGTGATTTACCAGAACCGTCTCGGTGAGTGGCCTTTGGTGATGGCCGTGCAACTGGGATCGGCATGGAATGCGTCGGTGGCGGGACGCAGCAGCCTGGATCAGCGGAACTTTCAGAATTATGGTCAACTCATTGTTAACATGATGCCGCTTGAGCAATGGGCGTTTGGGCTGGTGCCCACGTTTGTTGACAACGCCAGTTACAATACAGCGCAAACGCAATCAACCCTGGCTTTAGGCACGTATATCCAGTATTACGTCACTGATTTATGGAGCCTGGTGGCAGAGTGGAATCATCTGATCTCGGGATACATCAACAGTTATCCGAGTGCTTCGTATGGCTTTGAACTCGAAACCGGCGGCCACTTTTTTAAATTTTTTGTAAGCAATATCGCAAAAATAAACCAAGCGCAGTATGTGACTGGCGGAGATCTCAATGGCGACTGGCGGCTGGGATTTTTAATTACGCGACTGCTTAAATTTTAAGCTAAAACCACGTTTAAGCCCCTTAAAAAACGGGAATAAAACCTATGCGCCGGTTGGGGACGCCGAGTGGGCAATGGAGCCTATATCGGAATTTTCACCAGCGGCGGAAAATTGCTCGGCAAAGTTAAAATTGCGGTTTATAAGAGCGGCTGATCGTATACTGAATTCAATGCTTAAAAGGTTTCGAGCTTATTCAGTATTGTTCCTAAAGGGTTTGTGCATGGGTGGCGCAGATTTTGTGCCTGGTATTTCTGGAGGAACCGTTGCGCTCATGCTCGGGATTTATGAGCGTTGGGTATTTGCGCTGGGGGACATCGACCTAAGTCTTTTTGTGGATCTGTTGCGGAGGCGCAACCAGGCGGCCAAACAGAAATTTTTTTTGGTGCCATTTGGTTTTTTGCTTCCGCTTGGCCTGGGCCTGATGCTGGCGCCCTTTGCGGTATCGCATGGAGTAGCCTTTTTGCTGGGGCGCCATGCCGCCTTTACCTACGCTTTTTTTATGGGCCTGATTGTGGCCACCAGCATTTTGATTTTTAAACGCATTGGTACATTTAACTGGCAGACCTGGGCGGTACTTGTGCTGGGAGCGGCACTTGGCTATGGCCTGACGGGTTTTAGCGGTGCAGCGGCGCTGCCGCATTCCAAACCATTTTTTGTGATCTATGGCTCCCTGGCCATCTGCGCCATGGTATTGCCAGGCATTTCGGGCGCATTTATTTTGTATCTGTTGGGGCAGTACGAAGTCATGGTTCAGGCCGTGCAGCACGTGGATCTAGAAGTGATGGGCCTGTTTGGCCTGGGCGCGGTGCTGGGGATTTTAAGTTTTGTGCGCGGGGTGGCCTGGCTGCTTAAGAAGTTTCCGGGCCTGACCATGGCGGGTTTAACCGGGCTGATGCTGGGGGCTTTGCGCCTGCCGCTTTTGCATATCAGTCAACATGGATTTAACCAGGGTTGGCCAGTCTTCGGGCTTGTCGGGGGAATGGGATTGGTATGGGGGGCAACGTTTATTTTTCGACCCAGGCCTTAAATGGGACAATAGGACTTCATGGCTGTCGAAACCCAGGTTCCCAATCAAGCGTTATTGCAGGCCCGTTACCGTCTGCATCCCTTACATGCGGCTGAATATACCCTTGAGCGTTGTCAGCGCATTATTGAACTGCAGGCCGAAATCCGCCGTCTCAAGCTGGAACGCAATGCCATCATTCTGGCACATTCTTATGTGCGGTCTGAAATTCTTGATGTGGCAGACACGGTTGCGGATTCTTATGCCCTTAGCCTTGAGGCCGTCAAGCATCCTGAAAAAGAGGTGATCTTGTTTGCGGGGGTGTTGTTTATGGCCGAGACTGCCAAAATTTTAAGTCCCGAAAAAACGGTGTTGATACCAGACAGGCAAGCCGGTTGTTCGCTGGCCGAAAGCACCGGAGACATTCGACAGATTCAACACTGGTTATCCGATCTTAAACAGCAATACAACGACCTGGTCAAAGTGACTTACATTAATTCCACTGCCGAAGTTAAAGCGCTGTGTGATGTGGTGGTGACATCTTCTAATGTGCGTCGTATTCTCGATAAACTTCCGCAAAAGCATATTGCCTTTATGCCCGACAAATTCATGGGTGCATTTTTGCAGGAACAGATGCCCGAACGTATCTTTCACCTCTGGGATGGTACATGTATGGTGCATGAGCAGATCACGCCTGCAGAATATCAGCGTATTCTGGCGCAGTGGCCAGATGCTGTGTTACTTACGCATATGGAAGCGCCACTGCAGACCTTGCAAATGTCGCACTTTGTGGGCAGCACCACGCAAATGATGGACTATGCCGCCAAACTTCCGGACGGTACCACGGTGGTGTTGGGTACCGCCTGCGGGGTACCTACGATCCTGCGCGAACAACATGGCCAGCGCCTTAATATCGTAGGCGGCTGCTACACCTGCCCGCATATGGAACGGAATACTATAGAAGGCGTATATGCGGCCTTGCGTGATTTAAAGCCGCAGATCCAGTTGCCGGACACAGTCATGCAGGCTGCCCGCAAAGCGCTGCAGCAGATGATGGCGCTGGCGGGCTAGGCTTTTAAGCTTTTGCTATCATCTTAATTAATCAGGAGGGAAATCATGGCAAAACAAAATTCAGTTTACACTAGGCAATTGAGCCGCGAAATTGAGGCGACTCCAGTTGAATATATCCCTGCCTTGTTGGAGATTGTGCGGATTTTCAGAGAGACCGTTGCTTTGAAGTCGGCTCCGGAGTCGTTCAAACAAGGGTGGAAAGAGGCTCGATCTGGCCAGACCAAACCGGTAAGTAAATTGTGGAAAGAAGTGGATGCTTAGCGCCAGGCAAGACGGTTTGTCGGTCGAGTACACGCCTGAATTTCAGCGGAATATCCGGGATCTTTCAAAAAAGTATCCTGGCATCCGACAAGACATAGAGCCAGTTATATCCCAGATTCAGATGGGGCAAACGCCTGGGGATCGGGTGCCCGGCATTGGATATCCACTATTTAAGGTAAGGATCCGTAACACCGATGCAAGAAAGGGAAAAAGCGGTGGATATCGCGTGATTTATTTTCTTAAAACTCCAGACCAGATTATTCTAATCACGATCTATTCAAAGTCGGATCAGTCAGACGTAAGCACGTTACAGATTAAACGGATTATTGAGAGTTTTTGAATTTTTGGATTAAATCTATTTCACAAATCCTATTCTGCGGTGCATGGCCAGTGACATGATCACACCCCACACCAATGCAAATCCGTTTTGTCCAAAAAGTTTAAGAGAGTCTGGCAGAAACATATAAATCAAGGCCGAAGCCGGGCCCCAAAATGCCCAGCTGCGCAGCTGTACAAAGAGGTAATTCCGTTTAAGGTATTCAACCGGGCCAAAGTTCCAGTCGCCTTCCATCCAGTGCCGGAGGTAATACACCATCACCATGACAAAGGCGTTATTGGTGGGTCCAAAAAACAACTGATCCCATAGCAGGCGGGGCAACCAGGCTTCTTGCGGATAAAAATGACCCATGACTTTAAAAAATGTTTCAACGATCAGAATACCCACCAGGGCGCCCATCAGGCCCATGTAAAGTAAACGTTTCCAATCCAGGGCCGGGCGGGTTATTTTTTGAGCGATAAAATCCGGAAAAACGCCCAGTGCAAAAAAACAAGTGAATACTTTTATAAGCCATAGACCCATGATTTACATCATACGGGCTTTACGTCATCCCGGCTAAATGCCATGTTTAAAACAGTTACAAACAAGGGAATCATTCCACTGGAGGGTTTTCTTATGGCAGAAATAGGTCGCATGCAAGGTGTTGATCATACTGATTTTTTCAGTTGGAATAACTCTGCTCTTAAGGGCACATCGCTTTTAGACCTTAAAAAGGGCATACCCAAGGTGGATATAAAGCAGCCCAGTGGCCGACTCGTGGCCGTTAGTTTTTCAAGCTTGGGGGAGCATCTCGACCTTCAAGCGGGCATGCTTGGCCTGGCAGGACAATTGGAACAGATCGGAGACGCGGCTTACGAAGATCTGTTGCGAGCCGACCCCACGCTAAGCAAACCCGAAATGGATCTGATCCTTGGCGCCATGATGGAGGAAGCCCGGGCCAACATGGACGGCAAGGGCGATATGCATGTGACTTACGAAAAATCAGTGAATTAACGGATCATGTGATTATATGCGGAGTGGCTGCCGATCCAAACCCAGATAAATGAATCCTCGTCCTTTAAAGCCAAGGCCCGATAATTGTTTCCGATTCGTATTGACCAGAATTTTCCAGTTTTTTTAAAATGCAGTGACGGGTGCAGAGGATCTTTTTTCAAGAGCTCGAAATTTTTTTGAGATAATTGCTGGATATGATTTGGAAGAGCGTCAAAATCTTTCCAAAATCGGTTTGTGGCTTGGTGCATTTAAAGCTCATTTAATTTATGGGCGTTTTTTTCTTCTATGGCTTCTTTAACCAAGAAATCTAGTTTTCCAGATTCGGAATCGGTTTCAATTTGCCGATCCCAGCGTTCCTGATCTCGTTGGGCAAACCACTGGCGTAACCGTTGGTAGTCGGAATTAGAAAGGGATTCTATCGAATTCAAAATTTCTTCAATTTTAGTCATATTATTAATGGAGCGGGCGACCGGTCTCGAACCGGCGACCTCAACCTTGGCAAGGTTGCGCTCTACCAACTGAGCTACGCCCGCGTGCCTTTTATTGTACCGTAATCCTGCCGAATTTTAACCTTGGGTGCCAAGAGGCTCCGGCAAATTTACGGGGTCTTCTTTAAGCAGGGTTTCGATGTCCCAAAAACTTTCTACCTTGTCTGTCCGTGGTTTTAGTCCGTCCAGCCAACCTTTCTTAAGCAGCGTCCGAAACAGGTCAGCAGCAAAGGCCGGGGCTCCGGTGGCGCCGGGGGAGTTGTAGTTAACAATGTGCAGGCTGCGTCGGCCCCAATACTCCTGCGCTTCAGAGACAAAATGCCCCGATTCATCCACCAGCGAAGCGCGGATGCCCGAAAGCCCGCGGTAAGTCAGATGTCCACCGCGCAGTTCGGGGATAAATTGGCGCATACGTTTAGCCAGGTGACTTTTTAAGATTGCACCGCGCCATTCCGATACAGCCAACGACAGAAAGGTCGAATTTTTAAGCAATTTCCATTTATTTTCAGTGGGGGGTGTTTGCATAAAATGCTTCCAGTCCCACAGGTTGACGCCATCGTAGCTGGTGGGGGTGGGTACCGGAATGGCAGTGGGACCAATCTCCACCAAGCCGCTGGCGGCGCGGCGCACCCAATGCGGATCCAAAAAAGGGAACTCCTTAAAGCGTGGCACCGAGTAAATGTTGGCGCCAAACCAGTCGCGGATACCAGCGTCGACTTCCCAGTAATCGCCGCGAAAGAACACGTTGCAGTGGTTTCGTCCCATCCCAAGTTGCTGTGCCAGGTTTAACGACCCCGCGCCAGAGCAGTTGATGACGATGCCAGCCTTGAGATCGGTTTGTGCTGTTTTACTGTGCAGAAAAACTTCTTGATCTCCTTCGCTGATGCCCGTAATGGGCATACGAAAAAGAAAATGGACGCCCTGGGCCATGGCCCGGTCACGCAATGACTGGGTCATGTTCTGAAAGTCCACTGAGGTGTCTGTGACTACAAACACGGCACCGGGCGCCTTGATATGCGGAAACTTCTGGGCCAGTTTTTCTGCGTCAAACAGGTCTACCTCATATTCCTTCATTCCGTTTTTAAGCGACCAATCCTTATAGGTTGCCAGACTGGGTAACTGTGACTCATCGATGGCTACCTCTAAAGTGCCGCACGGCAACCAGGGCGTACCGGGAACCGTCTGGGCCAGTTTTTTCCACAGGTGGTAGGACTGTTCGGCGCAGCGGGCAAAGCGTGCCTTGGTTTCGGGATCCAGATAAAAGGGCCGGTGCAGCACCCCGGTGTTGCGTCGGCTGCTGTGCTGGGCTACGTCGGCCTCGGTCTCAAGCACCACAATCTGCCGATCCTGATATTTGAGCGAAAGCAGATAAGCCAGGGTAACGCCCAAAATACCCCCGCCAATAATCACCAGCGGGTAGTCACGCTGTGCGAGGCTGCGGTTGCGCATATCGTTATTGTCACATTTCGAAGATTTTTGGTAAAATTTTTGGCCTATGGTCAAAATCATCAAGCAAGAAAAAAATGGCAATCTGATTACGGTCGAAGCCGAGGCCGAAGCAGATGCCGTGAACAAGGGCATTCAAAAAGCTTTTGTGGATTTATCTAAGAATGCGCGCATTCCCGGATTTCGCTCGGGCAAGGCACCGCGCAAAGTTTTTGAACAATTTTATGGTCGCGATTATTTATTTGATCGTGCTGCCAGTTATATCATCGACGCGGTTTATCCCGACATCATCAAGGGGGGTGACATTGATCCCATCGATCACCCGAAAAACATAGACATTAAACCCGTCGAAGAAGCCAAGCCCCTGTTGTTTTCGTTTTCGGTCGAAGTTAAACCCGAGGTCAAACTAGGCAAGTACAAAGGTGTCAAAGTCGACATTGTTAAACCCGTGGTGGGCGAGGCCCAGATTCAAGAACAAATTGACCGCATTGCCGATCAGCTTTCGGATTACAAGCCGGTCGAAGAAGTCCGTGGATTACAGAATGGCGATTTGGCAACCTATCATGTGCGGGCCTTGATTGAAGGTGAAACCTATCAGGCCTGGACCCGTGAACCCGGCGGGGGCCGCGTGGGCACACCCTGGATCGACCCGCAATTTGACGAAAAAATTCTGGGGATAAAAGTGAACGAAGAACGCAATTTTGTCATCCACTTTTCAAAAGATCATCCCCACGAAGCAGTGCAAGACAAGGATGTATCATTCTTTGTAAAGCTCGGGGCCATTCACCAGCAGATTCGTCCTGAAATCGATGATGAACTGGCCAAAAAAAACGGGCGTTTTCAGACTCTGGCAGAGCTTAAGGCCGATATTCAAAAACATTTGCAGATGCATACTGATCAGGATTTTGACCGTGACAAGCGCCAGAAACTCTTTGACGCGGTGCTCGAACGCTGCGAGGTGATGCTTCCGGAAGTACTCGTCAAGCGCGAGCTTGAGCGTATCAAGCGCAATTTTGAGCAGGAGCTGGGCCGCCAAAAAATTGACCTGGCAGGTTATGCCCGGCTTATGAAAAAAACTGAAGATGATGTGGTGGCCGAAATGAAACCGGCAGCCGAGCAGCGCGTTAAGCTTGAACTGGTGCTTGAGGCGGTGGCCAAGGCCGAAAAAATTGAAGTAGGTGAGGCAGACTTTGATGCCGAAATTAAACGCCAGGCCGAAAACAGTCAAAAACCCGAGGATGCAATCCGCCGGGTCTTTACCGCCGAGTACAAACAGTTTTTACAGTCTTATTTGCTAGAAGAAAAGACCATCCAATGGTTGCTGGAGCAAGCGAAAATCGCGTAGTCATGGAGCTGAACCCCCAGCAATACAAGCGGTATGGTCGGCATCTGATTTTGCCCGATGTGGGTCTTGAAGGGCAAAAGAAGTTATTGCAGTCCAAAATACTGATCATTGGCACGGGGGGGCTGGGAGCGCCGCTGCAAATGTATCTGGCAGCGGCCGGTATCGGAACCCTGGGCATTGTTGATTTTGATGTGGTTGATTATTCCAACCTGCAACGCCAGATCATTCATTTTACCGATGATGTGGGCAAGCCCAAGGTGCAGAGCGCGGCCGAAAAAATACGCCAGATCAACCCAGATTGCCAGGTGGTCATTCATGAAACGATGATCAACAGTCATAACGCGCTCGATATTATCCGTAGTTATGACTATGTGATCGACGGCACAGACAACTTTCCCACGCGTTACTGTGTGAATGATGCCTGTGTGCTCCTCAAAAAACCCAACATTTATGGTTCTATCTTTCGTTTCGAGGGCCAGGCTACGGTGTTTTATCCGGGCAAGGGCCCCTGCTATCGCTGTCTGTACCCCGATCCGCCACCGCCGGGTTTGGTTCCAAGCTGTGCCGAGGGAGGTGTGCTGGGTGTACTTCCGGGCATGATTGCCATGATTCAGGCCACCGAAGTGATTAAACTGATTCTTGGCAAGGGTGAGCCTCTGATCGGACGCCTGGTGCTTTACGACGCCCTTAAGATGAAACTGCGCGAGGTCAAGCTGCGCCGCGACCCGCAGTGTCCGGTATGCGGTGACCATCCCACTGTGACGCAACTGATTGATTACCAGCAGTTTTGTGGTATTCCCGTGGGGCAGGAGGCAGCCGACAAGGAGATTCCCGAAATGACGCCCGTAGATCTTAAAGTCAAGCTGGATGCCCACGAAGATTTTTTACTGCTCGATGTGCGTGAACCGCATGAGTATGACATTGCGCGTATTCCTGGAAGCAAGCTGATTCCGCTCAACGCGGTGGGGCAGCGCATCAGCGAAATTGAGCCTTATAAACACAAGGAGATTGTGGTGCACTGCAAATCAGGAGGGCGTAGTTTGCGGGCCAGCAAGCAGCTTAAGGCGGCGGGTTTTTCCAATGTCAAAAATCTGGCGGGCGGGATTGGGGCTTGGTCGGATCAGGTGGATTCGACGGTGCCAAAGTATTAATCCCATGGGCCCGCTGCCCCTGGACCCCGCCAAAAGAGGGGAGTCCTTCCCCTCTTTTGAAATCACCCCTAAAGTGATTCGTTGACCAAAGTGTTCCCGTATAATGAGGTGACTTGAATCTTGTTACAAAGGGGTATGGGATGGGGAAAAGAGTTGTGATTTTGGTGGAACGGGATTTCCAGGATATGGAAGTCATGTATCCCTTTTACCGCCTAAAGGAAGCTGGCCATGAGGTGGTAGTCGTTGGCAGTGGCAGCGCCAAAGAATACAAGGGTAAGTTTGGTTATCCTGTTGTGGCTGATAAAAATATGGATGAGGTGTCTGCCAAAGATTTTGACGCCGTGGTGGTGCCCGGCGGCTGGGCGCCCGATTTTATGCGCCGTTATCCCAAGATGGTGCAGCTTGTGGCCGATATGGACAAGGCTAAAAAACCGGTGGCGGCTATCTGCCATGCGGGCTGGATGCTGGTGTCGGCCAAAATTCTCAAGGGGCGTACAGTGACCTGTTTTTCGGCTATTCGCGACGATGTTGAAGCGGCGGGGGCTACCTGGGTGGACAAAGAAGTCTGCGTGGATGGCAACCTTATCACCTCCCGCAAGCCCGACGATCTGCCGGCATTTATGCGGGAGTTGTTAAAACAACTTTAACGGATTCGATAACGCCCAAGCACTTTCATTCCTTCAAGGGTTTCCGCATGCGTAGGATCAAGCTTTAAAGTTTTTTCCCAACTTTGCCGCGCTTCAAGGTATCGTCCACTTAATGCATAAGCCCGGCCAAGTTCATACCAGAGTTTGGCGTTGTCGGGAGAAATTTCGACGGCTTTACGAAAATTTTCAAGCGCCTGATCTAAATTTCCTTCGGAACCATTTTTGTAACCAAGATATACATATTGATCCACCACCATGGGGTAGGCTTTTTCAAGAAAGGGATGCCGAGGGTAAAGTGCTTTGGCCCGGTCGAGGGCGGCCATGGCCTGATCGGGCTGATGCAGCTTGATGTAGGCCAAGCCAAGGTTTAGGACGCTGGGCACATAAGTGGGATGGATGCGGATGACCCGGTTTAGATGTTCAATGGCTTTTTGCAGCAAGGCTTCGCGCTGGGCGCTGTATTTTGGAAAGTCGGCCATCTCCAAAAGTTGTGCTCCAGCGTTATTGCTGGCAATCACGCTGCGGGGAGCGGTCTGCACGTCCTTTAAAAACAAGCTGCGGTCGTTTTTCCATTCGGCGTTACGCGGAATGACTTTATAGGCACTGACGGACGTCACCAGGATCAATAGGGCGGACAGCACTATTTTTTTTGTCTTTTGAGCAGCTTTCCAAGAGGTTATTCCCTGCACAATCACCCAGGCAGCCACCATTGCAAAGCCAAGCGATGAGTGAAAAATGAGGCGCTCGCCCAGGGTGCCGCCGATGTTAACAAACAAATTGCATACCAGCGCCAGATTGGCCAGGTAAAACGAGATGGCAAAACCCAGCGGATGTTTTTTAAGGGTCAGCCCGATGGCAGAAACAAGCAGGGCCAGATGCACGCCTATGGAAAGCCACACTTCGACATCAAAAAAGTCGCGGTAGGGGATATGGTTGTACGAATAATCCGCCAGCAAAGGGTGCGGAAAGACAAGTTGCTTAAGATACAGCAGTGGCGTAAACAGAATGGTGGCTTTTTTCTGCCAGACTGTGGCCAGCAAATAAGGATCGTTCATAATTTCGGTTTGGGGCAGGTTTGAACCAAGACCTACGGCTTTAATGCGAAAGAAAATGTAAACCCCGGCCACCAGGGCATAGGGCAAGGTGCGTATGACCAGCGCTTGCCATTTCTTGTCGTAAAAAACATAAAGCATCACAGGTAAAAGTAGCATCAATGTTATCGAGTATTCCTTGGAAAGCAGGGCCAGGGCATAGATAGGCAGGCTTAAGCCCAGGGTCCACCACGACCCCTTTTCGGTGAAACGCACAAAGCCAAGCAGGGTCAGCATCATGAAAAAAAAAGACATCACTTCGTCGCGGCTTTTGATGTTGGCTACGGCTTCGGTGTGGATGGGATGCACTAAAAAAATAAGCGCGGTGATAAAGGCAATGTCGGGACGATCTTTTAGCACATATTTGTGCAGCATGTGAAACAAAATCAACACCGAAAACACATATAAAAATACATTCACTCCGTGTCTAAAAGCTGCCCCGCGCACATGGAAGTCGCGGTGGTTAAAGACACCATCTCTGTTTAAATCTTCTTCAGGATCTCCCTGGCCGTTTTTGTTGGTATCCCAGTCGGCCGGGCTTGGCTGGCCATTTTGAAAAGTGCCGATCCACTGCTGTTCAATGGCAAAGGTAACGATCGAGAGCGGGCGGAAGCGGCCGCCGCTAAGCTGTTGGTTGGAATGCAGCATGTCATAGACCGGCTGATAGGCGTCGTGGGTCAGAATATCTTTGATGCCCGCCAGGCCCTTGAGCACATAGCTGTTGTTTTCGATCACCATGCCGTCATCAAGCGCCAGCTCGTTAGGGACTGCGTTTATGTAAAAGCCTGTGCCAATGGCAAGCAGCAGAATCACTTTGAATGGATAAGATAAAAACGAAAGCAGACCAGATTTTTCTGTGTGTGGGGCGGGTGCTTTCAACGTTTTATTGTATCCTTTAAGAAAAAAATTTCAACGCTTTTTTAACGGATTCATCCTTGAGCCCCGTCCATCTTTTGAGGGTGGTGTAGGCTCTGATCAGCTGGGTGTCGCCCCAGATCAAAATTGTTTTTAAGCCATCAGCGGGGCGGGCGCGGTACTGGGTGCTCTGCACTTTGAGAGGTTTTTTTTCTTCGGTAAAGTAATACAGCGCGATCGATTTTCGGCTGATGTGCTCGGGGCAGGTCATGGGTTCCGGATGTCCGTGGTAAGACGTGGCATCGGTGGAAAAAACGACACAGCGGTTAAATAACGGAGCGATCTTTTTGATGCGGGCTTTCATGTCGCGCGACCATAGTTCCAGGTGTCCGCCGTAATCGTCTTTCCAGCCTTCGTTTAAGTAGATCAGCACGTTAACCCTGCGGCGCCAGTGGGCTTGATACGGGTGGGAGCCAAAGTCGGCGTGGATATTTAAAAAGCCACCGCGAAAAGACTCGTGCATGCCCCCGCCTTCGAGCAGGGGGTCCGACAAAAGGCCCTCTATGCTGGTCAACTGCGAAAGAAAACGGCAAAAGGCCTCGGAATTAAGCTCATGAACCAGTGCTTTGATCGTGGGTGGAAAATATTCCAGTTTTTTTAGCCCGCGCTTTTTTTCGTTAAAGTGGGCATAGTGGATCCAGGCATCGGACTGCTGGGATAAAAACTCCTGATGGGCTTTTTCCAGGGCTTCTTCCACGATAAACCGCTCAAGCACAATGTGCGGAAAGGGCTCGGCAGACTGGTAAGCCTGTGCCAGATCCTGAAGTTGAGATTCCCAATGGGCGTGATTGAATGTTTTGAACGGGTTAAGCATGGTGGCATCCACAGCTTGTTCTATGGTTATTATACTGGGGTGTTAAAATGACCACGATTTTATTTTTTTCGCAAGGAGTTTTCTATGAGTTTGTACGACAAAATCAATAACGATATTAAAGAGGCCATGAAGCAAAAAGATGCAGTGCGCCTGGAGACTCTGCGCATGATGAAGTCCAAGATCATGACGGTCGATGCCCGCGGAGCCCTGCCAGAGGCCGAACTCGAAAAAATCCTGCGCAGCTATAGTAAGTTGCTTAAAGAAGTCATCGAGGTGTCCGGTCAAAATCAAAAGCTGGCCGAGGCCGAGCAGGCCAAGAAAGAACTGGCCATTGTGGAATCTTATCTGCCGAAGCAACTCGACGAGGCTGGCATCAAGGCCCTGGTCGACGAGATCATTGCCCAGACGGGTGCCAAGACCAAGGCTGACATGGGCAAGATCATGAAGGCTGTCATGGCCACCGGCAAACCGGTGGATGGCAAGCTGGTCAATCAGTATGCGGCGTCAAAACTGGTTTAAACCCTGGGACGGTCGTTGAAAAATCTATACGAGAAGATTATCCAAAGCCTGCGCCGCAAGGTGGTAAACGAATTCCACCGCATTTATTATTATTCCAACGTGTGGGATCGCACTTACTTTTTGGGCAAGCGTATCCTGAAATGCCCACTTGACCTGTGGACCTACCAGGAAATATTTTTTGAACTTAAACCCGATGTGGTGGTGGAATGTGGCACACGTTTTGGCGGCTCGGCGTATTACATGGCGCGCCTTTTTGACTGGATCGGCCAGGGTCGGGTGATTACCATCGATATCGAAAGCCATGAACAAGTAGAAGAAAAACGGCCGCTTCATGAACGCATCACCTACCTGATTGGCTCCTCCACAGACCGAGCCATTGTTGAGCAAGTACGGGCGCTTATTCAGCCACACGAAAAAGTTCTGGTGATTTTAGATTCAGACCACAGCGCTCGCCATGTGTTAGAGGAACTGCGCCTTTATCATCTGCTGGTCAGCACCGGGAGCTACCTGATCGTCGAAGACACCAACATCAACGGCCATCCGGTGTTACCTCGGTGGGGCGCTGGACCCATGGAAGCCTTAGACACATTTTTAACGGAGAACCAGCAATTTGTGGTCGACTCGAAGCGCGAAAAGTTTATGATGACCCAAAATCCACGCGGGTATCTATTGAAAGTTAAATAAAGGTTAACTCCTGAAACCGTTGCCAGTAAGTTTCACCCAACGAGGCCGGAGACACAGTGGCATCCATCTTAAAATCAACATACAGCGGCGGTATGGGCAGGCGGAGCGCCGATACATAGCTGGCCAGGATCCAAAACCAGCCCCCAGATTCACAGAGATTATGAATGATATTGATATCGTCGCGCACCAGTATTTCAATGACCGCCTTGAGCGTCCGGGGCTGGCTTGCGAGGTTGAAAATTGAGTATGGAAACTGCTCGTGACGCAGCTTTAGCAATAAGGGCTGCACATATTTGGCTGTTGCATCGTCAGGCACCACAAACAGAACCCGCGACGAGCGTGCCAGCAAATAAAAATCGAAGCCGGGCTGGCGCAGCTGTCCCCCAGCCGCCAACAAGGTCTCGATGGCCTGCACGACCGAATCCGGAGACTGGTCTTTTAAACAGGTATCCAGGGGACAATGGCGCGGCACACAAGCAAGCGGGCATGAAGTCTGATCCCGCACCAACAAGTATTTGGTAAACCAGGGGCCCCAGTGTAAAGGCTTAACGTTTTTAGTGGGGAATATCGCTGCAATCGAAATGCCCAGAGCGCTGGCCAAATGAAAAGGCCCGGTATCCACACCCACGTAGCAATCGTACAGCGAGATCAACGCAATCAGTTCTGGCAGCGAGGTTTGACTGACCAGACTGCTCACCGAACTTCCGAACTGTGCAAGCAAAGATTGTTCGGCCTCACGATCCTGGTCTTGCCCAGTGAGCACGACTTTGTGGTGGGCAGCGAGCAATTGCGTAATGACCTGCGCATAACCTGCGGTATGCCAGGCCTTATTGCCGCCGCCGGAACTCAAGTGTATGCCCACCAGTTTTTGACCAGGCTGCCAACCCAGTTGTCCTAACCGGGTGCGCATACGTTCGCGCAAGTCTGACTTGGCTTTGAGCACCATGGGGGCATAACCGTGTTGATAGCCCAGTGCCTTGAGTAAATCGAGATTATGTTCCACTTCGTGTTTGGTCAGATTACGCCAGGTCTGACGGGCGGGCACATTGTTCATCCACGCCATAAATATTTTGGAACGGTCTCCGAGACGCAGCGGCACCCCTGCCAGCCAGGCAGCGGCAACATAGGGTAACTCCTGATAAAAATGGATGACAAGGTCATAACGCCACGAACGCCATAACTGCACATATTGCCAGTACGCCCGCAGCCCTTTAACGCCACCGGTGTAATATGGATCGATGCGTACCTGACGAATGTCTGCATTGCCGTCGAAGAGTTCACGCGTATACTCGCGCGCCAGCACGTCGATCTGCCAATCGGGATGCAGTTGCTTAAGCATACGAATGGCAGGCGTGATCAGCATCACATCGCCGATGGCATCGGGACGCACGCATAAAACCGAACGTACGTGGCTAAGATGCATGGTAGTTCACCAGCGCCTGGGCAAGGTTTGAAATTTTAAATTTTTCATGGGTGCGCATGCGGGCCGCTGCGCCCCAATGGCGCACTTCATCCGGATGATTCCACAGCCAGCGTAGTTTACGGGCGATATCGTCAGCATCCAAGGCCTTGGCGTGCAGGCCCGTGACGCCGTCCATGACGACTTCGGATGGACCACAGCAATCCGACACCAGACAGGCCCGGCCATAGCGGCCCAGCTCCATCGGCACCAAACCCATGGGTTCGTCCAGGGGCAGGTAGATGCCAAAGGCTGCGTTCGATAAGAGCTGTTCAAGCGCAGGTTCGTCCACAAAACCGGTGCGTTGCAATTCGGTTTGCAAGCGCTGCGTCTGAATGTAAGTGTCAACCTCGGATGCAAGTGGTCCCTGTCCAATCAGTTTAAGCTGAAAACCGCTGGGCCAATGACCTTGATCACGCAACTGACGGCAAACGTCCAAAAGCAGGGATACATTTTTGTACGCTTCCAAACGACCCACCCAGACCGCATAATTCTGCGGATTTCCTGGGGGCGGGTTGTTTGCGGTTATTTCGGGCAGGCCAAAATACACTGTCTCGGCCTGCCGCCCATAAATTTGGCGCACACAAGCAGCGGTATACATACTATTGGCAATGATATGGTCGACAACGGTCACGGCCTTTAGATCGGCATCCCGCAACTTTTGAAACTGTGCCGAATGGTATTCACGGTCGCTTTGTTCACGAAACCTGGGATCCAGACGCTGCTGGCGCACTAACACGGGCGCATATAAAGACCGCGGCGGCTCATGACAGGTCCAGACAATTTTTGGAAAATGCTTGTGATCGTGCCTGGCCCGCGTAACCCAGATGGCTGACGGATAATGATGCACGTTAATCAGATCGAAATCGATAAAATAGTTTCGCAAGAGCCAGGCCGCAACATCAAAGCGATAGACCCAATTAAAGACGTAGCGCGTCAGGGGTAGTTGTTGCAGGGTTATTTTTTGGGCTGCAAACAGTTTACGCAAGGCTTGATTGTTAAACGAGCAGGCAAACACCGTGGGCTGATGTCCTTGGGCCTTGAGTGCGCTTGCCAGCCAAAGGATGATCTTTTCGGCGCCACCGTAAGTGTCTAAGCTGGGATGAACAATTGCAATTTTCAGGCCAGACATGCTTGATACGATTTTACCGTTGCAGCCACAGTTTTCGACCAGGTCAGTTCTGACGCGCGTTGCCGACCCTGGGTGACAAGCGATTGTCGCAGCACTGGCATGGCCTGCAAGCGATCAACCGCTTCGGCCAATTGTCCCGGTTGATCGGGTTCAATCAGCAAGGCCGCATCCCCAACCACTTCTGGCAGGGCACCGCGGTTTGAACACACCACCGGCACCCCATGCCGCATGGCCTCAAGCGGCGGAAAACCAAAGCCTTCGTACCAGGACGGAAACAGAAACATCGTTGCACCGGCAAACAGCTGCGCCAGTTCATCTGCCGGAACAAAACCTTTAACCCGAACCCGATTTTGAATTCCAGCCTGCTTGGCCCAGGTCTTGATTTGTTTGCTTTGAGTGCGGTCAAAGGGGCCAGCCAGCACCAGTGTCAGCGTTTGATCCTGCACCTGCGCAAAGCCTTGAATCAGACCGGGAATGTTTTTGTGCGTATCCAGGGCGCCCACAAACAAGGCATAGGGCGGCTCTGCGGAATCTTTCGGATGCGGTCTGCCCGTTTCAACTTGCTGAAAATGATCACAGCCCAGTGGTGTGACGTAAATCTTCTCTGGCCTGAAATTCAGATGCTCCACCAAATCCTTTTGCGTGGCTTGTGACGGGGTTAGGATCGCCAGTGCCCGTTGCCCGAGCGCCTGTATCTTTTGCGCATACGCATCTGCTTCGGACTGCTGGCCATGAAAATACTTTTGAAAATCCACGTCTTTGAGCACGAGCGGAATGATATCGTGCACGGTGGCAATCACAGCCACCGATGCGGGCAATTCAAATACGTTGTACTGGGCCGTAAAGTGAAACAGGTCGATGTCGGCATCCACAACGGGCTGACCATAGGCTTGGGAAGAACGCCTGACCCAAAACTGCCAGCCCGGTGCGCCTAACCACAGTGTGCGCAGACGCAGAGCCTCTAACTCCGCCGGATACGGTAGCGCGCGGTCGACCACGATAAACCACTGCACATGTTCAAAGGTCGGCAAATTTTTAAGCAGTTGATACACATACTGTCCCACTCCCCGCAGCCGCGAGCCTTCTTGCAAGGGACGGGCATCAATGGCAATTCGGACGGGTGTCATGTCGGCCAATACTATAATGGGGCTGCCGAAAAAGTCTGTTTTCTGCGACGCGTCATCCCGGCGAAAGCCGGGATGACGTAAAAGAGACTTTTTCAGCACTCCTCCTGGCTACCCTAAGGGATCAGAAAAACCACCATACACTGCATCGAAGTTGGCCTAATTTGTATGATTGCTTATATTCATTATACAAAAACAGTATTTTTTGTATAATAATTAAATTATAGTGAACAAGAATCAAATTATATCTGTCCTTGAAGATTGGAATTTCTGGGATGGTCAGCGGACAGTGGGTATTGAGCGCAGCAATGGCCTTAAGCGTATGGAGCGGCTTTTGGCGACCGAACAGGTTCTGGTAGTCACTGGGCCCCGGCGCAGCGGCAAGTCCACCTTGATGCGCCAGTATGCCAGGCAGCTCATTGAGAAGGCCGGTGTTGCGTCTGCAAACATTCTGTTCATCAATTTTGAAGATCCGCGTCTGGATGTAACCGATGCCCGCGCATTGGAGATGGTATTTCAAATCTACTGCGAATACCGGCATCCGACAGGGGTTCCATATGTCTTTTTGGATGAGGTGCAGGAAGTGGCGGGTTGGGAAAAATGGGTGTGCAGCATGCATGAACTTGGCAAGGCGCGCATCATCGTATCGGGCTCCAACGCCCACCTGTTGAGCCGCGAGTTGGGCACGGCGCTGACCGGACGATACGTTCCCATGACGGTTTTTCCGCTTTCATTCCGGGAGTTTTTAAAGTTTCGGGAAGCAACTCCGTTGGGCGAATTTGATATGCAGGCCCGGCTGCGCGAATATTTTGAAACCGGAGGTTTTCCGGCCGCAGTGCAGTCGCCCCAGTACCGGGAAATCCTGCTGGGCTACTACGATGATATTCTGACGCACGATCTGGTGCGCCGATACCGTATTCGCAAGGCACCGCAGTTCAAGCAACTGGCCCAGTTTTACCTGACGCAAACGGCTTCGGCCGTCACGTTTCAGTCCGCTGCCAGGCATATGGGCGTCAATACCAATACGGCCATCGCATTTTCAGAATATCTCGAAAGCGCCTATGTGACATTTTTGATCAAGCGTTTTTCATTCAAGTTTAAGGAGCAGGACAAAAGCCCGCGCAAGGTATATGCCGTCGATCAGGGACTGGCAAATACCGTGGGTTTCCGGTTCATGGAAAATATGGGTCGTCTGGCCGAGAGTGTGGTGTTTATGGAACTCAAGCGCCGCCAGTCCGAAAACCCGCTTCTGGAACTTTATTACTGGAAAAATGTCCAGCACCACGAGGTGGATTTTGCCGTCAAAAACGGCTTGCAAATCGAGCGCCTCATTCAGGTATGCTGGCAGCCCGAAACCGCGCGGACGCGTATGCGCGAGGTGCGCGCGCTACGGGCCGCCATGGACGAATTCGGATTGGGAGAGGCTTGGGTACTTACCCGGGATGTGGAGGTAGACGAAAACGTTTCCGGCAAGATGATTCATTTTGCGCCGTTGTGGAAGTGGTTGATGGAAGTCTAAGATGGGGGACTTGACCAAAATGCCTTTATACTGAGTTTTGTGCGAATTCAATTTCTAATTGTTTTGAGTGACTGTCCTCAATACGGGGATGATGCCAAAGGCATGTTTTTGGTGCGATTTTTGTGGACTTCCTGTCAGATGCAGCCTCAACATTTAGATGGTATTGCATGGGATCACGTGTACCTTTTTGACTATGATGATTCTTTATCTGCCTTTCCGTTGTGGTTTCCTACAGATGTGGTCTGGTTGCGCACGTTGACGCGGATATATTTTAAAACCTGTGTCATGCAGGAAACGCAAACCGATATGAATTATAAGGTTTTGCCGTTTTTTTTGATACGGCATTGAGAGACTTTTTGGGAGACTGGCGGTATAAACTTTTGCATCGTCTAACAATGTCAAGGGTGTTCAAACATTTATTTCGCTGCCGGTTGAACAAATGGTTTTAATCAATGACCATGAATCGGTATTGTCGGCCATCGACCATGTGCTAAGCCATTGGAATGAATATGCGGATATGCGCGCCGCCAATTATCATCATATCGAGCAATATCTTGAACGGGGCGCCTTTTCCATTCGTCGTCCCAAGGCCTAGGAAAGATTTATGGCCCAGATATCTTAGGTGGTCCTAAGCCAATTGAGCCATGAATAATTGGTGGGGCAAGGGTTTGCCTGGATAATAATTTCCCGACTCAAGATAACGGGACAGGAAATTTACGCCATGGTCTAGCCGATCCCAGTATGTTTTGGGATGGGTCAACAGGCGGTCGATTATCGGTAGCACCGGCTGATGATCCGGAATGAGGAACAGGGCTTCCTTTGGTATGGGCACCAAAGTTTCTATGGCGCTGATGTCATTGGAAATCACAAACGAGTAACTCCAAACGCCTTCAAAATGACGATAGGTCCATCGGCTGTGGCCAGCCGGAGCTAAAACAATTTTTGACTGAAGCATGGTGTTGAAGTAAGTTTCAAAATCTAATTTTTGGCCCTTAAAGAACAAGTGATCAATTGGGCCGTGCTGGCTTTGGCATTGATCCAAAGGAAAGTAGGGGAGTTGGAGCAAGCCACCGAAAAAAGAATGCCGTGCTGCGGGCATCAATTCTAAAAGCCAATCGACGCGTTGGAAATAATTTGTTGAGGTGCCTGTGGAAAATTTATCGAGCCAGGTGGGGGTGCCAATAAAATGGATGTCGATTTTGCGTTTCTGAAACCAGAGATGTTTTAAAAACCGCGGAGAGTGTCGTGATAGTGACCGATGATGAAGAATGGTGCGAACATGGGCGTTAAAAAAAATGGGTAGTAGACCGATTTTGACATCGTCAATTATTGGCAGATGATTTAGGCGACTGGTTTTAAGGTACAAGGAGCTAAGGGATTTTAAAAATAATTGATCAGAATAGTCCCAGCGGAGCCTCGGTTCGTCAAAATAGTCGAACAGGACGACGTGTTTGAATGTTATTTGGTGTAGATCCCTGGTATTAAAATGAGTGGGCATTCCAATAAAAAGATAATCCGTTGTAATATTGTCCAGCGCCTGCAGTTCGCTTAAGCTTAAACATCGTAGTTTTTCCGGTGGGGTGAAGCAACCCAAAAATGAGTAAAGTATTTTACCCTGGATATCAATATTAAAGCGGGCATCGTCGCTTAAAATAATGAGATGGTTCAGGATCATGAACGGGCTTTCATCAATTGATGGCAATGCTCAAGATACCAGTCAAAAAATCTGGTAAAGGAATACTGATCGTTAACCCACCGCTGCGCGGCTTTTCCCATATGGCGCATGGCTTCTGGCTGGGTGAGACAATCGTTTAATGTCTTGGCGATGGCATGGATATCCAGCGGATCGACACACAACCCTGTAATCTGGTGTTGCACCGTTTCAGCTGGCCCGCCATGATTGGTGGCGATCGTTGGAACCCCCAGCAAAGCAGCCTCCAGCGGCACAAGTCCCAGGGGTTCATCCAACGAGAGATAGATTAAGGTGATCGCATTTTTTAAGAGTTGTTGTTTTGCGGTATTGGGGGCAAATGGAATCATTTGCACGTCATTTTGCAAGTGCAATTCCCGTATTAGATTTTTGCATGGAATTTCTTCGCGTCCCTTGCCAAGGATTACCAGCTGAGCGGGGTTGGGGGTATACCGTTTGAAAATTGAAAAGGCTCGGATGACATTGGGTACGTTTTTTTCATTTTCTAGACGTGAAATTACTATAAAATACGGTGCCGCAGGCTTAAAAAAATTATCCGCATCAATTCCCGAGTTTTGTTCGGTAATAATATTGGGATCGGTGGCGTACCAATGATAATCAGTGGTTTGTCCGTATATCTCCCGAGTTTTGTGGAAGGAGTACAGCGAGTTACACAAAATGGCACCGGAGAGTTTGGTGGCCTTTAATTCTGTGCGTTGAATCCAATTCATGGTGTCCGGGTGATCCGTATAAAAGTTGGCATTGGTTAGGGACGAGTTGGCGTAATGTTCATTAAGAACACGTTTGAACACATTACGCGGAGCTTCGTGGCAAGTCCAAAGAATGGGCGGGTGCGATATACATAGTCTTTGGGCATAAAGCAACCAAATGTTGCTTGGGAAATTGTGGGTGTTTACAAGGTCAGCCCAACGCAATGAGGGTGCTAATCGCAAGGCAATGTAATACCAATACCATTCATTAATGCGGCCACCTGGCTGGGGCAGGTTGATATACTCAATATTATATTGTTTAAACTCCTTGATAAAAAAGGGGGCGATCTGGCAACTGGCAACGCGTACCTGATAAGCTTTCTGCGTTAAATTTTTAGCTAGGCTTAACACCACAAGTTCCGCACCTCCTACAAATTCCAGAGTGCTTTGTAAAATTAAAATTTTTTTTGCCGAATTCATCTTTAGAATTATACTGGTTTGCTATACAGGGGTTCTAAGGCGTAATGAGAGGTGTTCTATTGCAGGGATATCGATTCCTATCAATCAACATGATGTTATTTTGGTGCACAATTTACCTTCTTCTTATTGGGCATACGAAGCGTTCAGACAATAAGTGATGGCTTTTTTTTACCCGGTGGTAGTTTAATGCAAAGGAAAACGCATTAACTGCATACATGGTCATGAAGTGATTTATCACGGTACAACATTCAGTTGGGCTGTTCGGAATGCGTTGTATAATGGTGTGCGATGGGCCAGCTACAATCTAATCCCTGCTATGTTCTCCACTCCAAAGGCAAAACGTCACGTTAACAGTATGTCCCACAGTCGATCAAAGATATCCTTGTTGGTCGTCGTTCCTGAAGAATCCATTCAATCCAAAATTTACCTGATACGAGGCGAGAAGGTTATGCTTGATCGGGATCTGGCAATTTTATATGGCGTTGAAACCCGGGTGTTGAAACAGGCAGTCAACCGGAACTTGGATCGTTTTCCGGTTGATTTTATGTTTCAGTTGAATCAACGGGAATTCCAAAATTGGAGATCACAATCTGTGATCTCCAAAAGCGACCGGATGGGGCTCCGGTGGCGACCTTTTGTTTTTACCGAACAGGGGGTGGCCATGCTTTCAAGCGTCCTGAACAGCAAGCGGGCGGTGCAAGTGAACATACAAATTATGCGCACGTTCACAAAACTTAGAAAATGGATTGCAGGACATGACGGTCTTCGGAAAAAAATTGAGGCGATGGAACGAAAATATGACCATCAATTCAGTGCGGTGTTTGAAACCATTAAACAGTTGCTGGATGACAAACAAAAACCGGTCAGGCGAATTGGATTTTTAAGGGGTTGAGGGCTTCAGGTCGGAAGGGTTGGGGAAATATTGCTGACAGCGATTTGCCAGCGTTTTATGATGATGCCACATAAATTACAAATAAAAGCCTTGTGGGAAGATCTTCCGGATGTCGTGCGCCGCTGGGCTTTGCGCAGCGACCGAAAACCCTACCTGATCAAGGCCCCGCCCTGGGGTAACGGATCGGCGGGAACGCGCGTGTTGCATTTGTTGTGTCATCGCCTGAATCAGGCAGGGGAGCACGCTTACATTATCATCGATCATCCCAGGCATTTGAACAAAAATCTATTTACGCCGTTTGTAAGAGAGCCTTGGGCAAGAATGATGGCACTCTGCGGAGCCATTGTGGTTTACCCAGAGAGAGAACACGGCAATGCGTTTCATGCCAAAACGGTGGTGCGCTATGTGCTGAATCGGCCAGGCTTGCTGGGGGGAGATTCCATATACGATGAGCGCGAACTGGTTTTTGTTTACAGTGCAGTGTTGTCAAAATTTGTTCAAAATTCATTAAAAGGATTGCTATTTCTTCCAAGTATCGAGCCAGAGATTTTCCATGCGCGGCAGCAGGAGGAACGGGATTTGATTACGTTTTATGTGGGTAAGGGCCAGTACCGAGAGGGCGTGGTTGATCGGGGTTCATCCGGGGTTGTGGAAATCACCAAAGTGCCTCAATGCCCAGAGACCCGGGAGGAACTGGCAGAACTTTTCCGGCGCAGTCGGGTGTTTTACTGTTTTGACATGCTGTCGATTACTGCATCGGAGGCCAGGTTGTGTGGTTGTCCAGTGGTCTTGTTTCCCGACCAGCATTACTCAAAAGAGCAGATCGCCGAACAAGAGTTGGGATTTGAAGGTATTACGTTTGAGAACAGCGATTCGGCCATTGAAGAGGCCCGGCGTTATGTGCATGTTGTGCAAGAACGTTATGCTGCCGTGACGGCACGCTTTAAGGAACAACTGGCTGATTTTATAGAAATGACACAAGGGGCTTAAAGATTTTTAACCCGGATTATTCACGCATATGAAGCGGACTATTACACACGGGAACCCGCTACGAGTAAAGTATGAATAGTGCGGGTTAAATTTTTTGACATGAAGCATTTATTCAATTTGCTTGTAACTCATAAAAAAATCCAGTGGCTTTGACAAGCCCTGATAAACCATCCACGGCCCTACGGTGTGACTTTGATGCCGAATCTTTTGCTGCTCCAAGGTTTTGGCAAATGCATTTTGCGCTTTGGATCCAGATTTAAGCACATAAGCGACTTGCATGGCGGGTGCGTCCAGCATGGTTTGACAAAGACTTGAATAGTTAAGCAAACGCTTTTCACGATCAAAAGGCACACCCTTTAAGTGTCCGTGAGATAAAAATTCCAGGGTATACAGCGCAGCGTATTCCACAAACACATAGCGGGCACCACAGTCTTGCAAGTCCGAGGTCAAGTGACTCAGCTCCCATTCGCGCGACGTTGAAAATGAGTTAAGCAGACCCTGGGCTGCAACCGTTTGATAGTTGAGTCCTGCCAGATACAAGACCAGGCCCAGGATCAGAACAAGCTTTTTATTTTGATTTAATCGGGAACAAACAAAATCGAGTCCCACATAAAGGGTGTACGGCAGTACGCTAAGCAGGGGCAACACAAAACGTATGCTGCTGACATCGTGTAGGTTGGGGGTAAACACGTAAACCAACAGGCACATAAAAAAATAAAGCAGCATGAGTTCGTGATCGGTAAACTTTCGACGTTCGAGCGCAACCGTAGCGCGCCATACCGGCCAGCTTTGATAAATCAGGCGTGTGGCGGCTAGCAGGACTACCCATGTATACAAGATGCCCAAGAGGGCCAAAAGGTCTGGCCATCCAACGGCGGCAGGCAAAACAGCAATCGCCTGCACACCCAATAAAAGCGGAAGTATCTGTATGAACAAAAGGCTAAGATTTCCCAATAAACCAAGTGGCCCCACCAGGCACCAGGGCGCCGCTGGCGGAAAGTAGCCAGATGCGGGCACAAAGTATGCTAATAATTTTGGACTATATCCAATCAGAAAACTGGCACATCCCAGTTGCCACAAGCGCTGGGTAAACACGTTGCGCAGGATGTCACGCAGTCCGTATTGCAGTATTCCCCAAGCCACAAAAAACAATACATAGACAACGGCGAGGCTATAGGTATAAAACGCCAACCCGCAAAAAAACGCTGCTGCCGCAATCCAGACTGCTTTCAACGGGGTGGGGGTATGCCTCGCTTTAAGGGCCAGATAAATTGAAGCCGTGCCTAGCACAGTGACAGTCATGTGGCCCCCAACGGAAAACCAAGCATAATAATGTAGTGCTGGGGTGCCTATGGCCAGTAGTAACATGACGGCCAAACTTAGACCACGCCGACCGGTTAACAAGACCAATGTCTGATAAGCAATGATTAGAAATGCCAGGTACAACACAAAAACAGCTGACTTATAGGCCAGCACCGTGGGTCCCAGAACTTTCATAAACAAACCACACCACAGAAGTTCAGTGCTGCCCTGGTATGGGGCGCCAGGCAATATCAGGGGTAAGGGATCACCGCCCGACAAGGTATGTAACACCAACGTCGCGTTAAAGGCTTCATCAGCATGAAAATGGTCTAAGGCATGATGCAAGTACGGCACATGAAAAAACGTAAATACCAGAGCCAATAGAAGTGCAGAAATCCAAGGTGAGCGTATAAGTCGATTCAATATCATGGCACGGTAACGTACAATTATAAGCCCGATGACCCAAACCAGGCTTGTCATTTTAAGTGTTGTGCTGGCATTCGTCCTTGGGTACGCATGGGTTCATGCCAGGGTCCGTTATCCTCAAAATATTGCTCCGGCAGTTATTGACTTACAGTTTCAGGCCGCCAGCCGCAGCCAGTCTGTAGCCGATTATTTTATTTTGGGTTCGTATTATCTGGTCAACAACCAGCCCATCACCGCTATTAAGACGTTACAGAAACTTTCGGGCACTTCCTTCGAAGAGCTTAACAGGCAACTGGAGCCTGTGCTGCTAGAAGATATCCGCCAAAACCCCAGCCAATGGCTGCCGTATTTTCAACAAGTGCTACTGGCCCTGCTGGCACAAAAGTATGCCGACGCGCTGGTGCAAGCGCAAGCAAGCGCACCACGCTTTCAAAATATTGAATGGTTTGAAATCGCCATCGCATTTTGCGAAGCCAAATTCAATCACATGCCGCAAGCATTTGATCACATTCAACGCGCCATGAAAATTCAGCCCCACAATACCTTGGCCAAGGTGCTGTATACCCTGGCGTTATGGACCGATGGCCAAAAGGGCCCTGCTTTCATGGCGCTGGGCTCATTTTTATTCAGTCTGCGTTTTTCAGAAATCAGCTACATCATTCTGCAGATGGTCGATCAGGGCCTAAAAACCGCCCCGATGTATATTCAGTTAGGGGTCTTTCTGTTTTATTATTGGGTACTGACCAAACTCTTTAACCTCAAGGGCAGCGGGTCTAGGTTGCGGAACTTGTGGGCGTAGCCGCACGCTAACCCGGATGATTCAAAAATCTTTTCAGCCTAAAAAACTCCTGGCGATCCGTACCGACCACCTGGGCGACCTGCTCCTGACGCTACCGGCCCTTAATCTTTTTAAAGAACGAACCCCCACCTGCGAATTACACATGGTTGCGTCAGAGTCTTATGCGGCAGTGCTGCGCCATCTTTCGTGGTTAAAGCAGGTGTGGATTCCATCTGAAGTGGATGAGGCTTTTTTGAGGCAGGGTTTTGACAGCTACCTGGCGTTTTGGGAACAGGAACCGCTCAATCAAAATTCGCTGATTCAAAAGATACCCTTCCGTGCCGGGTACCGCCGCGGGTGGCAACGCAGCTATCTCAACCTGGCCTTGCCCCATCAACATATTCGCGCTTCGTATCGGCCGCAGGTGCTGCAAAACTTGGATCTGCTTGCGATGCTAGGTTTTAAAGCCACGCTGGAGGAACTTCCGCTGATCACGCTGGATCATTCAAAGGCAGGGACGGCTGGCTGGCGCATCGGAATCTGCATTGATACGGCGGGGTCAGACCGGCGCTACGCTTTGGCGCACATCAACATGTTGACGCAAGACATCTTGAAGAAGTGGCCACAGTCTACAGTGGTCTTGCTGGGCACAGGTCGATCCACTTCACAGGCTGAAGAACTGATACGTGCGATAGGGCCCTTGGCGTTGCGGGTTGAGAATCTTGTAGGTAAAACCACGGTCGAAGAACTCCTGGCATTATGCAAGACCTTGCGCATTTTGGTGGTTGGCAATACCGGGCCGGCGCACTTGGCAGCCGCTTTGGATATTCCGCAGGTCACGCTGTTTATTGCCCAGGCGCCGTCACTGACGCGTTGGGGGCCCTGGTCGCTCAAGGCACGTATCCTTAAGCGGTCTCCGGCCTGCGATTTTGTCTGTCGTCCGCCCGAGTGTGACCAGGGGGCCCGCATTTGTGAACTAGACATTCACCCCGCGCAGGTGCTGGACGCCATTGCAGCAGTGCTGGCACAAGCCCAGCAGGTCAATTCTATGCGTGAACAGCTTACGCAATTTGCCAAACAAGGCATTGCCATTGCAAGTTCCCAGACTCAAGTGGTCGAAACCTTGCGCGCGCGTGGCTGGCAGGCGCATCTTATTCCTAAAAGCAAAGACGCTGCCGAGCGGCTGCGCTTTTTAAAAGCGCGCCAGACGCTGGTCTGTGTGGACAGCGGACCTTTGCTGCGCTGGATCGAACGCCTGCGCCTGTCGAATCATGTGGGGGTGTTGCCGTTGTATGATTCATTTAAGGGTGACTGGGATGTGCAACATTTCGAGGGCTGCCTGTACAGATACTTTGGCATGGAAGAACTGGCGTAAAAAATAAAGAATGGTTGGGGAACATGCATGAAAATCTGGGACTGCCGAAAAAGTCTCTTTTACGTCATCCCGGCGAAAGCCGGGATCCCATCGTTGGAGTTCTTAGCCTGGGATTCCGGCTTTCGCCGGAATGACACGTCGCAGGAAACAGACGTTTTCGGCGCTCCCAATCTGCCTGCAACGCGCCGACAGCCCCGGTTTCATAGGTGTGAATATTCCGGGGTAGAATACTGCCAATGATCAAACGTACCGGATTGCTTCCTGCAGAAATAATTGAAAGCAAAATTTTTTTGATTCGCAGTCAAAAAGTCATGATGGATCGGGATTTGGCGGCGCTTTATGGCGTAACAACCTTTAATTTGAACAAGGCGATTAAGCGGAATTCGAGACGTTTCCCGGATGATTTTATGTTTAAACTGACGTTCAAAGAATACCAGTCTTTAAGATTCCAAACTGGAATCTTAAAGCGGGGACAACACAGCAAATACCTGCCGAATGTTTTCACTGAACAGGGTGTTGCCATGCTTTCCAGCGTCCTTCATAGTACGCGTGCCATTCGGGTCAATATTCAAATCATGCGTACCTTTACCAAACTTCGTAAAATGCTGGAGACGCACAAAGATCTTCGGATCCAAATTGAAGCGCTTGAACGCAAGTACGCCAAACATGACCATCAAATTCAACAGGTTTTTCATGCCATCAAACTTTTGCTGGCGGAAAAACGCGATCATAAGCCCAAAGCCATTGGATTCATTCGTGGCTGAACTGCCGTTTTCATGAAAATCTGTCTGCAACGCGCCGATAACCTGGGCGATTGCATACCTGGGATGTCGTTGATCCCGTGGGTGCGCAAGGCTTTTCGCGATGCTGAAATTCAAATCATGGTGGCCGAAAAACTGGCACCCTTGTTTACGGGCTGGGCCGAAGTGGATACGGTTATTCCAATTCCGCAGCGCGCCAATTTTGAAGACATTGATGTGGCAGCCTGCAAAGACGCGCTTAAAAAACACCGGCCAGATGTCTTTGTTTCGTTGTGGGAGAAGCATGGTTTTGTACGCGCTGCCAAAGAGGCCGGTATACCCAAAATTGTGGCAGACATTCAGGGCGACCCGCACAACTGGCGCTATGCAACTGTGCCGGTCAAGCGGCCGTGGCACGATATCACCCGCCATCAGGTGGAGTGGAACCTGGATCTGTTGAGGCCGATTGGTGTGGATATTCCCTTGGAACGCATCGAACTTAGTTGCCCGGTTAACGCCGAGGCCGAGCGTTACGCGGCGTCTTTTTTAGACAAGCACAAATTGCAATACTCCCGCTTTGCGGTGATCTCTTTTGGTAGCACGGGCCGGAACAAGCTGCCCGAAGCCTGGCCCCCGGCTTGCGTGGCGGCCTTTATCGACTGGCTTTATAAGGAACGTGACATGCAAGCGGTGCTGTGTGGTGCGCTGGACCAGCAACCCTATTATGCCGCCATCCGCAGTCAGTGCCAGTGTCCTCCCATCGATGCGGTCGGAAACGGTTACGTGGCCATGGCCGGGCTTATGAAATATGCGGCCTGTTACGTGGGAGGCGATACAGGTCTGGTGCAAATGGCGGCGGCATTTAAAAAACCTTGTCTGGTGCTGTATCCCACCAAGCTGGCAAACCCCATGCGTTGGGGGCCCTGGGGCACCCGGCAGCGTATCATCTGCCGACCCTACCGGTGCGACCGGGTATGCAACACCGTGACCTGTCCAGATTGGCAATGCAGCAAGGATATATCGCTGTCTGAAGCGGTGCGGGGCTTTGAAGATTTGATGTCTGAAAATATGGTGCCTAAAGTCTCGCAACTTAAACGGTATTGGGCCAGCAAGGTGTTGCGGCCGCTTTTGCTGGGTTCGGTCGAAGAACATTTAACCCAAGCCCTGGCGCGGTCAGAAATGTTTTATGGAAAAACGGAATGGCCGCGTGGCCTGGGGCTTGAATTCTGGGCGCTGCGCCAACAGATGATACGTGACAACCTGTGGGTGTTGCATGTTCCGCAGCCGTTGCATACGTTTAAGGCCAGGGGCTTACAGATTCTGGCAAGCAAGGGTCTGCCGCTTAAGCCGTTGCTGGTGCTGGGACATGCCGATGTCGAAGATCTGCTTGATCTCTATATCCAGGGTTTTTCCCAGCCCGAGAGGGTGCTGCATGCTCAAGCCAATTAAACGCATTTTAATGGGCAAAGGCTTATATCAGTATGTGCCACCCCCCCGGCGGCTTTTGTGCATCCGGCCTGATGACATGGGCGATGTGGTGTGGATGACGCCGACCCTGGCGGCCATTAAAGCGCGTTTTCCGCAGTGTCACATTACCGTATTGTGCAGCACGCAGATGGCGCCTTTGCTATTGCAACATCCCTGTGTTGACGATGTGGTCGAAGATGTATGGTGGCAGCGCACGGCCCTTTTTAGTCGGCCTTTTTGGCAGGGAGTCAATTTTTTTAAGCTCAAGCAGTGGGATGCGGTGCTGCACTTTTTATATGATCCCTTGTTTGCATGGATGGCTTTTTGTGCCGGTATCCCCTACCGGGTGGGGGATCGCAGCAAATTTTTGATGCGTTCCTTATGCAATGTGAATGTGACACAAGTGTGGGGTGATCCTGGGGCGCATGCGGTGGAATTGAATTTGCAGCTGATCAGGCCGCTGGGAATTAAAATGGAACTGGAGAAGCTGCCCAGGTTGCATGTGCCGGTCGACACGCAGTGTGAAAAATGGTTTTCCGAACTGTTAAAGCATCAAACTCCAGAATCTGGGGGCAAGGTCATTGTGATGGCCATTGGATCGGGTGGTGGCAACAAGGCCTGGACGCCGCAAGGTTTTGCACAAGCCATTCGACTTTTGTTGCAGCGCGGAAAATACCGTGTGGTGCTGGTGGGCGGTCAGGGCGAACGTCAGGCCGCTAACAAGATCATGGCGGCGTTGGAAGACAATCGAATTGGCGCCGACTCTCCAACTCTCCGACTCTCCGACTCGATCACAGACTTGGTTGGCAATACAACTTTGATGCAGCTCGTATCCGTGATCCGCAGCGCCGATGTTTTTGTGGGTGTTGACTCGGGTCCGTTACACATGGCCGCCGCGCTCGGACGTCCGACGCTGGCTTTGTTTCCAACCAAATACATTAAACCGCTGCGCTCGGGGCCTTGGGGCACGCGCCATTTGATTTTGCGCGAGTCACAGGTCTGTCCACTTGCGTGTTTTCCGCGCAGCTGCCCCGAGTCAATATGCCTCGATGCGATAACGCCCGATCAGGTGATGACCGGGGTGGAAAAACTGCTGTCGGGTGCCGGATACGTGCTGCCCGAAGCGCAAAGTCAGTGGTTTACGCGTTCGATGTCGCTTTTATTTATCGCGCCACCGCTGTGGTCTGATCGCTTGATCAGCGTGCTTGAAATGCTTATCGGGATGCATGTGCCGTGCGTGGTGGTGAGCGCAAACACTCACACGCTACCCAAGTTACTCACGCAGCTGCTGGTCTATCAACCCACCCGGTATCCACAGCTTTTCTTGCGCTGGCTGGTGTTGCACAATGTCACCGTGGTACATGATGTGCGCGAAGCAAGTGCCCGCAACCCTCTTTCGGCGTTTTTCCTGGCAGGAATGGCCAGAGGGGCTGCGTTTAAACTTTCGGTGCTGCCCCTTGTGATGCATGCTGCGGATATTCCCTCTGATGCGCACACTCTGCTTAAGCAGTACCGGGCTGCTTTCGGCCGTCGGAGTTACTGATGCGCGAACCCAAAAATGTGGTGATCATCCGTTCAGATGCCATCGGGGATTGGCTGGTAACAACGCCGGTGGTGGCAGCACTCAAGCAGGCTTTTCCAGCCCTGCGGCTGACAATGGTGGGCGGTTCGCTTAACTGGAAATTGATGCGTGAACATCCACTGGTCGATGATGTCATTGTCTGGCATGAGCACATGGACGTTGCTGCCAAGACCCGACAACTGGCAACTTACGGCTTTGACCTGGCGTTGATTTATCATCAAACTCTGGCGCACACGCTGGCATGCCAGCGGGCGGGCATTCCAGTCCGCATGGGCGACAGCGCACGCATCCCAAGCGGGCGTTACCTGACTGAACATACGCCCGTGATCAACGCGGATCAATCGCGCCATGTGGTTGAGGCCAACATGGGTGTGCTTGCGCCGATGGGTCTTTCAACGCTGCGCCTGCCGATGTCGGCCGGCATCAATCCTGTGGCCAGGGAAAACATTCAGGCCAGATTGCTCTCCCAGGGATGGACGCCTCAACAGCCTTTGGTCGGTATCCACCTTAACCCCGGGGGCGCCAACCGCAGCTGGCCAGCAGAACGCATGGCGCAGACGATGAAACTGATTCATGAAAAACATACTGAATGGTTCTTTGTACTTACGGGCACCGAACTGGCTTGCGGGATGCGGGATCAGGTGTTGAGAATCAAGTCGGACTCCATTTTTGATCTTGTCGGCCAGACCAGTCTTTCTGAACTCTCTGCCCTAAGCTCACTTTACAGTTTGTTTGTCGGGGTCGACAGTGGCCCCTACCACTTGGCGGTCGCGCACGGCGTGCCCACGGTGGAAATTGCGCCCACCAAAGCCGTGCGCCCCATCCGTTGGGGTCCGTGGCTGGTGCCAAACGTGGTACTGCGCAGCCCGATCCGTTGCGCGCTCTATTGCGATCACCAGCGCTGTCCGGTAGATGATTGCCTTAACGCCATCACGCCCGAGAGCGTGGCCCAGGCGGCGGACAGTTTGCTCGCCGGCGGCGGCAACCGCACTTACGAAGATTCCAAAAAAGATTGGTTTAAAAAATCGCAGAGCATTGTGCTGATTGATTCGGGTCTACGTACGCAGGATGTCGAACGGGCCCGCCAGGTGCTGTCACAGGATCCTGATATCCGCGTGGTGGTATGGCCGTTTTCAATCAAGCAAGCCTGGCGCTTGGCGGCACTGGCCCGCCGTATCCAGGCCGACGACGTCACCACCTGGATACTCGATGATCCTTACTGGCTGCCGTATTTTAAGGCGGCGCACTTATATGCGCCGCTTAAGGTTTTTGTGCCGCCCTTACTGGTGATGTTGCCGTCTTATGTGCATGCCACATCGGGGGCCTGGGTAGACTGGTTGATGGCCGAGAACAGCAAGTTGGGGCAGACCCTGCGATGAGCCAGATGGAACGCATTGGCGTTGCCCTGCGCAGTTATAACCGCATTGAAGACGCGGTGATTCAGGTGAAGTATCTTTGGAAACATTTTAAGGCTTATCCGTATTATGTGGTGGTCGTCACCAACGGAGATGCCCAGGGTCATGTGTACCCCGCCGGTCAGGGCGAAGATGCGGTGCTGCGGCTGGACAAAGGTAACCCGGGCCACTTGTGTGGTGACAACGACATGTTTAAAGCCAGTATCGAGCATTTGCATGCGCAGGGCATTCGGTATGCGCTGTGCCTTACCAGCGACACATGGTTGCTTAACGAGCAACTGTTAAAAAAGTATCTACCACGCTTAATTGCCGGACGTCATCAGTGGATTTCGGCGCAATGGGATACGCCTCCAGAGGTCGCTTTAGACTTGATGCTGGTGGATGTGAAATTTGTACTTGAACACCAGTTATTTTGGGCCGATTGGTCACCAGAAATTCTGATCTATCAGCGTCTCGAAGCTCTGGTAAGTCCAGAATACCCGCGTCCTTACGGAAGGATACGCGAAATTTTTCCGATCCAGTACCCGCGCCATCTGTGGCGGCCGGGCTTTGATCCGTCAGGCTCGTATCACGCGCTGGGACGGCCGTTTTATTTTCCACGTGCGGCCGTGGTGACGCATCATGCTGAACTATTGCCAGACGGGATGACCTCCAAAAAGCGTTATGCCAACGAGTGTGTGGGACGCGAACTGTTTCCAGACGTGGGATATGAGGCCAGGCAGCTTAAGGAAATGCGTCTGCGCCGTTGGTACCGGCGCTGCTATCATGCCATTGACGATGTATTGTTTCCGCTTTACCGGCCGTTCTACACGCATCCCCCCAGTCCCAGTCTTTCGTAAGCCCAGGTTTCAAAAGCGGGTATCTCCAAATCGGCCAGATGCACATACACCGGCGGATTCCATGCGGTCAGGTTAGAGGTTTTCATCTTTAAAGGGTAGATCCACGGATGTCGCCAGGGCTGCTTGAGTACCAGGACGTTTATCTTGTGAGAAACAAGTATCTGTTCTGCAAATTTCATATTGAATGGGCACAGGCTATGTGCCTGGTAGCCCGCATCTTGCAAGTGCCGGGTGGCCTGTGGATCGTCGCATAGAATTTCTAGAGAAGCTTTCAGTAGGTGGCTCCGCAGTTGTGTCGCTGTCCAGTACGTAGGCTTGTCGAGTTGTTGCTGGCACAGAGCAAATAACTTTTCTGCAGAAATATGCGGCTGACAGGTGCTTACGGCCAGAGCACAATTCCATGGCGTGCAGGCCATGGCGCAGTGCGGAGTTTCTTTGTACGCCAACGCGTGTACATCCCAAGGCGCCCAGCGGCAGGGATTGATGTTCTGGGTGACAAGCACACATATTTGCGGGATACCGCACGCGGCGGCCAGGTGTGCGGTGCCAGTGCTGGGGCCAAGTAGCAGGCGTGCATGGGCGATCCACGCTGCCAGTTCGCTCACCGAGGTTTGGCCGGTGGCGTCCAGCACGCGTATTTTCAGGGGTTCCGGAATTTCTGCCAGAATTTTTTGGGCGGTATGGCTGGCTTTGGATGTGCCCATCAATCCAACCGCGGCACGGGGATAGGTTAAAAGCAAATGCCTGGCCAAAGTAGCCAAGGTGCTAAAACTCACAGCCAACGCGCTTTGCGCTTCGAGCGCCAGTAAAATCCACTCGGTTTGACCGGAATGATTTTGAAACTGACTGACAGATTCAGGCAACTTGAATGTCGAGGGATTGAAGTGGTAATGAATTCCTGCCGATGCGGGTGTCATGGAAAGTTTATTGACAAGGTCCAGGTTCTGAAAGACCTGTGGTCTAAATGAGGACACGCGGTGCGAACGCCAAAGTCCGCGGTTGAACAGGCGCAAGTCTTTGGGCGAACGCTTCCAGCCGCTCCGTAGCGGGATCCCAACCTCGAGCGCTAAGCGGGCATGGGGATCTTCTTCCCAAAAAAATACGGCAGCGTCAAAGGCAGCCTGACGCAATCGTTCTACAGTCATATCTTTGGGAGACCAGATTTCATCTACCCAGGTCATGGCTGGATGCAAGTGCTCAAGTCCTGGCGCGGCCACTAGGGTGAGGTGTGCGCCGCCAGACTTAAGCTGCCAAAGTGCAGGAAGGGTTAGAATCAGATCTCCTAAATGATCGGGACGGGACAATAATACTTTGCGTAACATGGTGCGGTTAACCCAGATGATGCATACTTAGAAGTCGATCATGGCACACGGGAACCTGATACTACTATATGAATAGTGCGGGCTAATAAAAAGGCCTTAAATCAAAAAAGGTGTTTTCTTTGTTCATGCCGTAGACCACGGTATAGGTTGGGTTTGCATAGCATTGATACGCGATGTCATGTTTTTGTGAAAAACGTTTCCAGGTATGCAGGTGGGCTGAACCCGTAAAAAATATATACGGTCGTTCAGCTACAGGTTTACGCATCAAGGATCGATAGATAAAAATTTCATAGCTGGAGTCACGGGCGTAAGTCATCACCGGAATAGACTGGTGTTGTCTGCCCGAAAGATAGGTGAGCTTGTGACTGATCCAGTATTCAGAAAAGCTAAGGGCCAGCGCATGGTTGTCTAAAAAACCGATCAGGTCTTGCATGTCGCTTTCAGCGGCATTGGGCGTCTGGCGATACAAACCTTGTTGCAGGGCGTAAACATGATAGTGGCATCCAATATAGGCCAGCGTGAAAACCAGAAACACCACAAGTGCTTTGCGTCCGCCACGCTGTTCAATCCATTCAAGAAACCGGCACCACAAAAAAGGGATAAAACCAAGCACCGGTATTAAAAAACGTACGTGCACGAAGTCATGCAATTGCCTGGACAAAATGGCCACGCCAAAGATCCATAGTAATCCAAGTATCATGATGGATTCTTCAGACAGCAGGCGTTTTTGCAGACTTAAATAGGCTTTGATCTCACCAAGATTGCGATGGATCACAAAAATGATAAAGCCAAACAGTATGGCCAGGTACAGATGGCCGGCGATTTTTAAGCTGGTGGGTAAGGTAAAAGACGCCACATGGGTCAGGTTTTGAATGCCACGGTAAAAGGGGAGCGACTCCGCTGGAATCCATTTAACGCCTGCATAGTAAGGCAGTATTTCTGTCACACAGAGTTTGAGCGATTGAAAGATGCTGGCGGGATCCGCCAAACCCATGACAGGACCACCCACATCGACCCGAAAAATTTTTGCCAGTATGCCTGGAGCGTAACCAAGCCCAAAACCCCCTAACGCAAGGTATCCGTTTTTTGTAGAGCCTATTTTTTTAATCAGTCCGCGTACTCCGTTTTCAATGATGCCGATGGTTAAAAATAGTCCCAGGTAATAAATAGCCAGGGTATAGGTGTAGTAGGCAAAACCCATAAAAAATCCGGCAAACCATAGCCAGGTTCTGGACGAGCTGCTGTTTTTTTTCCGGTATTTAAAAAAGCAAAACAAAGCCAGGGTTCCCAGGGCGGTGATGGTGGTATGTCCGCCTACCGCAAAAAAAGCAAAGTGTTTTGTGATCCAAATATTAAACGCCAGGGGCAGCGTTCCCCAAAAGGCGTACGTGACACCTATGCCCAAGAGGCGCAGTAACTTAAACGAAGTGCCCACCAGCACAAGGTAGGCTAAAAAAATACTAAACTTATAAGCGCCCGGACCGGCCCCCAGGATCAGTTGTGCCGGAATGGTGCCGGCCAGCTCGGTGATGCCCTGGTAGGGGGCCCCCGGTATGTTTAAAGGGCGATAATGTTCATGGATCATACGCTGGGATACGATGGCGTTATAGGCCTCATCGGCATCCAAATAACTGGCGGCATGCATCAAAAAGGGGATCTGGGTGAGCACCGTGATCAAAATGAGCGCAAAAAATGCCAACGGCTCACCAGATAAAATGAGTTTTTTAACTGGCACCATTCATCAGTACAACTTTGAACGGGAGCCCGCGACAAGTAAAGTATGAATAGTGCGGGTTAAAACGCGGAACATGCTCGGCTTCATTTTGGGTCTGGTGCTTTTAGCACTGGGCCGCAATGATGTGCGCTACCTTTTTAAATCGGCTTCGGTGCTTGCTTGCAACGAAATATTTTCGACACCCGGCAGTGCCGCAGCCCAGTTCGAAAAAAGTGCCAATCTCCTTTACTGTGGTCGCCTCATTGAAGCCATCCATGCCATAAAAAATTTGCCGCCCCCGTACCAGATTCGCGATGAGCTTGAGGCAGAATTTAATAACCAAATCAATATCCATACGGCCCGTTGGCAGCCAGGCGTGAATCTGGTTTTGGTGCACCTTTTTAATAATGAATACGACGATGCGCTTGCAAGGAGCAACGCCAATTTACGTTCTTTTCCGGATCAGGCCTGGTGCAAACTGCTACATGCCTTTGTTTTAGCTAAAAAGGGGCAGATGCACGCAGCCGTTGGTATGGGGCATGAGGCCGATGCGATGCTGCCAGACCATCCTTTGCCGCCTGTGCTGCTTGCGATTGCCTACTGGGAACTGGGGGATAAAGCATTGGCCTTGCGTACCCTTGGCGTGGCGCTATTGCGGCTGCGCCTTTTAGAAATAATGTGGGTGCTCAATGAAATCGTTCGAGGCCTGTTTAACAATCTTTCAGTGTTTGGCATGGTATTGGCTGGGGGAGTTTATTTTTGGATATTCCGCCGCATGGCGGGTATTCGGCAGAGTCTGCTGGGCGATATCCGACGCTTGATTTAGCCCGCAGTTAAATTCCACATGATTTTGGGTGAAATATCGAAAATATTAAATCGATACATAATATAAGCGGCTCCTATCTTATGAAGGCTATTTTATATAAGCGCGTTGCCGAATCCACCGACCCCTTCGAACGTGCGGCCAAGCGTTGGGGCGTCCGCAAGGACGGTATCCGTCATGACACCAGGTCTTCTGATCGCAGACAGGATCTCCGGCCTTTTGACCCGCCACCCACTGTAGAGGATCTGGGCGAGCCCACGGTGGAAAAATTAATCCATTGCCGAAATCGAGAAGGTTATTTGAAAGCAGATTTGAAAAAGTATTCCAACGTACTCAAATACAATTTTGGAATGCTTGTATTCATTGGGGTAAGCCTGGGGCTTTCGATGAGTCAACAGTGGGATCCCCTATGGCCTACCCTGGCAATCCTGCTGGTCGCCGATTTTGCGGTCGAAGGCTGGGCCTTTACCAAGTACGCCCGGACGGATCAAGCGATTTCAAAAAACCGCGCAGTGATGCTTGGCCTCGAGCTGGCCCTCTATAACCGGGGCATTCCTTTTTCGCCCGAAGACGACACGGCATTCTAAACAACGCCGTAAGCACAGAAAGTCGTAAAATAATGGAATATGTCATGGTCTGATTCCATTCGCCGCATCCTGGTCATTCGCCCAGACCAGATTGGCGACTTGTTGCTGATTACGCCAGTGCTACGGGCCTTAAAAAAAAAATGTCCCGGCGTAGAAATCACGGCCTGCATCAAGCCTTACACCGCGCCCATTGCCTGCCGTATTCCTGAAATTGATGTCATCTTTACAGATCGCCTGCTACCAGGCCAATATACCTGGTCTGATTTTTGGCAGGTAGCAAACGAGATTCGCGCCCGTCAGTTTGACCTGGCCATTCATTTCACCACCGATTATCCCTACACACTCATATCTTTTTTGGCAGGTATTCGCTACCGGGTAGGAGATTATGCCCGCCTGGGGATGCGACCCTGGCTCAACATGCCTGTGCGTCAGCATTACCGTGATACCAGCAAGCACGAGATTGAACACAACTATGATCTTTGTAACATTTTTGACAGCGGACTTTCTGAAGAGCCGATGTCGCTGCGGGTCAGTGCCGAAGAAGTGCAAAAATTTCGGATGACCCATCAGCTTCCAGCGGGACCACTGCTTGCGGTGCATCTTGGGACGGGTGGCGGAAATAAGCCTTGGTTGCCTGAATCTTATGCGATGGTTTGTGACCAGATACTCCAAAAGTTTCAGATGCCATCCCTGGTCATCGGGTCGCCTGCGGAACAATCTCTCGCGCAGCGGTTTATGGCCTCTGCAAAAGGGCGGCACCATGTCATGGTGGGTAAAACCGATCTTTCAGATTTGCCGTTGGCCATTGCCTGCGGTGATTATTTTTTGGGCGTCGATTCGGGACCCATGCATATTGCTGCTGCGCTACAAAAGCCCACCGTGGCTATTTTTCCAACCAAAATGGTCAAGGCGGCACACTGGGGTCCCTGGCATGTGCCGCAAGAAATTGTGCATATGCAAACCGCTTGCGAGCTGCGTTGTGTGCCCCGCCAATGTGCTTTGGAGACCTGCTTAAAAGAACATCCGGTCGATGCGGTTTTTCAGGCTGTGTCACGGCTGATCGAAGGGCATTGTTCCAAAAATGCTTGGGATCAAAAGCTGCAACGCATCCGTAAAACACTGGGCATTGGTTTTATACACAAGGGCCATGGCCTTTTGCCGACGATGCAAACACAGATGCATCAGGTAAAAGCAGAAGGCTTCCAAGTCCGATTATTGCAGCTTGGCCCCTGGCAGGTCAGCGAACTGGCCGCTGCTTTAAATGCTTTTAACCTGCATGTATTGGTGGTGCCTTCGCACGTACAGCTCTGGCGCGTGGCAGCGGCCCTCACAGGCTCCAAAGTATTTATTCCACCCCTGGTGATCACGCCCGATGCTTTGGAAGCTGCCGAGGGGAACGTGGCGCAACGCCTGGTGCAATGTTTTAACCCGTGCGAGTAAAATACCGTCATGGGTCAAAGGGCGGCCATCACGTATGACTAAAACTCCGCAAATTTCTGTGGTCATCGGCACCTTTAACCAGGCCGCCAAACTCAATCTGGTGCTTAACGGATTTGCGCGGCAGACCCTTGCTAAGGATGCGTTTGAAGTGCTGGTGGCGGATTCCTGCTCTACCGACGATACGCGTACGATCTGTGAAGCCTTTAAGGCTGACATGGCGCTTACTTATTTATGTATCCAAAACCAGGGCAAGGCCAAAGCACGCAATCTGGCGGCCCAACAGGCCAGCGGGGCGGTTTTGTTTTTGACCGATGCCGACATGGTTCCGGCGCCTGACTTGCTTGAAGAACATCTCAAGGCCCACGGTCGGCTATCCACCCTGGCCATGTTCGAAGGCCTGACCTTTAATCTTAAAACCGAAACACTTCCAGCCGATCAGGCCATTAAAAGTCCTTATATCACCAGATATTTGCGGTCGGGGCAGCGCCTGGGTTTTTATTATTTTTTAAGTGGCAATCTTTCGCTGCCACGGGATGTCTTTTTACAACACGGGGGTTTCGACGAGCGTTTTACGGGTTATGGCTGGGAAGATATCGAACTGGGATATCGACTGGTACGGCTGGGACGCGTCCCGCTGTGTTATCTGCCCGAGGCAGTCAATTATCACTATCATGTGCTTGCGGACGAAGAAGAGATCCACCGGGCGGTGGCCAAGGGCGTTGCGGCGCTGACCGTGCTTAAGCTGCATCCCGAACTACGCAGTTTTTTAGGTTTAGACCCCTGGTTACTGCGCTTTTGGCAGTGGCTGGATCGGCCCGTCTGGGAGCAAAAAGCCTGGAAACAATTTCGAGAGGGTGGGGCTTTGGCACGGCGCCTAGTAAAATGGTGTTTGATGGAGATCTACTATCGCCGTGGTGCCAGGCAGGGTATGAAAGCAGAAGTTAGAAGGTAGAACGCAGAAGTGATTCCAATGACCACCCACATTCCTATAGATGATTCTGATCTTAAATTCAAAGACATTGCGCAGATGTCTCCTGCGGTTTCGGTGGTCATGGTTCACTTTCGCCACCCGGCGCAAACCTGGCAAGCCTTAGAAGCTTTGTTTGCTTCGACATTAATGTCTATCGAAGTCATTCTGGTCGATAACGGTAAAGATGGTGGCGAGCCCTATGCGTTTGGACATCCGCAACTGCTGCGCCTGGCCAATGAACGTAACGAAGGTTTTGCCAAGGCTTGCAACCAGGGGGCGCGCAAAGCGCGGGGGGAATTTTTATTTTTCTTAAACTCTGATGCGCATGTGCATCCGGGTTGTATCGAGGCTTTAATGGCGTATTTGCGTTATCACCCTGACGTCATGTTGGCAGGTCCGCAGTTGCTGTATCCCAATGGTCGGGTGCAGGGTCAGGGCAGCCTTCTCGGCGCAGGCCGTTGGGGTGGGTCCCATCCGCGCCATAAGGCCTTTATCAGCGGGGCGGCCATGTTGATCCGGGCAAAAGACTTTGGGGATTTGGGCGCATTTGACGAACAGTTTGTCTTTTACAATGAGGATGTAGACTTGTGTCGACGCATCCGCAGACAAAAAAAACACATGGCCTATGTGCCGACTGCCAAAGTCACCCATTTGGGTGGTGGCTCGGGAACGCAGACGCCTTTTACAATTGAACACGGACATCAGGGTGCACTGCGTTTGGCACAAAAACATTATCCGCGCTGGGTGGCTGGCAGTTATCGTGGGTTGATGTTGGCCGAGACAGCGGTGTTAGGTTGTTGGTCGGCAGTCAGGCAAAAACCAGCGCAGGCGCAGGCCTATCGAAAAGTCCTGGGATGGCTTTGGCGGGCAGGTCGCGTGGCTTGTACGGTTCTGTTGCTGATGGCTTTATCGACGCCTCTTTGGGCGGCCGAGTATGACGCCGAGCGGGTTAAACAAACCATCCATTGGCAGGCACAGGTGCAAAAAAATCCCGAAGACTCCCGCAGTCATTTTGAGCTGGCCATGATTTATGCGCTGACGGGACGGGTCGAAAAGGGCCTGGCTGAACTTGGAAAACTGCAGCCTAGTTATGCGCCCGACATTATCAAAGTGTACGAACCCCTGGTGCAATCTGAACCCTGGGATGCTGACCACCGCTTTAAATTGGCCTTTGCCTATTATTTTGCCAATCGAAAAGAAGATGCCAAGAAAATGTTCCAGCGCATTCTTGACGAGAACAATCCCGACCATGTGTGGGCTTTGGGCTATAAAGCGCTGATCATCGGTTACGAAGGCGACAACGATACGGTGATCAAGTTATGTCAACGGGCTCTCGAAATCGATAAAAATGCCGCAGGCATTTTGTACTTGCGCGGCGAAGCCTACCGAAAAAAAGGCGATCTGTTTAAAGGGGCTACAGATATTCTTAAGGCCTTGCGTCTGCGGGCGTTAGACGAGCATGATTGGAAAAAATGGGAGCGCGAGGCGCGTTAATACAGAACGCGGAATGGGGAATGCGGAATGCGGAATGGGGAATGGGGAACAAAAAAATCCAAGAAGGCTATTCTGCATTTTTTACTGCTCGGTTTTGTGGTTGTTTTTTTGTTGGGGTTTTGGTGGTTCCGGCACCTACCCCAAATTTTTGAGGCTCCCTTAGGGTTAAGACCAGATGTAAGCTTTGAAGGCGTGCACTTAAGCGAGTGGCAGGGCAATCAGGCACAATTTTATTTGCGCGCGCAAAAAGCGGATTTTTACCAGGCACTCGGACATACCCAGTTGTATGACGTCAGTGGCACGGTGCCCCGCAGCGGTACGCTGCCAGAGTTTGAGTTTTATGCCCAGCGGGGTCTGTATCAACAGCGGGATGGCCGCTTTACCTGGGAGGATATTCGCTTAAGCACCAAAACGTCTGATTCTCTTATTGTTCAGGCCGGTGCCTTGGACTGGGTGCCGGGCGCGGCGTTTTTAGACTGCCGCAGCGGGGTCACATTTTGGCAAAAGAATGTGTCCGGTCAGGCTGCCCGTGCCGCCGCCAATCTCGAAAATGGCCATGTTAAACTTTGGGATGGTGTGCGGGCCACGATTCAACCGTAAATCTTTTTTGCTTTATTTTTTGCTTGGCATGGCCTTGATGTCGCCAGTTTCAGCTAGTGAAACCCCCACGCCTGATCAAATTATCATTGATGCGGATCGCTTTGAAGTGATTGGCCAAAGCAACGATGTTCTGGCGCAAGGCAACGTGCAAGTGGTGCAGGGTAGGGTGCGGGTGCAGGGCGCTGAAGCCACGTACCGCCAAGCGGATCAAATTGTTTATATGCGTGGGCAGGTCGAGTTGTTTAACGAAGGCATTGTGTTGCGGGCTCCACAAGTTGATGTATATGGCAATCAACGCTTGATTCATGCTTCTGGGGGCGTTGAGTTTACCTTGAACGATCTTAAAGGCCAAAGCGAGATGATCGATTTTGACATGCGAGCGCAGACCATGACATTGACCGGAGAACCCCACGCTTCGCAAGGTAAAGACGAGGTGCAGGGTACGGTGATCAAGGTGTTGCTTCAAGAAAAACGCATTGTGGCCGAAGGCAAGACGCGTATTATTTTGTCACCGGAGACGGTCAAAGGACGCTAATTCATGACATATGTCTTTGGCGACCAAACCCAGCCTTCCAGTGCCTGGTTCCATAGGCTAGACCCAAAAAAAAGGATCCGGTGGGCCACGGCCAATCAAGTTCATGGTCACAAAGTACTGCTGATTGGCCCGGAAAATATTCCTTCACACGGCATTGCAGGGGAGGCCGATGCCTTGCTTGCGCGTCACCCCGGCATAGGCCTGTGGATACGCACGGCCGACTGTCTGCCGCTTGTGATTGTTCAAAAAGGCGGTCCCTGGTTTGGCATCGTGCATGCCGGGTGGCGGGGTCTTGAGCGTGAAGTGATTTGCAAGACAGTTCAAGTTCTGCAGGCCCAGGGGGTTAGTCCATCAGCGCTCACGGTGCAGATCGGGCCCCATATCGATGGGCGCTGCTATCAGGTTGGTTCTGAATTATGTCAACGATTTGCGTCAATACCCTCTGCTATAATCAGTGACGCATATCTCAATATGCAGGCGGTGGCCTGCGCGCAACTTGTGCGGATGGGGGTAGCACTGAAAAACATTCACAGCGTGCATCGCTGTACCCTTTGTGATCCGCAGCTGGCATCGTTTCGGCGCAACCGCACAACGGCTCGAAACATTAGCGCGGTGGCTGTGGCAGTTTAAGGAGCAGTGGCGTGGAGTTTAATACAGAAACGGTTAGACAGCGCGAGGCTGTCGATGAATTGGACGTCTATGACCTGGTGATCATTGGTGCCGGTCCAGCAGGCATGTCGGCAGCCATCTACGCTGCCCGGGGTCAGTTACGAACCATGTTGCTTGAAAAAGCCATGCCCGGTGGTCAAGTCAGCAATATCTGGAAAATTGAAAACTATATCGGCTTTCCCCAAGGCATTATCGGTACGGAACTCACCAAACGTATGGAAGCCCACCTCAATGAATTTAAGGTAGAAAAGGCCTGGGGCTATGTATCTGAAATTGAACACCTTGAAGCCAAGGTCAAATGCGTCAAGACCGATATTGGCAACCGTTACTATACCCGCACCATTATTATCGCATCGGGTCTTGAACCCAAAAAACTTAACGTGCCCGGAGAACTTCAGTTTCGAGGGCGCGGTGTCTCCTACCTGGCCACGCTCGATGGCCACAATTATCTGGGTAAACACGTGGCCATTATTGGGGGCACCACCGAGGCGGTAGACAGCGCTTTATATCTGGCGCGTTTTGCAAAAAAAATTTACATCATCTATCCCCAGTCTGAATTACATGCGGTCATGTCGCATAAGCAAAAAATTCATGAAAAATCTGATCAGATTGACTGTCTGTGTAATTCGGTTATTGAAGAAATCATGGGTGAAGCCCGTGTGCACGAAATTTGTATTCGTAATACCCTGACCGATAAAACCCGCGTTATTCCTTGCGAAGGGGTCTTTGTGAATATAGGTAAGAACCCCGAAAACCGCTTTCTAACACCCCAGGTCAAGTTAGACGAAGAAGGTTTTGTGGTCACAGATGCCTATAACCGTACCACTGTTGAAGGTGTCTTTGCGGCGGGTGATGTGCGTTCAAAATATATTCGTCAAATTGCCACTGCCGTTGCCGATGGAGCCATTGCGGCTGTGATGGTGGATAAATTTTTACAGCATTAATTTTTTTAATGAACCATGTTTAGTATCTTGAGTTAGTTGGGAAGAGTATAACCATGACATCCCAGACTGCTGCGGCAGGCCTGATTTTGGTTGTGGATGACGACCCCCATATACGCAAGGCACTGGCGATCATGCTGCGCCGGGAGCAGTACCAGGTGCTTGAAGCATCAGGTGTCGAAGAACTATATGCCGTGTTAGAAGATTGCCGTCCAGATCTGATCTTTTTAGATGTCATGCTAAGCGGCGAGGATGGTTTTTCGGTTTGCCAGCAGTTAAAAACAGAATCTTTTACCATGGATGTGCCGGTATTCTTACTGACGGCGCGGGGTTTGCATGCTGACGTGGTGCGGGGGTTTATGTGTGGTGCTTCAGAATATGTGCTTAAACCCTTTTTGGCCAAGGATGTCATTGCACTGGTTAAAAAGTATGTGATGACTCATCCAGTAAAACAGCGCTGACGTATCCTTTATAACGTAGATAGCAATGCTTGGAGATTGTGAGTCAGATTGAGACGCTGGGGGCTGTCCATTTGTTCCAGCGTGTGGGCCATGGCTGACAGATGTAACTGGTAATACTGTTCAGCAAGATCCTTTCCTTTTTGAGACAGGCTGACCCGCACCACACGGCGATCACGCGTGTCAGAGGTTCTTTTTACATAATCCATGCGATGTAAGCGATCCATCATCTGGGTGGCGTTCGAAAGCTCTACATCCAGATGTTTTGCCAGTTCGCTCATGGTCAGGCTATGGTGTTCGCGAAGTAAAAAAAGGATGCCGATCTGGTTGTAGGTTAAATCAAATGCAAAGTTTTTTGAGGAAATTTGTACCAGGTGTTTTAAACGCCGGATTAGTTCCGGTATCTTGGTCAACAAGGCGGCGGCCAGTTCTAAATTTTCGTCGGATAGCGCTGTTTCGCCCATGGATGAGCATACTTTGGCAGTTGGTATACTTAATGTCAATGATATTTAATACCCTAAAGCGCTATCAAAAAATGACGCTGTGCCTGGCGGTTTTTATGGGCCTGTTTGTTTTTCCAGCCTGGGCCAAGGCAGAAAATATTAAATTGCAGATCAAAGCAAGTCCCGTGACGCCTGCGGCAGAAATCGTGTGGAGTGAGTATCTCAATGGTTTGGCCGAAGGCCGAAAACAAAAGAAGCCGATTTTTATCGATTTTTACACAGACTGGTGTCACTGGTGCCATGAACTTGATCGCGTGACTTACCAGGACAAACAAGTCATCCGCTTGATGAACGAAAAATTGATTGCTATCAGAATCAACGCCGAATCTAAAACGGGCATGTCCATTGCGCGGCAGTATCCGATCCGGGGCTATCCCAGTCTGTGGTTTTTAAATTCTAACGGGGACGTCATTACGCCGATCAATGGTTACGTGGAACCTCACAACATGGTGTCGATTTTGCTTTATATGGGTGATCATTATTTCGAACAAATGAATTACGATGAATTTATGAAGTCGATCTATCCAAAGTTAAAAGTGGAAAGTTAAAAATAAAAAGTAAAAAGTGGATACGTCCTTGCTTGTCAGCATCAGTTACGGTTCTGCTTTTTTAGCAGGGCTGGCTTCGTTTCTTACGCCTTGTGTGTTGCCGCTCGTGCCGGTGTACTTAAGTTATCTGGGGGGCGTGTCAGTGGGCGAACTGGCCCAGCTCGACCGACACAAGCAGCCGCGTTTGTGGCTGAATGGTTTATGTTTTATTGCGGGTTTTTCTACGGTCTTTATTGCCCTGGGCGCCAGCGCCACCACGTTGGGGCGTTTTTTATTGATCCATCTGGGCGCGGTGGAACGTCTGGCAGGTGCGCTGGTCTTGTTCTTTGGTCTGTTCCTGGCGGGGTTGATCAAAGTTCCCACTTTGTGGCGTACGCTAAATATCAAGTGGTTTACGCCTCGCCCCGGCATTGGCTTAGGGGGTTCCTGGTTGCTTGGGTTTACCTTTGCTTTTGGCTGGACGCCCTGCGTTGGGCCTATTTTAGGGGCCATTCTGGCCTTGGCAGCCACCAAACAACATATTGCTTCGGGTATCACACTGCTGGCGCTTTATTCTCTTGGGTTGGCTCTGCCCTTTATCCTGGTTTTGCTTGGCTTGCAGTGGGCCTTGCCGCGCATTAAACATATGCAACGCCATGCGCCCGTGATTGAAAAAATTTCAGCCTTCGGACTCATCCTGCTTGGGGGAGCCATGCTGCTGGGGTGGTTTTCCAGACTAAGTAGTTTGTTGGGTTAGTACCTCGACCGCATGAATTTGTTACTATTTTCTGATGAAACGCTGCGTGCGGCTCAGTACAGGCCGTGATTTGTTATTTAAAATTCAATCGGTCACGGCACTAGTCTTTACTATTGATCGCTTCGTTAATGCCCAGCGTTTCGTTTAAGTATTTTGAAAGCTGATCCGAAAGCACTTTAGGAATTCTGACCGCAAAAAACGAGGTGGCTTCGTCGACGTGTTCTGCTTTAAACCAGCCTTTTTCGGCCATGTGGCGCAGGGCTGATTTATTAACCCCCTTGGCCACCTTGCGGCTGGTTTCGCTGATGTTTCTGGACATCTCTTTAAGAATTTCACGTTCTTCAGAATCGATGGAAAGGTTTTCATCACTGGCTTCTGTGGCAGCGCTTTCGCCGGTTTCTTCAGTACCTTCGGTGACCGTCTGAATTGCGGGCCGACCAAGCTCTGGCGGTAGCCCGGCGTTGCCCACGCTTTCTTTTTTTTGCTGTTTTTGCACTTCGTCCTTAGAAGCTGCGGCAGCAGCACTTGCACTACGGCTGGCTTGATGGGCCTGCGAAACCTGGCTTGGCATTGGCGGAACGGCACCCACTTGAGTCATGGCATTACTCCTTTTATGTTACTTGCTACAGTAGTATGCCATTTGTGCCCTGCCAGGCTTTGTTTTAAACCCCATAATTTTTCCTTGAAATCTTGACGGTTTTTTAGTAAATTTTACTGATCCTATGATCAGCGACGAAATGTCACGTTTGCTTTTTAAAGTTCGCAAGCCTGGACGCTATGTGGGGGGTGAACTGGGCGCACTGAATTCTGATTTAAAGCACGCTGCGGACGTGCGGGTGGTGTTGTGTTACCCAGACTTATATGAGGTGGGTGCTGATAACGGCGGCATACAGCTTTTGTATCAATGTCTCAATCATGTTCCCGATATTCTTTGTCACCGGGTTTTCTGTCCGGATCTTGATTTGGAACAAGCCCTGCATGCCACCGGTGTGGGCTTATGGACGCTCGAAAGTCACGAGCCAGTTCGAGACTATCACTTCTTAGGTTTTTCTCTGGCTACCGAACTTAGCTATATTAATTTGATTACTGTTCTTAAATCATCTGCTCTTCCGGTGATTGCGGCCAATCGTGGGGACGCGGATTCCTGGGTTTTTGCTGGGGGTCCCGCCGGGTATAACCCCGAGCCGGTGGCAGCTTTTATTGATTTTTTTGTGCTGGGAGAGGCTGAAGATGTACTGCCACAATTGCTGGTGCAACTGTGGCAGCGCCGTGCCACGCCGCGTACAGAGCGTTTGGCCTGGTTGAGCCAGCAACCCGGTGTATACGTGCCCGCGTGTTATCAATTTGAATATCAGGGTGTGCAGATTGCAGCCACCCGTTACCTGGGAAGAGGTCAGGAACGGGTGACGCGCCTGGTGGCCAAGTCGTTTCAAGATGCAGTCAAAACGTTGCGACCGGTGCTGCCTGCCGTCGAAACGGTGTTCGACCGCGATAACGTGCAAATCTTGCGGGGGTGTCCGCACAAATGTCGTTTTTGCCAGATCAGTTTTATCACTACGCCGGTGCGTGAACGACCCGCTGACGACGTGGTTTCAGAAGCCATGGCAAGCTTGGCTTATAGTGGGCGCGAGGGGGTTTCGCTGCTGTCGCTTAGTTCCAGCGACCATACCCAAATTGAGGATATGATTGGCCGTATTGAATCTGAACTGACTCCCAAACAAGTGTCTGTCACCCTTCCCAGTTTGCGGGTGGATACCTTTAATGAGACCTTGGCGGTTAAAAGCCGGGCGGTGCGCGATACGGGCCTTACCCTGGCCCCCGAAGGAGGCAGCCAGCGTATGCGTGACGTGGTAAGCAAGCATATTTCCGAGGAACAGATCCTGCGCAGTCTGCAGGTGGCTTGCCGCGCTGGCATGACGCGCATGAAGTTATATTTTGTCATCGGACTACCCGGCGAGGATGAAAGTGACCTTTTGGCCATTGCCGATCTGGGGCGTAAACTCGTTGACGCTGCCAGAGAGCTTGGTCACAATAAGTTTAAGGTTACGATCAGTTGTTCGATCCTGGTTCCCAAGCCGCATACGCCCTTTCAGTGGTTAAGGCAGATAAGCAGGGAAGAGGCCGAAGCAAAATTAAATTTTTTGAAAAAAAATGAAAAGGGGAGAAACGTGGAGTTGCGTTGGCATGATCCGCAGATGGCGGAGTTAGAAGGTATTCTTAGCCGTGGCGACCGGCGTATGGCAACCGCTTTACTGGCAGCCCACGACCGGGGATGCCGCCTGGATGCTTGGAACGAACATTTAAACTACGGTTTTTGGCTAGAAGCTTTAGCCCAGACCGGATTTGAAACTACCCAGTGTTTGCGCGCACGTGACACTGAAGAAATTCTGCCGTGGCAGTGGGTGAACACCGGCGTTCCGCTGGCTTATCTTAAAAAAGAGCACGAAAAAACGCAGCAGATGCTGGCCACCTCCGAAGCCGAAATGCAAGTTGCTGGTCAGGCTTTGTAGGTGTCAATTTTTGCAAGGGAGGATCCCATGGGTATTAAGAAAAAGGTAACCGCCAAAGAAGTGGCCGATTTGGCTGGCGTGTCGCTGTCGACCATTTCGCAAACTTTTAATAATCCCAACCGGGTGGGCGAGGAAAACCGCAAGAAGGTGCTCGAATCTGCCCGCAAATTAGGCTATGAAGTGCCCAAACGGCAAAAAAAGATCTATGGCCTGATTGGATTGTTGATTGAGCGTTGGGTTGAAACGACCTTGGTAAACCCGTTTTATTCGTTTGTGATCAAGGGTATGTTAGACGGTGCCAACAAGAACGGCTATACCATCATGATCGAAACCATTGATAAGGACGAAATTGTTTTTCCAAAGATGATTAAAGATGGACTCATTGACGGCATCTTGCTGGTGGGTCGGGTACGGCTCGAGTACGTGCAGCTTTTGCAAGGCAAAAATGTGCCCTTTGTGCTGGTGGATCATTACATTCCCAACACCAATGTGAACTATGTTTTAAGTGACGGTCGCATGGGTGCGTTTAACGGCACGCAATATTTGATCGACAACGGGCACCGCAAAATTGGTTTGGTGGGTGGACCAGGAGACCTGGTTACGATCAATGAGCGCGAGGAGGGTTTTCGGTCGGCGCTTGAAAAAAATGGTCTAACCTACAATCCCAAATGGCGGGTCGAAGGAAACTTTGAGTTTGAGTCGGCGCGTCAAGCCATGACCAAGTTTGTAAAATCAAGCGCTCCGGGCACGCGTCCGACGGCTTATTTTTGCGTCAATGACCTCATGGCCCTGGGATCAATTCAGGCTTACCGTGATGCGGGTTTGAAGGTACCCGAAGATGCGTCTTTTATGGGCTTTGACAATATTGAAGTTTCATTTAACGCCAATTTGTATAAGTCTACCCTGACGACGGTCGGCGTACGTAAAGAGGATCTGGGCGAAAAAGCCGTGGAACTGCTGAAAGAACTCATTGCGCATCCCGATAAAGATCCGACCAAAACCATTTTGCCAACAGAACTGGTGATCAGGGAGACAGTAAAGCCAGTATAGTTTTTCATAAGTTTTAATAAAATTTATGTAATATCTAGTAAAATAAATACCCTTTATTTTATTTCTTCACGATAATGGTTTACTCGCAAGCTAAACAGCATCAGTGTTTGTGCTGATGGCTTTCGGGGAATATATCAAGTTAGCTTAGAAAGGTGCGTGTATTAATGAACGCAAAAACAGATTTTCGAATTAAGGATATTAAAAAACCAGTCTCGATTAAATATCGGAACACTTCCAAGATTGTTGCACATGAGTACGGATGGCTGCTAAAGGGCCGGGGACAAGAAGTATTGATTCGAGTGGCCCTGTCCGAGACCTGGCCCGAAGATGCCAAAATGGTAATCGACACCACCCAGTTTAAAGGCCCTTGCGAAGTAAGCGTCAACCATCAGTTACAAGACGATGAACATGTTTTGATCGTCACCAGCTTGATCAACAACGAAAAAAAAGAAAGCATGCTGCGTCTACGCGATATTCCGGTGATTCACGTGGATATTGATGAGCGCGCCAAAATTCAGTTTAAGGCCGAAGTCAATGGCATTCAGTTTATCGTGTCTCCCAGCCGTGAAGAAACCATTGCCTTTAATGCCGACGAAAATGAGTTAAATTTCTTTAATGGTTTTAGAAAAATTCATGTTGACCTTGCTAAAAAGCTGCACGTTGAACTGAATGCGGATCAGATTATTGACGATATCAGGATCTGATTTTTATTAGTAAACGCGGAGTAGGTTTTTTTGTTCCGCATTCCGCGTTTCGCGTTCCACATTATTTCTTCCCCAGGTGCGCAAACATGGCTTTTTTGTACGCTTCCACCCCAGGCTGGTCAAAAGGATTCACGCCCAGTAAGTAAGCACTGATCGCCACCGCGTATTCGAAAAAGTAAAAAACTTGACCAAGAGTATAAGGGTTGATATGCGGAATGCGCACCGTCAGGTTAGGCACACCACCGGCGCTATGCGCTTCGGCAGTGCCGCGAAAGGCCTGTTCATTGACCCAGTGCAGGGGCTGTCCCTGCAGGTAATTTAGGCCATCGGGGTCTTGGGGCAGGGCCGGAACCGGCAGCTTGTTGTGGCTTTTTTCTACCCATAGGAACGTTTCAAATAACTGGCGGCGACCATCCTGGATGTATTGGCCCAGGCTATGTAAATCGGTGGTAAAGCAGACGCTGGCCGGAAAGAGGCCCTTGCCGTCCTTGCCCTCTGACTCTCCAAAGAGCTGCTTCCACCATTCGGCCACGTTGCGCAGCGCATTTTGAAAGTGCGCCAGCACTTCGATGCTGTAACCGCGTTGGGCCAGCAAATAACGGATGGCGGCATATTGCAGGGCCGGGTTTTCCATCAGGGGTTTTTGGCGGCAACGGGTTTCCATGTCTGCGGCGCCAGCCATGATTTCGGCAATGTCGATGCCGGCCATGGCAATCGGAAACAAGCCCACGGGCGTGAGCAGCGAAAAACGGCCGCCGACATTGTCTGGAATGACAAAGGTCGGAAAACCGTAGGTCTTGGCTAATTTCTTTAACACGCCCTGTCGGGCATCGGTGGTGGCCACCACGCAGTGGCGCATGTCCTGACCCGCTTGGGAAAACAAGTCCATAAAATAACGAAAAGCCAGTGCTGTTTCGGTGGTGGTGCCCGATTTGCTAATCACGTTGAGTCCCACCCGGCGTCCATCGCACATGTCGAGCAAGCTGCGAAACTCGTCGGCGTCTAAATGCTGTCCGCAAAAATAAATTTCGGGGCGTCCGGCGCGGGCTTCGGCGCCCAGCTGGTTGTAATACGGCGGCAGAATGGCGTCGAGTGTTGCTTTGGCTCCTAAATAACTGCCGCCAATGCCGCAACCTACAAAGACATCCACGTTGGCGGCCATGCGGTCAGCCGCACGCTTGATGGTTTTAAGCAGTGTGGGACTGGTTTTTGAAGGCAAGTCTAGCCAACCTAAAAAGTCGCTGCCTGCGCCGCTGCGGGTTTCTAAAAGCGTTTGGGCGTGCAAGGCCTGGGGTTCGATCTGGCGCAGCTCACGTTCTGATATAAACGGAAGGATATTGGCAAGGTCAAGTTGCAGCTGGTTGTCCTGGCGGTATGCGCGGGTTTTAAACGGATGCCGTTTTTCGTGCGCACGCTTTAAATGCCTGATGTGCAGGGTGTTGGGATCTAAATTTTTCAGACGTAACGGTTTAACAGCGGTAAGTTTTTGTTTCATCGTTCTTCCTTGCTTCAATTGAGAAGATCTTTTCACGAAACCCATAAACTTCCTTTCTACTGATTCTTCGTATACCAGCAAACCTTGATTTCAGACGATTTGGCAGTCCTATTTACCACCTTCGGTGGTCGGTGTGAGCTGCCTTTGGCAGAGTCACACATGTGGTCGGCGTGAACTGCCTTAGGCAGAGTCACCGATGTAGTCGCTAACGCTCCATCTTACTGACCACCTTCGGTGGTCGGCGTGAGCTGCCTTAGGCAGAGTCACCGATGTAGTCGCTAACGCTCCATCTTACTGACCACCTTCGGTGGTCGGCGTGAGCTGCCTTAGGCAGAGTCACCGATGTAGTCGCTAACGCTCCATCTTACTGACCACCTTCGGTGGTCGGCGTGACTGGATTTGAACCAGCGACCCCTGCGTCCCGAACGCAGTGCGCTACCAGGCTGCGCTACACGCCGTGAGTAAGAATTATACGTTGGGATTACCAAAAAAGTCCTGTTAGAATCATCTGGCCCATGAATCCATTAAAACTTCCACGGATGGTTTGGTTCGGTTTAGGGTTTTTTCTTTTGTACAGTTTCACTCGGGCCCTGTTGCGGCTGTATCCCGATTACCTGTGGTTTGACCAGCTGGGCTATGCCAGTGTGTTTATCAAGCGGTTTGGCGTCCAGTTGGCGCTGGGTTTGGCGGCCTTTGTGGTGTTTATGGCCTGGGCGTTTTTAAATTTGTGGTGGGCACGCCGCAATGTGGGCGAACGTAGTCCCGTCAGTGCGGGTTACCAGCGCTTTAAAGAATTTGAAAATGTCATTGAACTTGAAGAATTCCGCAGCAATGCCAACAAACTTTGGCCTTGGATCTTTAAGGGGATGGTTTGGCTGGCATTGGCGGTGGCCTTCTTTTTTGCCTTGGGTGTCATGCAGTCCTGGCAGGATGTGCTCATGGCCCGGCATGCCAAAGCGTTTGGCATGGCTGATCCGGTTTTTCATAAGGATATTGGTTTTTATGTATTTCTTTGGCCAGTGTTGCGACGCCTGATTACCTATGCGCAGGTTGCGGTAACCCTGGTTACCTTGGGGGTGGTATTTCTTTATATCACCATGGGCTTGTTTAACGCAGCGGCGCTGTTTACAAAACGCCCCAGTCGACCGGCAGCGGGCCCCATTGGAAAAGGCGTGGCCTGGCATCTGGCTACTTTGGTGGCGGTTTTTTTGCTTTTATGCGCCGCACAGACTTATTTGGGGCTTTTTGACATTTTGTTTTCTGTTCGTGGCGCAGTTTTTGGCGCTGCTTACGCCGATGTCCACGCTGATTTGATGGGTGGACGGGTGGTCATCGTGCTGCTTGTGGCAGCGGCCGTGGTAGCCCTGGTGTCGGCATGGACACGCCGTTTTACGTTGCTAGGCATGGCGCTTTTGGCGGTGTTGGCGGCCTGGATTGTCTTGCGCGGCGTTTACCCAGGCATGGTGCAGCAGTATGTGGTTAAGCCGGACGAGTTTAACAAAGAAAAAGAATACCTGATTCAAAACATCAAGCACACGCTTTATGCCTATGGTTTGTCAAACGTGGTGGTGGCCGACTTTCCGGCGCAAGATAATTTGGATGCTGCTGCGCTGGCCCGGAACCAGGTGACCATCGAAAATATCCGCCTATGGGATAGTGGACCACTTCAAAAAACTTTTAAGCAACTTCAGGAGATCCGCCTGTACTACGATTTTATGGATGTCGATGTGGATCGTTATCAAATTGGAAACCGCCTTCAACAAGTCATGTTGTCGGCCCGTGAGTTTAACCCGACCAACCTTTCGGACAAAGCCAAAACCTGGGTGAACCTGCACCTTACGTATACGCACGGTTTTGGGGCGGTGGTGAGTCCGGTCAACCGGGTCAACCGCGAGGGTCTGCCCGAGTTTTATGTTAAAAACATTCCGCCCGAAACCGGGGTGGAGGAGTTCAAGTTAGAACGGCCTGAAATCTACTATGGCGAGGCACCATCGACCTATGCCTTTGTGAATGCCGCTGAAGATGAGTTTGACTATCCCATGGGCGATCAAAATCAGTACAGCCGTTATCATGGCCAGGGCGGGGTCAAGCTCGGAAATCTGTGGCAGCGCATCCTGCTGGCCTATGTGTTTGGCGATTTTAAAATTCTGATCAGTCCCTCGTTGCATGCCGAATCGCGCATTCTCTGGCGCCGCAACGTGCTTGAACGGGTACGGACGCTGGCCCCCTTTCTGCGCTGGGAAAACGACGCCTATCTGGTGATACACGGCGGCCGGCTGTGGTGGATACTGGATGGCTATACCATGTCATCTCATTTTCCATACAGCGAAAAGGTGGGGGAGGGCATCAACTATATTCGCAATCCGGTCAAAGCGGTGGTAGACGCATATGAGGGCAGTGTCGACTTTTATCTGCTCGATGATAAAGATCCGCTGGCACAGGCGGTTGACAGCGCTTATCCGGGCCTGCTTAAACCTTTTTCAGAGATGCCCGCCGGTTTACGTGCGCATGTGCGTTACCCGGTGGGTTTGTACAATATTCAAACGTATATCTACGCCACATACCACATGCAGGATCCGCAGGTTTTTTATAACCGCGAGGACGTATGGGCGCTTCCGACCAAGGCCACATCATCCACCGACGAGGGGACATCGCAGCCTTTTTACGTCAACATGCGTCTGCCCGGAGAACAAAAAGACAGTTTTATTTTGCTGCGACCATTTACGCCGACCAACAAAAGCAACATGATTGCGTGGATGGCGGCCCAGTGCAATCTTGAGGATTACGGACGTCTGCTGGTGTACAACTTTCCAAAACAAAAACAGGTGTTTGGCCCAGCCCAAATTGAGGCCCGCATCAACCAGGATGCCTATATTTCACAGCAGTTGACCTTGTGGGATCAGGCTGGCAGCAATGTGATCCGTGGTGAACTGCTGGTGATTCCCATTGAAACATCGTTGCTGTATGTCGAACCCATTTACCTGCAGGCGACATCGGGACAACTGCCAGAGCTCAAGCGGGTAATCGTCGGCTACCAAAACAACGTGGTGATGCGCGAAAAATTAAGCGAGGCGCTTAACGATATTTTTGCCTATCGGGTGTCTGACCAGGTCGAAACCGAAAAGTCCGCAGGGGCACCCGGACGTGTGCCCCTGCGCACATCATCTGCACAGGCCGCCGATGCCTGGAGCCTGTACCAAAAGGCGCGTCAGGCCTTGCGGCAAGAAGATTTTGTGGCCTACGGCAAGGCCATGGAAGAACTAGGAAAAATTTTGCAGCAGATTAAAACGGGGAGATAACGAGTGTAGTGCGTCTAACACTTCTTTACATATCATGTCATTCCCGCCCCCGATCACAGTCGAGGGCAGGCTCCAGCGGGAATCCCAGACATAGTAGTTCTTACCAAGGAGATCCCCGCTTTCGCGGGGATGACAGTGTGGGCAAACAAATGCAAAGAGACTTATGAGGATGTTCTTTCCAGAATCTGCGCTACTTTTTGGATGAGTTCCTCCGGTTCAAACGGTTTATGAATGGTGTATACCGCGTTGGTGTTGGTGGCAATATTTCCGGCCATCTGGGCCGTGGCGGTGACAAGAATAATGGGAATGTGCTGGGTGTCTGGGTCGCTCTTAAGCAGGGTGGTGGCCATGTGTCCGTTCATTTCGGGCATCAGTACATCCATTAATATCAGGTGTGGCCGATGGCGTTTGGCCATGGCCACGCCTTCTTCGCCATTGCGGGCCACGAGTACCTGATAATCTTCCATGCCGAGCAACAGCTCCATCACACTGACGATCGACGGGTCGTCGTCTACGACTAAAATAGTTTGTCCGGTCATACCTTGGCCTGCCACTGATTTTCCCAGGTCGAAACTCAATTAAACCATGCTTTTACAGGGTACAATAGCCCCGTGGCCAAACAAGCTGCCTCCACCGCCAAACAGGTTGAACGCGCGTTGATGTTTGGCGTCGATAGCGGCACAAACGAATTTGGTTTTAGCGCGCGTGAATCCATCCAGGAACTGTGTGATCTGGCAGCCACGGCAGGTCTGCAAGTCTGCGGCACGGATCTTCAGAAGCTGGACCAGCCTAAAACCGGCACCTACTTTGGTGCGGGCAAGGTGGCTGAATGGGCTGCGATGATTCAAGGCTGCCGTGCCAATGTGGTGGTGGTGGACGATGAACTGCGCCCGGCCCAGCAGCGTTACCTTGAAGAATCATGGAATCTTAAAGTGATCGACCGGACTATGTTGATTTTGGATATTTTTGCGCGGCGCGCACGCACCAGCGAAGCCAAACTACAAATTGAAATGGCGCAATTGGAGTATCTGTTTCCGCGCCTGACGCGTATGTGGCAGCACTTTGGTCAGCAAAGCGGCGGTATTGGTGTGCGTGGTCCGGGCGAAACCCAGCTTGAGGTCGATCGGCGCCGAAACCGATTGCGCGTGGCGCAGTTAAAAAAACAACTGCAAAAAGTGCGTGGCAGCCGTGAGCTTTACCGCAACCGGCGCCAGGCCGTGCCCGTGCCGGTGGTAAGTCTGGTGGGTTATACCAATGCAGGCAAGTCCACCCTGTTTAATGCGCTGACCCAGGCTGCTGTGTTGGCTGAAGACAAACTTTTTGCCACGCTTGATCCCACCACGCGGCACATACGACTGGCCAACGGCCAAAAGATCTTGCTGACGGATACGGTCGGATTCATTCAAAAACTGCCGCATTCGCTCATCAGTGGTTTTCATGCCACGCTCGAAGAAGTGACCCAGGCTGACCTGCTGGTGCACGTGGTGGATGCCTCGCATCCCAAGGCGCCTGACATGGTGCAGACGGTGTTAAAGGTGCTTGAAGACATTCACGCCATTGGGTTGCCCATGGTGCTGGTGGCCAACAAGGCCGACTGTGGCTTTCCGTATGCCTGGCAGGCTTTTATCAAAAAGCTGCGCATACCTGTTTGCGCGGTTTCAGCGCTTAAAGCCAGCGGTCTCGAGCGTTTGGGCGCTACGTTGGCCGAGCAACTGCGGGCCTTTCGGGTACACGGCGTATTTTGCGTTCCGGCAGACGAAGGCGCCACCTTGGCCGAGCTTCAGTCGTGCGGTTCCTTAAAAATCACCCGCAGCGACGAGACGGGTGTGTGGCTCGAAGGATGGGTGGATAAAAAGGTGGCCAGTAAGTATCGGCGTTGGGAGATTGTGGCCATTCCCACGTCGTCGTCGTAGGGGCACGGCGCGCCGTGCCCCTACGACGACGGCATTGTTTTTCCCAGGGTCACCACCACCTGATGCCTGCCTCCATCGCCCACAAACGGAATAAACGGTTTATCCAGGATCTGTCCGTCAAGGGTAACCCGGTGAACACCACAGGTGACACCATGGGGATTATTGATTTCGATTTCATAAATATCGTTGCGAAAAGGTCGTATCAGGCGGCATTGTTTCCAAGCACAGGGCAGCACCGGGTGCACATGCAGTCCGTGCAGTTCGGGATGGATGCCAAGCATCCACTGGCTGATCAGCCACAGGGTTGCCCCGGCGCTGGCGGTCATCCAGCTAAAGCAGCCCATCCCGGTGTTGTACGGATGATCCGGTCCCACCAAAAACTGGGCCATCACATAAGGTTCGCTTTTGTAACGGTCATAATCGGCTTGTGTATTAGGCAGGCTTTTTTGAAGCACCTGGTAGGCACTGTCGCCGCGATCCAGTTTAAAATTGGCGGCCAGCATAAAAATTTGCGCGTGAGTCATGATGCCAGCATTGTCTTTGACGCCCGGGCTAAACTTGGCAATGCGGCCGATGGTGGCGTCAAACAAAGTATAGGCCGGATAAAACAAGGTATAACCTTTTTCAACCTCCAGGTATTGGTCCACGTTCTTGAGCAGCGCAGCAATACGGTCATTGGGCACAATGTCTGATAGTACCGCCCAACTTTGCGTGTTCAGGTACAGCTTGCCTTCGGAGTTTTGAGCCGAGCCGATCGGCTGGCCTTCGTCGGTGTAGCCGCGCAGATACCATTCGCCGTCCCAACCGTGGCGGTTGATGCGTTCTGAAAGCCCATGAATCCACTGGGCGTAAGTTTCTACAATGTCTTCTTCGCCCAAAGCCTGCGCCAGTTCCATGGCAAAACGCAGGGCCCATACCAGGGCCATACTCAACCACACCGATTCGCCCACGTGTTCGTCGCCTGCAAAATCCAGTGACTCATTCCAGTCGCCCATGCCCATGCGCGACAGGCCGTGTACCGAACTGTCGTGGTAAGAACAGTGCAATTGGGCTTTGATTTTTTCCCATAGGGTGCCATGGCCTTCGCTGCTGGCGTCTTGTTTCCAGTTGGGATCCTGTATGGTGCCAGCCTCACGCCAGGCATCTTTGAGCCAGGTGCTTTTTTCGTTTAAGAATTCTAAATCGCCGGTTTCCATGATGTACGCATGCATGGCGCTGACAAACCACACGGCATGGTCCTTGGTGGGCTGGGTGCCAAAAGGCCCGAAGAGATCCGACCAGCCCGGTGCGCAGGAACCATCGCGGCGGATCAGGGTGCTGATATGTTTTAAGCGTTTGCGCGCGGCGGTCGCATCCAGCAGCAGCATGGCTTCGGCATCATGGCAGGCATCGCGATAGCCGTGACCTGACAGGCCATCAAAATACAGGCTGGCGCTGCGGCTCCAAAAATGGTTGACCCAGGCCTGGTACTTAAACCATACATTGTACAGTTGATCCAGGTCTCCGTCTGGCGTGCTGATGCGCAAGGGCTGACCAATCACCCGTTGTTTCCACAAGGCCTGGGTCTGCTTAAGGGCTTTTTCGGCTGTGCTGACATCTTTGTAACGCCGCAGCAAGACTTCGGCCTCGGCCAGCGTTTGGGTTTGTCCCAGCACAAAGACGATGGTCTTGCGCTCGCCGCTTTTTAAGAAAAAATTATTTTGCAGCACGCCCACGGCTTCCTCGCCGTTGAGAAACGAGTTATAGCACTGGCCGTGTTCCAAAATGGCTTCGGGGCTGGCGACATTGTTAAAACGTCCCAGAAAGCGGGCCTTGTGGCAGTCAAAACCGTCTACCCGCGCCGAGCTTCCAAACAAACAGTAAAAACTAAACGGCGTTAAACGTTGTTTTTCAAAGTGCGAGGTTTTGCAGGCCACAATACCGCCGGTTTTTTCGTCATATTGGGCGCGGTTCCACATGACAGCTTCGTGGTGTATTAAGGTGTCGTCGACCGACCCCATAAACCATTCGGCATAGCCAAAAACCGAAAGGTCGCGGGTTTCGGCGCCCTGATTTTCGATGGTCATGATCCACAGTTCACAACTTTCATCGTGGGGCACCACATAGGTGACGGTGTTTTTAAGTTCGCCATAGCGGGTTTCGATGTGCTGGTACCCAAGGCCCACCCGGCACTGATACTCGTCGGGCTTAACCCGCAAAGGCTGCCAGGTGACGCTGTAAACCTGGCTGCTTTTTTGATCGCGCACGTATAGGTAACGGCCCGGCCGGTCGTGGTACATCGATGTGGGCTGCCATTCCAGCAGGCGCTGGTTCTGGGGATCCTGGTAAAAACTGTAGCCGCCGCCGGTGTGGCTGACGATGGCGCAGTATTTTTCGCTGGTCAGGTAGTTGATCCAGGGCTGGGGTAACTGTGGCTGGGTAATGACAAACTCATCTGCGTTTCCATCAAAATAACCGTAGGGTGTTGGCTTCATGCGGGTTCCTCAAGGGGCAGGTAAACTGGATCCTGAAAAGACAGGGCCTGTGCCGCAACGGCATCGGTTTCAGCGGCATACAGCTGCCAGGGTTCATACAGGCCTTCGTCCAATTCTTCAATAAAACGCGATGGCCGCTGCAGAGCCATCTGGCCAGATGCTCCCGCACGGGTGTCATTGACAATCGGATAGGTCAGATGCAGCCAATCTTTGGCGCGTGTGACGGCCACGTAAAACAGCCGCCGTTCTTCTTCAAGACGCGCGGGGTCTTGCAGGCTGGGCACTGACGGAAAGTGGTTTTCGGCCGCCCACAGCAAAAACACGGCCTGCCACTCCAGGCCCTTGGCGCGGTGAATGGTCGACAGCACCAGTTGTTCCTTGTCGGCTGGATTTTCGGCCTGGAGCTCTTCGCCTCCCAATTCGCCAAGCAGCGAAAGCTCTGCCAGAAATGTGCCGACATCCGGATATTGGCGCGAAAAAACGGTCAACTGTATCAGGTCTTCGCAACGCTCGCGTGGGTTGTCAAAATGCGATTCAACATAACGGCGGTAAAAATCATCGTAGATCAGATCCAGATGGCGGGCGGGGCATTGCTCAAGCCCCAGCCGGGCCAGTGCCGAAAATAAATCTTGCAGCAGACCCAGACTGCGAGCCTGGGTGGGCCGGCGCAGCAGGCTGGTGAGGGCAGGGCTTTTGAATACGATTTCAGCGGAGCTGCCTTGCGTTTGCAGGCATTGCCAGATCTTATCGGCACTTTGGGCGCCAATGGCGGGCAGCAGGCGCAACAGGCGTTTCCAGGCAATTTCGTCATGCGGGTTGTAGATGGCCCTTAAGAAGGCCAGTATGTCCTTGACGTGGGCTTGTTCAAAAAAACGCAGGCCGCTGCGGATCACAAAGGGTATACCCCGGCGGGTAAGCTCAAGTTGCAGTTCCAGACTCTGATAGTGGCTGCGGTACAGGCAAGCCATTTCATTTAAAGCGACACCCTCGTCACGCAGTTCTAAAACGCGTTGGGCCACAAATTCGGCCTGTACGCGTGGATTGGGTGTGGGCACCAAAGCCGGCAGTTCTCCCACCGGCCGAATGGCCAACAGCTCTTTTTGAAACTGGCGTTCGTTTTGGGCAATGCTGGCGCTGGCCAGGGCGCAAATTTGTGGGCTGCTGCGGTAATTACTCTCCAGTTTAAAGACCTGGCAGTTGGGGTAACGTTCCGGAAAACGCAGTATGTTTTCGTAGTTGGCCCCGCGAAAGGCGTAAATGCTTTGAGCATCGTCGCCCACCACCATGAGATTGGCAGTTTCGCTGCCATGTGTTCCACAAGACAAACGGTCGATGATTTCGCCCTGCAAGGTATTGGTGTCCTGGTATTCGTCCACCATCAGGTATCTAAAGTTTTGGCGCAGGGCATCGGCCACTTCGGACTGCTCGCGCAAAAGGCGCAACCAATTGATCAGCAAGTCATCGTAATCCATCAGATTGAGTTGTTTTTTGCGGCTTTCGTAACTTTTAAGCACTTGGGTGATGCTGTCTATTTCATGCTGGTACGAGGGGTATTTTTCAAGCACGCAGTCTGGCAGCGCGCGCCCGGTGTTTAAGGCATATGAATGCACGCCAATCAATGTGCCTGCTTTTGGAAAACGGCGGCCTTCATGGCGCGGTGCTTTGCTTTTAAGTCCGCAGGCGCCGATGCAAATATCCATCAGATCTTCGGCGTCCTCGGGGTCGATGATGCTAAAGCGCGGGTCGTATCCCAGGGTTGGCGCATAGCGGCGTAGCAGGCGGTTGCCGACGTGATGAAAGGTGCCGGCGTACATGCCCCCGGGCAAGGCTGTTCCCAGCAGGGTTTCAACGCGGCTGACCATTTCGCGGGCGGCCTTGTTGGTAAAGGTTAAAAGTAAAATGTTGCCGGGCGCAATGCCCGATTCAATCAGATAAGCCGTGCGATATGTAATGGTACGGGTCTTGCCAGAACCGGCGCCCGCCAGAGTCAGTGCCGGTCCGTCAATCCAGCGCACAGCTTCAAGTTGCTGGGGATTTAAGTTGGCGGCGTAGTCGATCTTAAACGTAGCAGTGGGGACAGGCTTCAGGAGATATGTTTTTGTCATTTGAGCAAAGTTACAACAATCCTGAAAATTCTTCCACGCTTAATCCGGCTTCCCGAATCAGAGCCCGCAGGGTTCCCTTAGCCAGCGTTTTATGGTTTGGAACAGTCAATCTGCGGTAGGGCACACGGGCATGACGAAGAATAACATGACTTCCTTTTTGATGATCCCAGAGATAGCCTATTTTTCCGAACGCTTTAATAGCTTCCGATCCAGAGACCATCGGAAGTTTGGTCACATGGCAACCTCGATGATTTCTTCGTGTATCGAGGGCGGAATAGGTTCGTGATGTTTTGACAGGCTTTCCAGGTAACCTTGCATGGCTTCTTGAATGTTATTCATAGCTTCAGAACGGGTACTGCCTTGGGAAACACATCCGGGTAACGAGGGGCATTCGGCCACAAACATACCATCTTCGTCCTGTTCGATATAAATACGGTATTTCATCGTACTTATTGTAAAAGATTCCCTTTTGGGACTCAATTAAAACATCATCGTAGGATCGGGTTAACTTACCGCCACCGGAACCTTGGAGCCCAGTTGCACTTCTACGTTGACGGTAGATCCGGGCACCTGGAGGGGGATGACGTTGCCCTTGACGCTGGCGCCATTAACTTTAAGTTCACTGACCCCCGAACTGGCACCCAACGGATTTTTAATGTGGATATGGTAAGTTGCGCCACGGAACACGCGCGTGACGTGGTATTCCTTCCATTCGGCGGGAATGGCTGGCGATACCACCAGGCCTTCGTACGAGGCGCGCACACCCAGCACGTAACTGGTGCCGGCAAAACAGTTCCATGCGGCGGTGCCTGTTAACCAGCTGTTTTTACCTTCGCCAAACTCTTTGTGGTCGCGTCCGGCAATCATCTGGCAGTACACATAAGGCTCGGTTTTGCGCAGGTCGGCTATTTTATTTTTAGAAGACGGCAAGATGGCCTTGTAATACTTAAAGGCGTTTTCGCCGCGTCCCAGCAGGGCTTCGGCCAACATGGCCCAAGGGTTGGGGTGGCAAAAAATGGCCCCGTTTTCCTTAAGGCCGCGGGGATACATGGTGACGGCGCCGATATCCGGATTAAAACTGCCGTAAGACGGTGACAGCAGCATGATGCCGTGTTCGGTGTAAAGGTGTTCATAAACGCTGTCCATGGCTTGAATCTGTTGCTGACGGGTACCAATGTTGGCGATGACGGCCCAGGCCTGCGGCAGCAAAAAAATCTTGCCTTCGGCGTTGCGGCTGGAACCGACCACTTCTTTTTTATCGGTAAAGGCGCGCACATACCACTTTCCGTCCCAGGCCACGGCGTTGATGGTTTTTTTCATGTCTTCTTCGTAACGCCGGTATTTTTCGATGTCGGCCTTGTTGCCCGATAACCTGGCGATAGACTGCATTTCCTGGCAGCACAACACAAACTGCATGGCCACCCAGACAGACTCTGAATTTTTTTGCGAACCCCACAGGTTCAGGCAGTCGTTCCAGTCGGCATTGAGCATGAGCGGAAAGCCATGCGGGCCCAGGTGGTTGTGCGTAAATTCTATGGCGGCCTCGAGGTGTTCATAGAGCGGACCGCTGCCGCCTTCACCACAATCGTAGGGGACGTATTCCTTTAAAAATTCATAGTCGCCACTTTCTTTAAGGTATTGCGCCACCGCCAGGATCAGCCACAAGTGGTCATCCGAAAAATTGCTGCCATCGCCTTTTTTGGTTAAGGGTGAATACTGGTGATGGGCGTCACCGCGCTGAAACTGGGTGCTGGCAATGTCAAAAATGCGCTGCCGCACCTCGGTGGGAATCATATGGCCAAAGCCCAGTGTGTCCTGGCAACTGTCCCTGAAGCCCATGCCACGCCCGATGCCAGACTCGTAGTAACTGGCGCTGCGCGACCAGTTAAACGTGGTGCGGCACTGGTACTGGTTCCAGATGTTGATCATGGTGTTAACCTGATCATCGGGGGTTTCGGTCTGAAATTTAGCCAGGTTTTCGTCCCAATAGGTTTTAAGTGTGGTCAACGCGGCATCGACATCGGTCTTGCTGCGGTACTTGTTTAACAAAGGCGTTTCGCTGCCGCGTTGCTTGGCCACGCCCAAGGTCACAATCACAGTTTTAGACTCGCCGGCCTTAAGCGTGACATCTAACTTAAATGCGCCCACCGGTGACCAACCGATGGCCAGCGAGTTATTGCACTTGCTTTCAAGGATCGCACGCGGGGCCGAAAAGTCTCCGTAACGGCCCAAAAATTCGCTGCGTTGGCTGTCAAAACCGCTGGCGCGCTGGTTGACCGTCATGTACGTAAAGATGTCGCGTTTGATGTTGTGTTCGGTGGTGTGGTAAATCGTAGACGTTTCGGGGTCATATTCGGTGCTGCCGATATTCAGGTTGTACTGGTAGTCGGTCATGTCGTTAAGGGCGTCATAAAGGCAAAATTCAATAAACGGATAAACTTCAAGTGTGCGTTCACGCGGGCTTTGATTGCTGATGACACAACACCAAATTTCAAGATTTTCATTTTTTGGAACCAGATAGGTGGTCTCGGTGGCGATGTCCTGGTAATTGGATTTAATGACTGAATATCCCAGGCCGTGACGGCATTCGTACTGATAATTTTTTAAATCTTTAAGCACAGGTTGCCAGGATGCCGACCAAAAATCCTTGCTGGCAGTATCCTTAATATAGATATAGCGGCCACCGCGATCCATGGGCACATTGTTATAACGGTAACGGGTGATACGCTGCGTGCGGGCATCTTGATAAAAGCTGTAGCCGCCGGCAGTGTTGCTAAACAAGGCGCAATATTCATCGGCGCCTAAATAATTAATCCAGGGCAGGGGAGTATCGGGACGTGTAATGACGTATTCTTTGCGAGGGTTGTCGAAATATCCATATTCCATGACGTGCTCCCAATGTAAATTTTAGATAACGGGGATTTAATGGTAGCAAACTCTTTTTTTAAATTCCATAGTGGGAGTGCTGAAAAAGTCTGTTTCCTGAGACCCCAGGCACGGGACGATTATACCGATCCCCCAGGCCCCGCCTGGGGGTACAAAGAGTTAGACACATTCTGTTTAGCTCGCAGCGGCCCCAGCCG
>JAHFDA010000052.1 GCA_023249225.1 bacterium
ATGCTTTTTGGCACTTACGCCCCACGCCGGGATGCCATTACCGTATCGCCGCTTTTGTTTTTACCCAAACCGTGGATGGTGCTGCAGCAGCTTGGCACCGGATCTTATCCGGAACTTTTCAGCACCCTGCACCACGAGCTTTTGCACCGGCTTCAACGGGTTCCCGGACTGGTCGATTTCGTTCAGTTGCAGCGCAGCTTTAAACACTTGATGGGTATATACGCCGCCTGTGGAACTATGATCATCGTCAGCATCGCCTTGGGACTACATGCACCCGCCTTGGCCACTGCTGCTGCCAGCATGGTTTTGCTTATACTGATCGTCCGCACGCTGTACAAATTGGCCGTGCATCCAGTGAACAAACAAAGTATAAAGTTCAACGCCCGCAACTATGCGCTTCTGATGGAAACGCACGCCCACTTTGCCAACCATGTCATGGCGGACCCGGCTGGGAATAGTCTGGAAAAGGTTTTGGGAATTTTGCAAAGTCCGGCATACGGTTTTAACTCCGCCGAAGACTGCGAAAAAATCCAGTCTGCCGCCGGATACATTCTGGCCCTGCGTGCTCTGGGCGTAAGGCCACGACAGATTGCCGAGCTGATTCCACGTTGCGCATGGACAGGGGAATCTTTTGATCTGATGCATGCGGAACTTGCGGCAATTTTGCAAAGGCACGGCATCAGTAAATCGGAACTTGCGCTGCTCGGGGCCCTATATGCGCTGGAACTTTGGGAGGAGCAGTTCAGAATCAGAACCCTGGTGCAGGACCAAATTAAAACCGCTTACGAGAGTCTTAGTCCTGAAGATGTAACGCGGCTGGAAGCGCTCATCCCCCGCGTCCGTATTTCCGGCTACACGCTGCTTAACCGTTACTGGGACCAGAAACTGGTGGTGGCCGCGTTTGGGCTGGCTGTATATGTGGTGCGAACCTATGCCAAGGCCCGCCGGAAACCTCTGCCTCCAAGTCAGTTGAATTTGCCTTAGCCCCAGGACTCCAGGATCCCCCCCCTGGCAAACAAAGAGTCAACGCGCCGACTCACTGCCGGATCCGCTTCGATCGGCGGCGCATGATGCGGCTTTTGGCGGGCGTCAATCACCAACGGACCTGAACACCCCCAATGCTTATGGTTGCTAAAGCTCCCCGCCCCATAGACATCGTGTGCCGGGTTTGAGCGCGTAAACGTGACCCATAAAAAGTTATTGAGCTGCGCCGCCGTAAAAATACTGTCATCCACAAGCACCCAAAGTGGCAAAGCATCCAGCGCGGTGCCCTGACTGGCGAGCGCCTGCACCAGCTGCTCGGCGCTTTCCTCCCCAACCTTAACGGACACATGGCGCGGCCCAGTTACAGCCACCACACCAGGCATCACCCGCTTGGGTGCAGAAAAACCCTCGGGAAGTTTTAACAGGGGTGGCAGTACAGTATTTAACGTGCGCCTGGGCGCTCCGACAGCAGCGATGACCAGCTTAGACCCCGCATTCAGGCCTGTTCCAGAATAATCCAGCGTGTCCATGGTGGTGCAGGTTTGAAAATGCAGGTCCGTGCGCCAGTCGACGCGTTCGAGCATGTGCCTGAAAAAAGCAGGAATATCTTGGATGTCTAACGCCGGATTGTCTTCTCCGGCTGCAATCAACAAATACTTGGCCAGCGAGGCCTGACCAAAACCCAGTACCGCGTTGGCGATAGTTAGAATTTCCTGGGGTCGTCGCGCAGGCGCGTAAGGCGTGTAGCGCTCGCTGCCAATCGCAAGCAATAAGGGATGTACCCCGGCGGCGTCCACGGCATGCAGGGCTTTAAGGCCAGGAAGCTCACGCGGCACCATCGGCGCCACGATTTCATGGATCAACTGGCCAAACACGGTATCTTCCTGTGGTGGACGACCCACCACGGTAAAAGGCCAAATGGCCCCCTGGCGATGATAGACGTTTTCGACTTTAAGAACCGGAAAATCGTGCGTCAGACTGTAATAACCCAGGTGATCCCCAAAAGGCCCTTCGGGCTTAAGCTGGCCAGGATCGACCGTGCCGGTAATACAAAAATCGGCGTCAGCAGAAATTAAAAAACCGTTCCGACGCAGGTATCGAAAGCGGCGTCCTGCCAGCGCTCCCGCAAACAATAACTCTGACAGGCCCTCGGGCAGGGGCATGATGGCTGCCAAAGTATGCGCCGGAGATCCCCCAATAAAAATGCTGACTTTAAGTGGCTGATCCGCCGCCAGCGCCTCGGCATGATGCACACCGATACCACGATGAATTTGATAATGCAGTCCCAGTTCCTGATCGCGCTGGTATGCATTGCCTGCCATCTGAATACGGTACATGCCTAGATTGGAGTGCAAGACCCCCGGTTGGCTTAAACTTTCGGTATATACCTGTCCAAGGGTGATAAAGGGGCCGCCATCCTGGGGCCAGCTTTTAATCTGCGGTAACTGGCTCACCTGGGTTTTGTGCGCCAATACCGGAGCCCGCATCACCCGCTGTGGCAGGCTGTGCATCAAAACGCGCGGAACACCGGCATACTGCCAGGGACGGCGGAAGAATTGCTCCGGTTCAGCCTTAATCTTAAGCATTTTTTTAACATTCTCAAGTGTTTTTCGAAAAATAAAATGCGCCCGTTTGGGACTGCCAAAAAGATTGCCCAGCACCGGAAACGGACTGCCCAACACGCGTTCAAACAAGACCGCCGGACCCTGGACCCGGTATAGCCGCCGCTGAATTTCGGCCATCTCCAAATGAGGATCAACCGGCTGTGTGAAACGCAACAACTGACCCTGGCGTTCAAGATCGGCAACACAGTCCTGGAGGCTGCGGTAGCTCACCAAAAAAACCTACTTCGCAAAATTGATGAGCACGATAAGATACCCCATAAGAATTGCCATGCTATACGGAAAAGCCACTTTCATTTTTGGATGCGTCCGCAAACCGCGCCCTCTGTTTTGAATAAGCGTTTTGACTTCCTGCCAACCCGCCGCCTGCACAAATACTCCAATGGCCATGATGCCGCCAATGACGGCAGTCACCAACACATGTAAAAACGCCAGCTTAGAACCCAGCACAATACCCAGCACCATCATCAGCTTGACATCGCCCGCACCAAAACCGCCCATATAAAAAAGTGGCAATAACAAGAAAAACGGCGTGGCAAAACCGCCCCCGATTTGTAGTACCAACGGAAACAACGCCAACTGTTGCTGATAACCCCACAGCAATTTACCCAGCAGCATGACCAACATTCCACCAAAATTCAGCCAATTGGGTATCTTGCGGGTACGGCTGTCCAAAACCCAGGCCACCAGCGCCAAGACCCCTCCCAACGCATACAGGATTTGCAAAATTTCCATCTCCCCCAGTATAAATTAACTGACAAACAAATTCACTGGTTGTTATCATGAAAATGATCGAAGGTGTGTTAACTTGAACCTGGCCAACAAACGGATCGTGGTGCTGGTGGTCGCACTGCTTGTGTGCGCTGGCGCAGTCATTGGGCTGACGCTTTGGAACCGGATGAAAACCCGCGCGGCTCCCGAACCCTCTGATCAGCTGATGATCGCCTACTATGCCAGTCAAAAAATCGAACCGCGTATTCCCATCGAAAAAAATATGCTTCAAAAGCGTTTGATCCCGCTTAGCCACTACTTTGCAGGCCAGGTCACAAACGATGCTCTGGTGCTTGGAAAGGTGTCCCAGTCAACCATGCTGCCGGGCGAACCGATTTTACTTGGAAAACTGGCTGATCCGCAGACACTGGTGGGCCTGGCTTTTAATATTCCGCCGGGCAAACGGGCCGTGTCTATTCGGGTCAGCGACCTGTCAGGTTTTGCCGGCATGATACAGCCCGCAGACCATGTGGATGTCATCCTGACTTACCTGCCTGCCGGAAAGACGGCCAAACAAAGCTATACGATATTACAAAATGAGGAGATTCTGGCCATTGATGAAACCATGAAAAATGCCGCCGAAAGCACCGACTTGTTTAAATCCAAATCCAAGTCTGGCAACAGCGGTAACCGCGGCATGCACATTATTACGTTTGCGCTTTCGCTAGAAAAAGCACAGCAAATGATCTTGGCGCAGCAACAGGGCGAATTGACCCTGGTCCTGCGCTCGTTTAAAGATTATGAACTCTCACCGCAGGAAAGCGTCTTGCCGGTTGATATCTCCGAAAAAATCGGCCAGGCCGGAAGTCCCCTGGCCCAGGCTTTACCTCCCGGAACCCGTGGCGTATCCGTGGCCTTTGCGGGCCCTTCCACGGTACTGGCCAGCCTGTTGCAGCCCGGTGACTTTGTAGACGTGCTTTACACCATTCAAGATACCCAGGCAGGCGAGCGCACGCTACCCCTTTTACAAAACAAAAAAATCTACGCCATCAATAAGGTCAATATTGCCAGCGCAGAGGCTTCAAAAATTCAAGCCCAGCAAAGCCTGCCACAAAACCAGGCTCCGCCTTTGCCAGGATCTGATGCTGCCAACGCAGTGGCGGGAGCCCTGGCCCAGACAGGGGGCGAACAGGTAGTGCTCACCTTTGCGCTGAACCTGGCCGAGGCACAAAAGGTTACTCTGGCACAGCAACTGGGCCAAATGACCATGGCATTGCGGCCCGTCGGCGACAGCCTTGTACAAAAACAATTTGCCACCATGAAAAACGACCTCTCACAAAGTCAAAAAGGTTCCGGCGTAGAAATCATTCGCGGCCCGCAGCAGCAAAGCACACCGGTGTTACCATGAAAAGATGGTTTTGTGCAGCCGGGATCTTCATTTGTAGCCTGCATAACCTGGGGTGGGCCAAAACCAATATACTGCTGCAGTCCGATTTATCGGCCCTGCTCAAAAATGAGCTGGTGCTGTCAAAAGATACGCCCGCCTATGATCCCGGAACCGTGCATTGGGCGCAGGATCAACTGGTTCAGCTTTCTAAAAATCAGCCCGAGTGGCAGCTTCCGGTGCTGGGTTTTACCCCCGGCGTCTTTGACGAAAAACTGGCTGGCGCGTTGCTGGCCCTGCAAAAAAACCTGGGACTGTCGCAATCGCATCCTGGCGCCTTAGACGCAGACAGCACCCGTGCCCTTCTGGCCCTGATGGATTACACGCCCGCACGCAAGGAACTGGGAAGTTTTGCGTACCTGAACCCCCAGGAAGCCATGCAAAAAAACCTGCTGTGGGCCGGTCCAAACCGTTTTTACCCGGAAACTTTTCTTAGGCCTTTATACCAGGCCCTGGGCGAAACCGCGCCCCCCGCAGATGCCGGACTGATGTTATTCACAGAACAACTTGGCAAGGCTGTCCGTGAATATGAAACGCGTCTGGGTCTGGCGCGTACCGGTCTGGCTGACCATGTGCATGCGCAAAATTATGCTGCGTTACTGCATCCCGACGCCCCCCTGGCTTCCAAAGCTGTCCCCGGCGAAACCTTGCCACCCACTGCTTCCATCGGACAGACACAAAAGAATTCCACTAAAAAATCTATTGCCCGTAAACGCAAACTCGAAGCTCCGCCGACACTTGCAGCGTCATTGGAAACCCCTGACGATTTGCGGGGGGTCTCCTATCGCGCCTATGATCAGGATCTGGCTATTCCCAGTGCGCAAGTGCTTTATTTTGCCGTGGGCGAAACCCGGCCTTTGGCTCTGCCAGTCAATTTACAATCAATCGCAGTAGGCGATCCAACCATTGCGGATGTGCGCAGCGTGGGTAGTCGTCAATTGCTGGTGACCGCCCTTAAAAACGGCGACACGTCTCTAAGTATGTTGTTCGAAGACAACACGCATGAACAGTACACCTTAAGTATTGAAAAATCTTACCAGCACCTGCGCAGCGAAATGTTCCGTTTGAAATATGTCGTTTTACAGAACACCGCCGCTGACGCCGACCTGACCAATATCAGCGTGAAGTCAAACGAAGAAATGATTACCGCCATCAAAAACCTTTTAAGTTCAATCCTGCCTGACACACGTTTTTCAATTTTTCCCGTGCTAAGCAGCATCCTGGTGCGCGGCAGCGACGAAGAAATTTCTAAAGTGGCCAGTTTGGTTCAACGTATCGACCGTCCCATCGACCAGCTGGTGCTGCATGCGCGCGTCATCGAAGTGCAGAGCGAGGCCGCCAAAACACTGGGGTTTTCTGAAGCCTTGCAAAGCAACCAGATTGACGCCTCTTTTGTGCCCGACAGTACCGCTGGCGGCATTGTCACGTTTACGCGGGGCGCCTCGTTTACCGCCGCCCTTGTAAGCCGGATTAATGCGCTGATCACCGAAGGCAAGGCCAAGACCTTGGCCAATCCGCGTATTTTGGCGCAGTCCGGAGAAGTGTCAGACATCTATGTCGGTCGACAAATTCCTATGGTCACCCAAACCTCATTAGGTGCCACCAGCGTCCAGCAAATCGAAAGCGGCATCAAGCTGGCTATCTCGCCCCGCGTCAACGACGACCAAAGCATCACCACTTGGATTGGCACCTTTGTCAGCAACCCCACCACCACGTTGTATAGCGGCATCCCCGAAATTGTCACCCGCCGCGCGCAAACCACGGTACGCATCGAAAATGGCAATACCATTGTGCTCGGTGGCCTCAAATCTGCCGAATATTCCAACACCGTTAAAAAATTTCCGATCCTCGGAGACATTCCACTTCTGGGTGAATTCTTTAAAAGCACCTCTCAAACCCTTAAGGAAAGCGACATTATTATTACCCTGACGCCTTATATTCTTTCAGCCAGCCTGGCGACCTACTAAGCTTGTAGACTAAATTTTACCCGGCTTCAATCCTTCATTGTCTTAGCCAACGTTTAAAACCTGGGTGAGTGGGGAAAGTTCCTACTATTGATGGTGGAAAATTTTACATTTTTAAATACCCGCGTCTTGATCGCGGATAAAGACGTGCAAAGCGGCATGCGCCTTCAGGCTTTGTTACCTGCCGGTGCGCGCTGCGTGGGCGTTGTGTCTGACTATGAATCGGCCTTTAAACTGATCGAACAGTACCAGCCCCAGGTGGTTTTGCTTAACATGAACATGGCCTTGGTGTTGGTGAACAATAAATTCAACGGCCGTTTTGTTTTGATTGCGATTGCCGACGAAAGCAAACCCGAGTATCTGCGGCTGGGAATTGAAATCAAAGCCCGGGACTTGCTGATCCATCCCTTGCAAGCCGCGCCCTTGGCAGAAGCCTTGCAAAAAGCGCTGGTGGCTTATGAACGCGAAAAACAAATGCAGCCGGAGACAGCCGCTACCCCGGCCCTGCCTGCCAAACCAGGCATCTTAGTAGGCGTCATCAGCAGCAAGGGCGGCCTGGGACAGTCTACCCTGGTGGCCAACCTGGGGCTGGCGATGGCGACGCACTGCAAGCAGTCGGTGTTAACCGTCGACGCCATTCCGCAATTGGGCATCTTACCGCTTTTACTGGATGTGCCTGCCATTCATACCCTTGAAGATATCATGACGCGCGAGGGACAACTGGGCGTCGATGAAATGGAACAAGCCCTGCTCACGCACAAAAGTGGCCTGCGTCTTTTGGCGGCACCGGTCAATGACCCCCATATTGACGCTGCGCGTTTTATCACAGTACTCCTGGCGCTTAAGAATCGGTTTCAGTTTATCGTCATTGACCTGCCCCATTTTCAGGGTGATTTTTCACGCAGCGTGCTGGCCAAAAGCGATCTGGCCTTGTTGCAGCTTTCGCTCAACATCCCCTCGATCCGTAATGCCTCACTGGCACTGAACGTGCTGACTGACCTGGGCCTTTCTAAAGAACAGATTCAGATTGTCAGCACCGACTTTCAGAGCAGCCCAGACCTAACCCGCAAAGATGTCACGGCGCACTTAAAACATCCCATCACCCACCATCTTCCCGATGGCGATACGTCTGTGCTGACCTCGGTCAATACCGGAGAGGCCATTGTTTTGCACCAACCCCAGCACGCTTATAGCCTGGCCATGCAGCGCATCGCCAAGCGACTGGCCGAACCCGAAAGCGCCGCTACTGAAAACGACCCCGGCCGCTCGTTACAGCAAAAACTGCAGCTTAAGGGGTGGTTTTAATGCGCCTGCAGGAAAAATTGGATCATATTGCCTCCACATTGCCTGAAATTCTGCCGCAGGTGGCGCACGAAAGCGGCAACGACCTTGAACACCGACTGCATATCGTCAAAGCCATCGCCATGGTACACACAGGCCTGGTCGAGCTTAAAGAAATCATGGCGCTGCGCAAACAAGCACAGCCCGACCGGCAAACGTTTGAAAAACAATTCCGCAGCCGCATTTTAAGCGACAGTCAGCGTTATCCCCTGCTCTTCACCCGTGAAGAAAAAGAACGCATTGTGCATGGCGTGTACAGCGAACTGTTTGGGCTTGGTCCCCTGGATGAGTTGCTCGCCGATGGCAGCATTACCGAAATCATGGTCAACCGTCCGCAGCAGGTTTTTGTCGAACGTAAAGGCAAGTTAAGTTTAAGCGACACCGTCTTTATCGATGACGCGCATGTGCGCCGCATTGTTGATGCCATTGTGTCACGCATCGGCCGACGCATCGACGAAAATTCCCCGCTGGTGGACGCACGCCTGGCAGACGGTTCCCGTTTTAACGCCATCATCCCTCCGCTGGCCTTACACGGCACCACTGTCACCATTCGCAAATTTTCAAAAACACCTTACGTGGTCGCCGATCTGATCCGTTTTGGCTCGCTTACCGCTCAGGCCGCCGCTTTTTTAAACGCCTGCGTGGTGGGTCGGCAAAATCTGGTGATCAGCGGAGGCACTGGCAGCGGCAAGACCACGCTGCTGAACGTCCTGTCGGGTTTTATCCCCGAGGGTGAACGCGTGATTACGGTAGAAGACGCCGCCGAGTTGCAGCTTAAGCAGCCGCATGTCATCCCGCTGGAGTCACGCCCGGCCTCGCCTGGACAGCGTAACGCCATCACCATCCGTGAGCTGGTCAAAAATGCTTTGCGCATGCGTCCCGACCGCATCGTGGTAGGCGAATGTCGCGGCGGCGAGGCTCTGGATATGTTGCAGGCCATGAACACGGGTCACGCTGGTTCAATGACCACGGGCCATGCCAACAGCCCCAAAGACATTTTAAAGCGCATCGAAACCATGGTGCTCATGAGCGGCATGGAACTGCCCCTGCGAGCCATTCGTGAACAGATTGCTTCGGCCTTATCGATTATTGTGCAGCAGTCTCGTTTCTTCGATGGCACCCGTAAAGTCAGCCATGTCAGCGAGGTCACGCACATTGACGAAGAAGGCAACATCCACGTTGAGGACATCTTTTTATTTAAGCAGAGCGGCCTGGGAGCAGACGGCAAGATTCTGGGAACACTGGAACCCACTGGCTATATACCCAAATGCTTGTCCAAATTACAAACCCACGACATCAGCGTGCCCGAAAACTTCTTTCAAAACCCACACAGCGACCCGACGTTGATCCAGTATGGCCTGCACCTGCACACGCCCGATGTGGTCACGCTGACGGCGCGTGACGAAGCCTTGCTCGAGACCTGCCTGAAAGTGCACGCAGACCTGATCAACAGCGAACAAGCCCATGGCAACGAAGCAGAAGTTCCCCTTGAAAAACTACCCGAAAATAAATTACGCCAGCGCATCATGGCCGAAATAAACCGCCTGCAGGCGGCAGGCGCGTTGCCGGGCTGGCTGGGCCGCGACGAGCGCGAACAAGTGGTTCAAAATGTGTTTTACGAATTGCGCGGCCTGGGGCCGCTCGAAGCCTTGCTCGAAACCGAGGGTTTAAACGAAATCCTCATCAACGGTCCGCGCCAGGTGCTGGTGCGCAAGCACGGCCAGATCGAAGCCACCCGCGTATTTTTTCACAACGACAAACACCTGCGGCGGATTATCTCCGCCATTGTGACCCCGCTCGGACGCCGCTGCGATGATAGTTCACCCATGGTGGACGCCCGCCTGCCCGATGGTTCGGGATTCAACGCCGTGCTTCCTCCGCTTTCGCTGCGCGGCCCGGTGGTGACCATTCGCAAATTTCCCAAAGTGCCTTATGGCCCCGCCCATCTGACCCAGAACCGCACCTGGGACGAAAACATCTGTGACTTTATGGAGAAAGCGGTGCGCGGCATGCTCAATATTGTGATCTTTGGCGGCACCGGCACCGGAAAAACCACACTACTTAACGTACTGTCTGGTTTTATTCCCAGCCATGACCGCATCATTACCATGGAAACTATCGCAGAATTGCGCCTGCAACAGGAGCATGTGGTATCACTCGAAACTCGCGAGTCCAACGCCGAAGGCAGCGGGCGCGTGACCATGCAAGATCTCGTTAAAAATGCCCTGCGCATGCGTCCCGAGCGCATATTGATCGGCGAGGTGACCGGTGGCGAGGCGCTGGACATGCTTCAGGCCATGAACACCGGACACGATGGCTCACTGTGTACGGCCCACGCCAACACGCCCGAAGACATGCTCTCGCGCCTTGAAACACTGGTACTGATGAGCGGTTATGACTTACCCATCAAGGCCATTCGTGAACAGATCGCCTCGGCCATTGACCTGCTGGTGCATGTCATCACCCTGCCCGACGGAAGCAAGCGTATCGCGTCGATCAGCGAAGTAGGGGCTGTGCATCCACAGTCTCAAAAAATCCAACTCTTTCCTTTATTTGTATACCAGCCCGCGCCCAAGCATGCGGGCGCAAGCACCCTTGACCCTTTTGCCTGCACCGGACGGGTACCCGAGTTTTTACCAAAACTGCGCTTAAACGGCGTCTTGATCGACAACACTTATTTTAAGAGGACCCTGGCATGAACCTGCGCGACAAATTAAGCCCTCTTGGTCATGGCATGGCAGCACAAAGCCACGACCCGGCTCACCCGCATACCCTTTGGCATGCCTTGCACCCCCAGCTTTCAAAATTACAAGCCAAACTGATCGGCCACAGCCCCTTGATGGGCCTGTGGCTTATCAAGGAAACAACCGCACGTCCAGAGCTGCTCGACAAGCTTCACCACACATGGAACGAAATCCAGCCCCAGCATACGTTAAGCAGCATCGAGAGCGCCTGGCTTCTGAACGAACTTTATGGCCTTGGACCCCTGCAGCCCTTGATCGAGGACGGATCGTTAAGCGAAATCATGGTCAACGGCCCCCAGCACGTCTATATCGAAAAACAGGGCCAGTTGCATCACACCGGTATCCATTTTCACGACGAAGGCCATCTGCGCGGCCACATTGAAAAGATTGCGCATTTTGTGGGCCGCCAGATTAATCACCGTTATCCCATGATGGACGCGCGTTTGCCCGATGGATCGCGGGTCAACGCGGTGATTCCACCCTTGACACTGACTGGCTCTACTCTAACCATCCGCCGCTTTAGCAAACGTCCCTACTCCCTTGAAAATTTTATTCAATGGGGACTGATCAGCGAATTACAGAAAGACTTTTTACAAGCCTGCATACAGGGCCGCCTCAATATTGTCATCAGCGGCGGCACGGGCAGCGGAAAAACCACTTTACTCAACGCCCTGTCGTTTTGCATTCCCGACGACGAACGTATTGTCACCATTGAGGATGCCGCCGAATTACAACTGGGCAAACAGCACGTCATCACCATGGAATCCCGTCCAGCCAGTTTGGACGGCGACCCCCCGGTGGGTATCCGCGAACTGGTGATCAACGCGCTGCGCATGCGTCCCGACCGCATTATTGTAGGAGAAGTACGCGGCCCCGAAACCCTGGACATGTTGCAGGCCATGAACACCGGTCATGACGGTTCGATGACCACTGGCCACGCCAACAATCCGCGCGACATGTTAAGCCGCATGGAAACCATGGTGCTTTTTGCCGGCTATGACCTGCCCATTGCGGCCATACGGCGCCAGATTTGCAACGCCCTTGATTTGATTATCCACGTCGACCGTCACCGCGATGGCAAGCGTGTGATCGAAGAAATTGTAGAAGTCGACCGCATGGAAGGCGATACGATTACCACCGCCACCTTGTTTCACTGGGAAAACGACCGCCTGAAAACAACCGGTCTGCGTCCGGGCGTCTCGCCGCTGCTCGAAAGCCAGGGTTTTAAGCTGCCGCGGGCCCTGTTTGAGGAATAAACGCCATGCTGTTTTGGATCCTGGTCGCACTGCTGCTGATCGGCCTGACGGTGGGCCTCGCATTACGGCTGGGAAATGCCAAAAAAATACGTTTGCGTCTTTTGCAGAGCAATCCGACTACCGTGCTGGAGCCTTCTGCTAAGCAAAGCAGCCTGGCCTTACAGACGCGCGGCGGACAGCTTTTTAAACAAGCCGTCGAAAAATATCTGCCCAGCCACCTGCTGGCCAAAATGCATGTGTGGCTGGGACAGGCCGGACTGGCGATTTCTGAAACCGAACTGCTGATGATGCATGCCATCGCACTGGTGACCGGCAGCCTGATCGGCGCCCTGATTGGCAAGTCTTTTTTGGCATTCCTTGTCGGTGGATTAATCAGCATGACACTGCCGATGTTTCTCATTCGCAACATGGCACGCAAACGTCTCAAATTATTTGATCTCTTATTTGGCGACGCCATCACGCTGATGACCACCACCATCCGCTCCGGCTTTGCCCTGCGCCAGGCCATGCAGGTGGTGGCCCAGGAAATGCCCAACCCCATGGCCGAAGAATTTGAAATCACGCTGGCCGAAATCAACATGGGCTTGTCACAGGACCAAGCCTTAAAAAATCTGGCAGAGCGCATTCCTAACGACGATCTTGATCTTTTTGTCACCGCCGTGCTGATTCAGTCTGACATTGGCGGCAACCTGGGATCGGTACTCGAAAAGATCGGCGCCACCATCCGCGAGCGCGTCAGCATGCGTAATGAAATCGCTGCGCTCACTGCCCAGGGAAAAATGTCGGGCTTAATGGTGGGCGCGCTGCCATTTTTAATTGTCGGTGCCATCTATTTTATGAACCCCGATTATATTTCGGTGTTGTTTAATACCGACACGGGGCACAAACTGCTGCTTGGATCTGTGGTCATGGAAGGCATCGGAGCCCTGGTCATCCGCAAAATGATCCAGGTGGACGCCTGATATGAGCCCCATCGTATTTCCGATTTCAATCGCTATTGTCGGCGTCGGTGGTTATGGCTTATTGCGCTGGCACAGCCGCAAGACCCTTGAAAAACGCCTGTCATTGGCACTGACGCTGCCGCGCGAGGCCATGGACACCGCGCGTGAAGTACGCAAACTGCACCGCTCACCGCTGGTGAGCCTGCTTGGCAAACGCCTGGGCCAACGCATCCAAAAAATGATGCCCGGCGCCAAGCTGGCCGAAATGCAAAACCAGTTGATTCAAGCCGGTCTGACCCAGGTTCGCATTTACGAATGGATCGGCATCCGGGTGGGATTGGCGTTGGCCTTTGCAAGCTTCATGTTGTTTTACCGCAGCTTGGTAGGCTTTGACCAACAACTCGTGATTCAACCCTTGGCGGGTGGCGCCCTGGGTTACTTGTTACCGAACATCTGGCTGGGTCAGCGCATCAAAGCCCGGCATGGCGAAATACGGCGCATCCTGCCGTTTTCACTCGACTTGATCCGGATCTGCATCCAAGCGGGCCTGGATATCAGCGGAGCCCTGCGACGTGTGGTCGACAAGGTGCATGGGCCCTTGTCAGATGAATTTGGCCGCATGCTCTATGAAGTTAAAATGGGCAAGGGCCGCGATGCCGCGCTTGCGGACATGTCCAAGCGCGTCAACCTGCCAGAGCTTAGTTCGTTTATCACCCTCATGATCCAGGCCGAAAAATATGGCATGAGCATCGGCAGCGTCATCGAAACCCAGGCCGATCAAATGCGCCTGCAAAAAAGCCAGCGCGTGCGCACCAAAGCCGCACGCGTGCCCGTACTGATGCTGATTCCGATTGTACTGTTTATTTTTCCAACCATTTTTATCGTCTTGCTTGGTCCGGCCTACATTTTGCTTGCCAACCAGTAAATCAAATGGAACCCCTGCGTATCCTCGAAGCCAAAAGTTTTTGGCAACGCTTGCGCGGCCTCATGTTTTATGCTGATTTTCCGGCGGGCTGTGACGGCCTGCTGCTTGAACCCTGCAATGCCATCCACTGTTTTTTTATGCGCTTTGCCATTGACGCTGTGTTTTTAGATGGCGATCAGCGGGCGCTTAAAATTGCCACCCGCCGACCCTGGTCCGTGGGGCCCTTGGTACAGGGGGCTCAAAGCGTCTTGGAACTGCCCGCGGGTAAAGCAGCCCAATGCGGCTACAAAACAGGACTGCGGATTAAATTTACAAAGGTTTCCGATCCAGCTCCAAAATCTTAGCCACACGTCGGTTGTGACGCCCACCTTCGGCCTTGGTTTCAAGCCAGGCCTGCAAAGCTGCCACAGCGTCTTCATAAGCCGTGGTGCGCCCGCCCATGCACAAAACATTGGCATGGTTATGCGCCTTGGCCATTTCGCCGGTAAAACGATTGTAGGCCAGCGCTGCGCGTATGCCCGCAACTTTGTTGGCCGTCATGGCCATGCCATTTCCGGTGCCGCAGACCAGCACACCACAGGCGTTTTCGGCCACCACGCGCATGGCAAGGTTAAGCGCGATATCCGGATAATCCACACTGTCTGGCCCGTGGGTGCCTAAATCAGTCACCGGCAGGCTGGGATGCTGGGCCTTGACCCACGCCACCAGACGGTCTTTAAGAATGACACCCCCATGATCGGCGCCAAAAAACAAGGTTTCCTTGGGCATGGCGCTAGACCTGGTACCACCGCACCCAACGGCGCTCGAAGCTGGCCCACTTCATGTTAAGCACTCGTAGTTCACCCTGTTCATTGAACTCGATCACACCGTCCATCAGGTATTTGACGTTATTCAAAACCTGCTCGCTGACGGAACCTTTTTCGAGTACATACAAAGTGCTGACATCGCCAAACGCCACTGCCGTGCGGGCAATCTGTCCGAGGAAACGTTGCACCACCGGCAGCTCAAAATGGGTAAACAAGCTGGAAATAGAATCAATGACGCGTCGTCCGCCCCGTTTGTCTTGTACCGTTTGCCCAAGTTCGGTGCCGGCATCCATGATCACCGACGAAAGCTGTGTCAGTTCAAGCGCCCCGCTCACCGCAAAACGTTCCTGACTGCCCGAAACGCCCGAGCACCAGCTATAGGCGTCAATCACCCGCAATAATCCTTCTTTTTCGTAAGCGTGAGGATCATCGTCGCGCCGACCTTCACGGGCCAGTTGTTGCCGAACGCGATTAGGCTCATCGTCGAGTACCACCAGCAGACAACGCTCGTGGTTTTGCAAACCCTGATGCATAAACTGCCGACAAAAAGTGGACTTGCCCGTACCGTAGGTTCCCATCAACAAAATATTGGAGCCCCGCGGCAATCCACCCTGCAAGAGCTGGTCAAGACACTGAATGCCCGTATCTTGTTTGGGAATCTCCATCTTACGGTGCTTCGCAACTTGCACACGCGCACGGTTAAGCAGTACGCGCACACGGGCTTTAAATTCTTCAACATTAAAGGGTTTGGTGATGTAGTCATCTGCCCCACCCTCAAAACCCGTAATTTTATTAAATTCGTCACCCAACGCTGACAGGATCAAAATAGGCACATTCGATAGCTCGGCATGTTGCCGAATGGTACGGCACACTTCAAAGCCATCCATGCCAGGCATGATGACATCGGTGATGATCAGATCCGGTTTTTCGGCTGCCGCCACGCTAACGGCATCCACACCGTTGGTGGCTCGCAGCACCTCGTAACCCTCGTCTTCCATCATGATGCCCGCAAGCATCAAAATGTTGGGTTCGTCGTCGGCAATAAGCACCTTGGTCACGAGCGTTAAATCGGTTGGCGCAATACCACGCCGCGGCCCGCAAGGATGTCAAAGGAATATTCTGAAAGTTCCGTCTGGGTTCCACGAATCTTGCGAACCATGAGCGAACGCACGTATTTGTTGGTCAGTTTAAACAGGCGTAACGTAATAATGCCACTGACCACAAATTCCTCGATACCATGCTGCGAAAATGTGTTGGTGCCTACCGGCACCAGCGATGTCAGCAATGTAGTCACCTGCGGAAGGTCTTCAAGGTCAAAGACCAATCCACGGATATACTCGTTGATCTCTGGCAACCGTCGCTGGTTAAAGATTAAAGGCACAATGGGATCAATCACCACCCGCGAAGCCTGGCAGTTTTTAATAAACCCAATCAGGTCTTGCACAATCTGGGTGGTTTGAATGGCTCCCTGGGATTCGTAATTATGGAAGGCCGAAAAATACTTGGACACGTCTAAAATCTGAAAAGCACCTTTGTCGAGAAAAGGCTGAAAATCCCATTGCAGCGTACGCGCATCCTGCAGGATATGCATGGGCTTCTCATCAATGCCGATGTAAACCGTTTTTTCGCCTCGATTTAAACCCTCGAGCAAAAACTGAAGACACAAGGTCGTCTTGCCGGTCCCCGGCTCTCCGGCCACCAGTATGGCCCGACCTTGTGGAAAGCCCCCTGCCATCAGGGCATCCAGTCCCTCAATGCCTGTGGGAACCCTTTCCACCATGGTCGTTTTAGTTTAGCACAACCTAAGCACGCTTTAGATTTGGGTTAAATTTTACAAAAAATATGCTCCCAACCTTACGACACATCACGAGACACCGTGATACAATGCAGGCATATGAATGGCTTCAAACTACCCGAAATTCGTATTGGCAACAAGGTTGCCAAAGTTCCTGTTTTTCAGGGCGGCATGTCTATCAGGGTTTCAACCGCTCCCCTGTGTGGTGCCGTTGCGCGCGAGGGCGCGGTAGGCATTATCGGAGGTTCGGGCATCCCCCCCCAAGAAATTATTGACCAGTTGCATGAGGCTCGCCGCATCAGCCCAGACGGCATTATCGGCGTCAATATAATGTACGTGGCCCGTGATTTTATGGAATTGTGCGAGGCTTCTCTCAAGGGCGGCGCCGATTTTATCATCAGTGGCGCGGGATTTTCGCGTGATCTGTTTAAATTTGGCAAAGACAATCATCTGCCCATCATATCCATTGTCAGTTCGGCCAAGGCCGCAGTCATGGCAGAAAAATGCGGCGCCGATGCCATTGTGGTCGAAGGCGGCGAGGCCGGCGGCCACCTGGGTACCCGCGAAAGCGTGTGGAAAATTTTTCCAGAAGTCATGGCCGCCGTTAAAAGTAAAATTCCCATTCTGCCTGCCGGGGGCATCACCAACGGTTACGAAATCCGAAAGGCCATCGAAATGGGTGCGGCTGGCGTACAGATGGCCACCCGTTTTTTAATGAGCCAGGAATGTACCGTATCCGAAAATTTTAAAAACCTTTTAAAGAACGCCAAAAAAGAAGATGTGGTGGTGGTCAAGAGTCCGGTGGGCATGCCTGGACGTGCCATTCTCACACCTTTTGTACAAAAGATGTTCACCAACAGCAAGGATTTATTCGAACGCTGCAAGGTCAACTGCATGAAGTTTTGTGACCACTTTTATTGTATTGTCGACCGCTTGGTATGGGCCATCGAAGGCGACATTGAAAATGGTTTGTTTTTTACGGGTGCAAATGTGTGGAAGATGAATGATATTCCCCCAGTCAAAGAAATTGTGTCACGCCTGGTGACCGAGGCTGAAGCACAAAACCAACCTTCGTTGGCAGACATCAATAACCCCGAACTCGCGCAGTATTATGCGCTGCATCTGCAACATCAAAAGCAACCCGAATTAATGGCCGTATAACCGCGACTGTCCTTCCCACACGGTTTTAGCGGGAATCTAGGGATGCCCTCTGAGAGAAACTTTTTTGGAGATCCCCATTTTATACTACTGAATTTTTGCGCTCCGATGGATGAATGGATGCAGTCGAAAAATCTGTGGGTTTCATTTGATCTACCGGTGCCACTGGCCGCACTCCGGCTGCACCCGCCACTGCATCCCGATCTTTAGATTCAGTAGGCGACACAGCCGCCATACCCTGAAGCGAAGCGCTGTCTTGCGTCTTTCCCATGTCACTGGGCTTGTCGCCATCCTTGATCTGATGAATCAGGTCGCTGGCGGCATCACGGACTTCGGACGGTACATCAGGACTGGCTTCGATTTTTTTAAGCTGTTGCACAGCCTTGTCAGGGCTGCCACACTGCTGAATCAGCATGTCGGCGCACATGCTTTTGTCGGCACCCTGTCCAAGCGCCGCCACCGCCTGGCTGGCTTCCTTGGGCAGCGCCTGGGCGGCTGCGCCCTCATTGGCCATTTTTTCGTCGACCTTGCCTACACTAGAAATTTCCATAAAAGCTCCCCTTGCTCCCCATAAACTTATTCCCATCTTATGATCGAGTTTAAACCCTTAAAACTTGCATGCCAAATAAGCCGCTTTCCCTGAAGAAGTAGAAGCCTTCTAGCCAAAACCCCCCTGCTCCCCTAGCATAAACCTTAGATGCCTTTACCCGATGAAACCGCCCGTCTAAGGGCCGAAGCCGAAACCTGGAAAAATAAGTACGAATCCCTGCAGCTAGAGCAAAAAAAGTGGCTGCTTGAACTTGGGCATAAATTACGGACACCGCTGACGTCGATCAAATCATTTGCCGAAATTCTATCGCGTTACCCCGACGAAAAACCAGCCCAACAGACCGAATTTCTTCGTATTATTCTTGAAGAAACCCAACGTCTAAACGAGATGCTCAACACAGCACTCGATGCAGCACCCGTGGTGCACGCAAAGGATCCCAGTGCCGGCCATGCACTGCCTGACTCGCAACCTAAGATCCTGATCATCGATGACGAAGAAAATCTAACAAAGTCGCTGACCTACTTTTTAAGCAAGCGTGATTTTCATGTGCTCACTGCCAGCAACTTGCGCCAGGCCCAGCAAGTGCTGCAATACAGCAACCCTGACGCCATTTTTTTAGACATCTTTTTGCCCGATGGCAATGGTTATGATTTTTGCGGCCAGCTTAAAGCCGCCAAACCCAAACGTCCGGTGATTTTGATGAGCGCCAAAAGTGAAGAACGCAACCGTCTGCGGGCCCTTGACGTTAAAGCCGATGGATTTATCGCCAAACCTTTTTCATTTGACGAAGTGGTGGCCACCTTGCACAACCTGGCCGTGGTACCTTAATCCAAATGCAGAATGCGGAATGCAGAATGCGGAATAAGCTACCTGCGTTTTATGTCTTGGGAATATGCGCCACCTTGATAACGCTTATCCGCCCTTTGCAAGCAGAGGAATCCAGCCCAAACGTTGAACCTCTCGTTCCCATTGCCAGTCCTGCTGTCCCAAAGTCTGCTGAAACCCTGGCCCCTACTATAGACGCCGATCTCCCCGCCGTGCCCAGTGAAGCCATCCTGGCAGAAAGCGAAACTGTAACGGTGGTCATCACCCAGCTTGAAGAACAGCTTGGTTTTGGATACCGGGGCAGCACCTGGGGCATCAAGTTAAAACACCGCTTTGTGAGCGAATACAATCTTGGCTTTTACTATGATGCCCAATCGGCTCTGACGCGCGTGTCCTCGCTGGTGCTCGAGGTGCGGCACGTCGAAAAATTTTCGGACGAGTTCTTGATCAAATATGGCGGCATGCTGATCATGGACCAAAGCACTGTTGCAGCTCAAGCCAATATGATCACCCGCCTGGGACTGAGTCTGGGCCTGGAACGGTATTGGCAATCGTGGTTTAGCACCGAGCTTAATTTTTCACCCCTGGTACTGCGCGTTCAAAACGGAATACATATCGATGGAATTTTTGTCACCCTGGGCGCTTACCTGCATCTGTTTGAAAAATGGCGCGATATAACCCTTAAAGTGCCTGCGCTTCCCTCTCCATAAAGATCAGAAACAAAACTCGGCCATTTTGAGCAGGCCTCGCAAATGATTGAAATTGACCCGCGCTGGGAATGAAAAAGTATGGCGTGCTTTATGCAAAAACGTACGGTATCCGTCCGCCCTCCGGGTTATACCCGGTATACCCGCAAAATTCCCGGCTGGCATGATCTGCAACCCGGGGAAAAACCCTTGGGCTGGCACAAGCAGTTTTTTATCAGTTATAACGAACACGGCGTAACCATTTGCAAGCACAATCCCGACGGCACTGTCTTTCCATGGACCTGGGGTCTTAGCAGCCAGGTTGAACAGGTCATTGTTGCGCCAACCCATTGGCTGTACCACGACCATGTCATTGTCCTGGCCAGGGCTGCAGACGGACAGCCGCATTTGTATGACATCCCATTGATCGCAGCCTTTGATGCGCGGGAACTGCCCTGGCCAGAAGCACTGAAAGACCACCGTATATGCACCGTCTTGCGCAACATCCAGCACGAATCCGAAATGATTTGCGTCAGCCGCGATGACGACGGCTACTTTTACATTCACAGCCTGGATTCCCAGTCGCCCAAACAAGAAGTGCTGGTGCTTGGCCCCTACCAACATTACGTTGGCTGCCACTGGTTGGAGCCTGCCAAGGTGTTGTTATTTTTTCAACGCACGCCCAATAAAATTGAGGGCATCGCGGTGGATCTCATATTCGGCGGCGGCTATGCACTGGATGTGTCCGAGGATGCACTGGCGTTTTACCCGCGCCAAACGGAGTCATTCGACCCCTCGGCTTACGAGTACCTGAACGTATCGCTCAACGGGGAGTCTGAATACCTTGAAGTAAGCGCTCATCGGGGCACTCACGTCGAACATTTTTATTTCGGGGCGGGAGGCTACAATTACGAAACCATTACGCTACCGGGAGAATTTCCGGTCAGCCTGCTTGAAAATTATTTCATACCCCAGACCGACGAAAGCACCCGTTCCCTGACCTTGCTTGTTGACGGCAGCTTGCGTACTTCGGCCGGACGGGATTTTTGGCTCTCCGGTCTACCAGTTCAAGACCTCGCCCTCCAGGGAGATGTGTTGATTGTCACTACGGCCGGTGCCCGTTATCTGTATGCCTTGGAACCCAAACGGGAGGTTGCGAATAAATACGAAACAAACCCCGATATACCGCCACATTTTTCAAAACTAAGCCTGCCAGTCTGGGACTATTACCTGGAGTATAGCGGTGGAAAGCTACCGACCAGTATCCGTGCCTTTGGCGATTATTACGGCGACGCCGAACGCAGCACACATATTGCCGCCGTATTCAAAGATTTTGTGGAACGCCTGGAAATCGTCGGTTTCGAAGTCCACCGCGCGGGCGAACATCAAGTCATCCTCATGACGACCTCCGATGGCCGCCAGCATATGCTTAGCACCCAGGCGCTGACGGAACTATGGGCCGAATCCGCACGGCGCCTGGAAGCCGAGGGAATTCTGGCCCAGACCCGCAACGCCGTGCGCCACTTTAGGCAAATCCATCCCCTACGTCCAGGTACTGGTATTGAACGACGGCGTGCGGCGGCCTACAGTCAGCACGGTGGTTTTCAGGGCCTGCACGAGTTGCAACCCGGCGAGGCCTTTGACCCGCGCGACATTGACCACAACGCCACGGCCCGCAGCGGAAAAGTGATTTTGCGTCCTAAAGACGCCGAGCAAAGTTCCAAGGTGCTGATCGTCATTGATGCGCGCTGCCATGGCGAACAAACCGCGCGCGAGGTGGCCGCCGCCGTACTTTCCGCCACCGCCCGCGGCGACCGCGTGACGGTTTTTTACGGCCGCCGCGTCTTTGCGCCCACGCGCCAGCGCCAGCCCGCCTGGCTGAAAGAACTGACTGCCGCTATTTTGTCTGACGCAAAACGCTCGCCGGAATATTTGTCCAACAAGCTTATTAAAAAGGAACTTAAAAACGGCGGACACCTGGTCATGTTCGATTACATCAACAAAGTTTCCGAGCGGATTACCGCCCGGCGCATGAAAAAACTGGCCGGCACCCACACCCGCCTGACTCTGAACATGCAAATACCGGATACCATCGAAACCTCGGCCGGCATCGGGCTGATACCGAAACTCTTCGGCGCAAACCTGACATGGGAAGAACGCATCAAGGTTGTAAGCGGCCAAGCCAAGGCACGTCCGGGCAAAAAACGCCCTCCCATCACCCATCCCAAACACATTTATGTTTCGCGGCGCGGCACGCTGGAGGCCTGGCTGCGCACCCTTGATGAACGTGGCACGGCTGCATCGGAATCGCCGCCGCTTGTCGTAACCATTCCCACGCTGGTCGAAGGACTGAAAGGGCTTGCATTTCCTGCCAACAACGAAATGAGACTATTGCAGGCCGCGTTTGACAATCAACTTGATGAGCCTTGGCTTTGGGAAACGCTGGACGACTTGGACGAAGCCGAAAAAAACAAAATGATCGCCGAAGCTCAAACGCTAACCCTCCAAACCCTTAAAAATGCAGTAGCGGAAAATGAAATCGAGGGTCTCTATCCCCTATTTAATGTTGAAAGCAAGCCCGAAGCGAACCCCAAGTTGCCGGTCAACATCGTCAAAACACTCGAAGCGTTAAATCCGGATACAGCCCCTATTCACGGGTTTTGGGATTTCCATTCCAACTTGCTTAGGCTTGGCTCAGCCAAATCACGAACCGAGCTGGTCAAGGGCTGGCAAACCTTTGAACAAAACACCCGCCTCATTCATCCGTATCTCAAAGCGCTGGGCAAGCTGATTAACGACCCGCGCAAGTGGACACTCAACGGAAAGTTTTATAACCCCATTTTGGACTTTGCCATACAGCTTGTGTTTCATGTCCGCCTGGCAAATTTGGTTCAAAAAAGGGGGATCACCCAATTAATCGAACTGGCAAGAAACGTGGGTCATAGCATACTTGCGCTTTCCTTGAGTTTTATTTATTTGGGAGCCAACCAAACCAAGTGGTTTATGAAGGTGATCACCGCCGCTGGCGCATTGCTTGCGCTTGTCTTTGGCCTGACCAAAATCCTTCACCCGCCATCTCCGGATCACACACACACATATGCGCCTGCGCCTTTTAGCAGCGGCGCGGAAGACGACGAAGAACCCGACTACGGCCCGCCGCTGGCGCAGCTTGATACGGAGCTGACATACCCCGACAATTACGTGGTCACGGGCGTTAACGATCAGTTCGACCTGACCAGCGCCACATGGGAACCCGCACCACAGGCTGCTAACTTAACTAGCGCGCAAACGACGGGACAATTTGTAACGATCACATCCGAACGTTCAGACCGTCCGGAGTTTCACGCGTTGAACGGTTCCGGTGAAGCCTTGATCCCCGTTTCGTCAGGTGCAAAAACCAAAGGATTCTACGTTGAGTCTCCGGCATTCGACGAGTGGCAGGCGGACATGAAGCTGACTGCACAGGATTTATCCGCCCTGTGGAAAGACCAGCCGGAACTTTACGGCGCATGGACGGCCCTTCCGGAAAAGTATTCGCTCAACCCGCAGACCGAAGAAGATTTGGACTCCTACAAACTGGGGCATCCGCAGCTTGATCTCCAGGACGCCATTGCCTGGGCCGAGGACTACGTGCGTGAACACGGGCGCTACGCGCCTTACGACACCGTGCATCGCTGGGAATACCGCAGCCTGACGTGGCGCGCGGAATTGGGCTGGCTCTCCGGCGAACGGAACGAAGTTGTGGCCTTTGCGGAAGATTCGGTGAACGGCATGTGCGCCGACCATGGCAACACGATCAACTACGTGCTGCGGCGTTTTGGCTTTCCGGCCGGAATGTTTGATGGTTACATCGTCAAGGGAACAGAAGTTTCCAGCACGCCGCACACCGCCAACTTTGTGCCCGTGCGCCGCACGGACGGGAGCATCTATCGCCTGCCGGTGGACCATCCGTTCAGCAAAGCCAGCGAACCTTACGCGCGGGATTACGAAGTGCCGTGGAGCCTGCTGGCGAAAATCGGAGGTGTCACCGCCGCAGCGGCATTGGGCGTGGCGCTGCTAATACATTCGTGGCGGAAAAAAAAAGCAGCCAAAAAACTTTCAGCTCCGGAAAAACCTGCCGCAAAAGTTTCGGAAGACGGTCCCCAACACGCCGACCGCTCCAAAGAAGCTGGCCGCCGCACGGGACGCACTCACGGCGGAACGGTAGACGAAGCGGGGCTGGAAGTCCTTCCGTCGGGCCTCTTGTCCGAAGCGGAGCTGCCGCGCCATTTTCTTGCGATGCCGGTCGAGGCGCGCTACAAGGCCAACCGCGTTTTTAACATGCTGTGGGCCCTGCGCCTCTTTGGCGATGATCAC
>JAHFDA010000008.1 GCA_023249225.1 bacterium
GTCAGCATATCCGTCAGCTGTTTAAGGATCAGTATCACAACCTTGAACCCGGCCATTTGGTGGCCATCGGCGGCACCCCGACCAGTGCCTACTGCATTACCCAAAACCTTGCGGACTATGATCCCGAACGGGTGGAAGGCAGCGTGATCCATCGAAAATTGTTACAAAATATTTTCGAGCGCCTGGCGCAAATACCCTTGGCCGAACGTATCCGTCAAAAATTATTGCCCCCAGGCCGTGCCGATGTGTTTTTAGGCGGCCTTTTGATTCTGATGGAAGTGATGGATGTGCTTAATATCGAAGAAAGCCGGGTCAGTGATCGAGGCCTGCGCTATGGGGTGTTAGAAGAACTGGCACTGGATTTAGGTTAAGATGCCACAGGTTCAGATTATTCTTGGAAGCCAGACAGACCTTGCGGTGGTTGAACCCGCCCAAAAAGTTTTAACGGAGCTTGGCATCGACAGTCAAGTTACGGTTTGTTCTGCCCACCGCAACCCCCGTCGCCTGGTTAAGCTCATTGAGGAAACTGAAGCAAAGACCGATGTCTATATTGGTGTGGCTGGCATGGCTGCGGCTCTACCCGGCGTGATCGCTGCGCATACGGTCAAACCGGTCATTGGTCTGCCGGTTAAAAGTGCAGACCTGAATGGTCTCGATTCGCTGCTTTCTATCGTTCAAATGCCCCCTGGTGTGCCGGTTGCCTGTGTCGCCATTGGCGGCGGAAAAAACGCTGGAGTCCTGGCGGCGCAGATCATTGCGTTAAAAGATGCTGCCGTGGCTGAACGGGTGATGCGCTTTAAAGAAGACCTTGCTAAAGCCTAATAGGGTTACAGAGAACACACACCGCCCACCGTGCTACAATCAAAAAGATTATGCGTGCGTTTTTGTGGAATGCGACGCCATGCTGACGCTGGATCCCGACGTGGCCGATGTACGCAGTCTTAAGGTCCACCTAGACGCGGCGTCGGGGTACAGGTAATCCGTTGATGTCCGCACGCTTTAAAACATTGTTCCAATGGACGGCTTACAATCTTTTGGCGGTCATATTAATTTTTGCCGGTCTTGAAATTGCCGCTCGCACTTATTTTCAACTGCGTTACCACCGCCAGACCAATGGCAGCCTGGTCTTAAATTTTTCACCTTACGTCATGAACGGCTGGGAAAGCGACATGCGTCTGCCCAATCTGGTAAGCAACCGTCTTGGATTTCCGGTGGATTACGACATTGCCATGCCCAAAACCTGCTACCGTATTTTTCTGCTGGGGGGATCTTTTACCATTAAAAGCGTTGAGGATTATCACCTGTCGGTGGGATACCGCATCAAACAGCGTCTGGAAGAACGTCTGGGCAGTGCCCATGTGGAATTTATTCCCGCCGGAGCGGGCGGAGTCATGTCGTTCAACGAATTAATTTTTTTTGTCTGGCGCATCCTGCGCCTAGATCCGGACATGATCATCATCTGCGACGGACACAACGATATTCTCACTTTAAATACCCCCAAGTATCACGACCAAAGCCATGAGTACGTGGACACTGTGAATTACATGAATCTGCCGCACTGGCGTCGGTCGCTCATCGAGCTGTCCGAGGCCAGCCGCATGGTCAGCGAATTGCGGCGCCTGACTCAAACCCGCTTTTACAACCCGCGGAGTCGCAAAGACTACCGCAAATTCGGTTTCTTGTCGGAATACCGTTACTATCCGGACACTGCCGTACGGTACGCCCAGAATCTGCGTTACATGGGCCAGCTCTGCCACGCCAACCAGGCCAGCGTGGTTTACATTTTTCAGCCCACGATTACCCAGGTCAACAAACCCTTGAGCCGCGCTGAAACAGATTACCTCCGCACCGCCCGTCAAAGCACCAATTTTTTTAAGGTTTATGACCAGGCTTTCCCGGCCTACTACAGCGCAATGACCGCCGTTGCCCGGGAACTGCACGCCCCAGTATTCAACGCCAATGAATGGTTTGACGACCTTACGGAAAAAGACGAGGTCTTTGGCGACGACTGCCATCTGACCGACGAAAGCAACGACTACTTTGCCCGCCAGTTTGTAGAACGCCTGACCCCCTTGATTGAACAAAGCCTCCGCGCACGCCCCATGGGACTTTTACAAGCTGGGACTGCCGAAAAAGTCTTATAAAACCAACTTTTTGACAGCATTGGGCATTGGGTACTTAAATCTGTACGAAGCCCCTTTGATTCTCTAATATAAAAGTAAGTCTTATATGCACATTCTTTGGCTTGATTACGTATTGGTCGGGATCATTGCGTATTCGGTGTGGACCGGCATACGTCGTGGCCTGGTGTTGATTATCTCGGACGTAGCGGGTCTGGCGCTGGGTTGGTATTTGGCCACGCACTATGCCACTCGCCTGGGAACGTATATGTTTCGCTTTGGGATGGCGCGCGAGGTTTACATCACCAATATTCTGTCTTCGGCCAGCATTTATGTGGCTTCTTTTTTGGCAGTGAGTTATGCGGGCCGATGGCTTTCTGGCCGGGTGAATCTGGCCTTTCCCACACGTTTTGTTAATTTATTTTTAGGTGGCCTGCTGGGAGTGGCCAAGGGTTGTTTGATTGTGGCGCCGCTTGTTTTTCCGACTTTCTATTTTCAGTATCCAGTCATGAAACAGTCGCAATTATTAACGTATCTCAATCCTAAAATCACGCCCTATACTCATAAAATTGATATTGAAAAACTCAAGGATTATCTGCCTGATGAAGTGTATATCAACACGCTGGTCAAAGCAGGCCAAGATCTAGACTGAGCTTTTAAAACTACTACGATAAGAATAATCTGGGTTAGAATAACTCGGTGAGCTGGCGCGGCGTTATTCGTGAATACCGGGCATTTATGCCCGAAATCAAAGAATCTGCCATCTGTACTCTCAACGAGGGAAACACCCTCTTGCTGGAAGCCGAGTGGCTTAGTCGTCGCATTGGCAACAACCTTAAAATCTATTTAAAATTTGAAGGTCAAAATCCCACCGGTTCGTTTAAGGATCGTGGCATGACCATGGCCATCAGCAAAGCCATCGAAGAAGGTGCCAAAGCAGTCATCTGTGCCTCGACGGGTAACACGTCGGCCGCCGCCGCCGCATTTTCAGCCGTGGCAGACTTGCCCTGCGCGGTATTGATTCCGCAGGGTAAAATTGCCAAAGGCAAGCTATCGCAAGCTATTTTTTATGGCGCCAAAGTCATGCAAGTGCAAGGAAATTTTGATGAAGCGTTGGATGTGGTGCGCGAAATCGGCAAAAACTATCCGGTCACAGTCGTGAACAGCATCAACCCCTATCGAATTCCGGGTCAGCGTTCGGCGGCATTTGAAGTGATCGACCAGTTGGGCGGACTGGCACCCGATTATCAATGCATTCCGGTAGGCAATGCAGCCAATATCGTGTCGTACTGGGAGGGCTATCAGCAATACCGTGCGGCTGGAAAATTTAAAAACAATTTACCCAAGATGTTGGGTTTTCAAGCCGAGGGCTCGGCGCCTATTGTTCAAGGCCATCCGATTGAAAAACCCGAAACCATTGCCACCGCCATTCGTATTGGTAATCCAGCCAGCTGGCAAAGGGCCGTGCAGGTGGTTAAAGAATCAGAGGGCTTGTTTGACACTGTCACCGACCAGGAAATTCTTGCGGCCCAAAAATTAATTGCCCATACTCAAGGGATTTTTTGTGAACCGGCATCGGCTGCTTCAGTGGCTGGTTTAGTTAAAAAAGCCAAGCAAGGTTACTTTAAGCAGGGGGCATCGGTGGTTTGTATCTTGACGGGACACGGTCTTAAAGACCCCGATTCTGCCATCACAGACATGCCCGATCCCTATGTGATTCAGCCAGACAAGCAAGCTGTGCTTAAAATACTGGGGTTAAATTAACCTTACCCGCAGGCTAGAACGGCACAGACTCCCAAAATAACCCATAAAAAAGTTCATTAAATTTTTGTGTCTTAGAATCTTCTACGCCTAAAAAAGACAGCATCCTTGGCAGCTTGGACAAAAACCGCTGATCTTTTTCTGAAAGCGGTTCGCCGGATACATGCCGCACTTTAATATGGCCGTGCGCCAAATCAATGGCTGCTTCGGTAATGGCGTGCGTGGCTACATGGGCCTTGATACGGATGCCCAGGGCATTTTCACGCGAGCGGTCGATTTCAAAGATTTCACCGCGGTGCTCTGCCTTTAAATAAAAGGTGGTATCGCTGACATGATAAAACGCTGGCAGTGGCATTGAGATGATTTCCATATTCCAACCCGCAGAGGATTTTAAACATTTGTCCATGTCGAACCAAGCCAGATTATTTCCACATTTGATGTTGAAAAAAAAACAGGGCGTCTTTATAGTACCCGCCATGACGCGCAAGTACGTGTTGCTGATCCTGGACGGCCTGGGCGATTACCCCGTTGATGCTTTAGACGGAAAAACGCCTGTCGAAGCCGCGCACACCCCATACCTGGATCAGTTGGCCCAGAACGGCCAGACCGGCCTCTGTGTGACAACGCCAGTCGGCATGTATACCGGTTCTGACAACTGTATTATGGGAATTCTAGGGTATGAACAACATAAATATTATACGGGTCGTGGCCCGCTTGAAGCGGCAGCTGTGGGTATTAAACTCCAGTCTGGAGATGTTTGTTTTAGGTGTAATACCTTGACTATTGAAAATGGCGTGATGAAGGATTTTACAGCCGGACATATCCCCACGGAGGAATCTCGACAGATTATTTTGACTTTAGATGATGAAATTGGGAGTGAGGACATCCGTTTTTTTCCTGGCGTCAGCTACCGCCACTTGCTGGTGCTTAAAAATCGGGGTGCCCAGGTTAAATGTACGCCCCCGCACGATATTACCGGTAAACCTGTGGCAGAATTTTTTCCCTGCCAGCATGACGATGCTGAATATCTGATAAAAATCATGAACCAAGCCAAACCGGTCATTGAATCCCACCAGGTTAACCGGCGCCGTAAAGAAAATGGCAAGCTGCCGGTGACGGATATATGGTTGTGGGGAGCGGGCAGTGCAATAGTTATGCCCCCTTTTTTAGAAAGATTTGGTCTAAAAGGAGCCATGATTACCGCGGTGGATCTTTTGCGGGGCCTGGCGGTTCTGGTGGGCTTAAAGAATATCGTTGTTCCAGGAGCCACCGGATACATCGATACCGACTATGCGGCCAAAGGTCGCTATGCCATTGAAGCGCTTAAAGAAAATGATTTTGTGTGCGTGCATATCGAAGCTCCCGATGAATCTGGCCACATGGGTAATCCCCACATCAAAACCAAAAGCATTGAGGAAATTGACGCTAAAATCGTTGGCCCAGTGTTGGCGCATCTCAAGCAGTCTTATCCAGACTTTAGGGTCTTGGTATTGCCAGATCATTACACGCCCTGCGTGCTTAAAACGCACTCTTCGGAACCGGTGCCCTTTCTGATTTATGGAACGGGCCTTGGGAGCAATGGATCTATGGGCTTTTCTGAAAAAGGGGTCAACCAGAACCATGTTGTAGCCCATGGCTATGACTTGCTTCCCATCCTTTTCAAACCTTGAGCAGGTTACAATAGAGGCATCTCTATGGCTCTTATCGTTCAGAAATATGGCGGTACCAGCGTGGGCACCGTTGAACGCATTAAGCATGTGGCCAAGCGTATTGTTGCCTCTAAACGCCAGGGCCATCAGCTGGTTGTGGTGGTTTCGGCCATGGGCAAGAGCACGGATGACTTGATTGCGCTCGCAAAGCAAATTTGTGATCCTCCGGTTCCGCGCGAGTATGATGCCCTGCTGGCGACCGGAGAAAAAGTGAGCGCTGCGCTTGTGGCCATGGCGATCCATGCCCAAGGTGAAAAAGCGGTATCGCTGACCGGCGGACAGGCCGGCGTGGTCACAGAAAGCGTGTACTCTAAAGCACGCATTCGCAAGGTCAATCCGGAACGTATTTTTAAAGAACTTGAAAAAGACCAGATTGTGATCGTGACAGGTTTTCAGGGCGAATCCCCCGAGGGTGACATCATCACCATTGGCCGCGGCGGGTCAGACACTTCGGCCGTGATTTTGGCTGCTGCCATCAAGGCAGATGTGTGCGAGATCTTTACCGATGTCGACGGCATCTACACCACTGACCCGCGGATATGCCCGGCGGCGCGCAAGCTGGATAGCATCGCCTATGAAGAAATGCTCGAACTTGCCAGCCTGGGTGCGGGCGTCATGCACCCGCGTTCGGTTGAAGCCGGGCTTGAACACGGCATTGTGATCCATGTGCGCTCGAGCATGCACGAAAGCAGTGGAACTTTAATTAAGGAGGCCTCTACCATGGAAAGAGAAAAAGCAGTCACCGGCGTAGCCTTGGCAGATGAACAGGCCAAGATGGTGATCCGCGACGTGCCCGACAAACCCGGTGTAGCGGCCACCATTTTTTCAGCTTTGGGAGAAAACAAGATCAACGTGGATATGATCATTCAAGCCACTCAAAAAGACGGCACCAACAGTATTACATTTACCCTTGATCAGGATGACCTTAAGCCAGCCTTAAGGGTACTTGAAGAAATTGCCAAAATGTATTCTGGCTCAAAGATCGAATATAACGACCAGATTGCAAAGGTCAGCATTGTGGGCGTAGGCATGATCTCACAGCCGGGCGTGGCCGCTAAAATGTTTAAGACGCTGGCAGACAACGGCATTAACATTGAGCTGATCTCTACCAGCGAAATAAAAATTTCATGCGCGATTGCCAAGGCACAAGGTGTTAAAGCGGTGAACGCCTTGCACAAGGCCTTTGAGCTTGACACCGTACGTCAGCCCCAGTTGGTTTGAATTTCTTTTGAACAGCGCCGAATTCTGGACGGCCTTTATCGTGGCTGCAGGCGCAGGCGGCTTGTCTGTGCCTTGGATGATCGACCAGCTTTTTGATTCTAAACCCACCCGTTTCAGCCATACCTTATTTTTTCCAGAAGCAGTCAAACAGTTTGCAGGATATTTATTGGAATTCTTTAAAGGTGCCGCGCTGATTCCAATTCTGAAAAGTGGATTTCAACTTACCTGGTGGGGTCTGACATTGGTGTGTGTAGCCGCTTTAATCGCCTGCCTATGGTCGCCCTTGCGTCCAGCCACGCGACCAGGAGCCTTTGTGTGCGGACTGCTGTTGTTTATGCATCCCAATATTGCGCTGTTGGCGCTGGCCACCGGTCTTGTGACTCTGGCGCTTACTGCCAAACCGCACAGCTCTTTTTTGGTAGCCGTCTTTATCTACCCTGTGCTGAACTGGAGTTTTATTGTGGATTCTTATTTTCCGGTGCTCGGGCTGGTCATTGCCGGCTTGCTGTACGTCAAATGGGGAGCACTGGCCCAGCGCGAAAGGCCATGGGGATAGATTCATATAAAACCTGGTCGGGGCGAGAGGATTTGAACCTCCGACCCCTAGCACCCCATACTAGTGCGCTACCAGACTGCGCCACGCCCCGATCCAAGGCTCCCATAGTAAAAAGAAATCAGAAATTAATCAAAGTTGATTTCTAGGCAATCGGTAACTGTCCGGCTTGTGTTAAAGCGGATGGCCTTTTCCCAACGCGGAATGAGCGCCACATGAAAGGGCTGCGTAAGCGCCTGCGTTGTAAGACAATTTCTTCCGGGGGTGCTTTCTAAAACAGATACTTCCAGGATGGAATCACTGACTTTGACATCAGAGATTTCGATAATATAACCGCTGCTTGAACGGGTACCTAAGAAATCCGCAAGCACCATTTTCTGCCCGAAATCTATTTTGGGCAGTTCAGGCATGGGAGATTCCTGGGCATACATGCGCCCCCACAGTTGCTGCCAGTCTACGTTATTGGTAATCACGCGTTGTTCCGGATTTTCAAGTGCGCAGTAAGTGCCCCACACCACCGTTTCAAGGTCCTTGCCGCTGGGCGGTCCGCCCATGGCATAAGTCCGCGTTGAGTAAACACACAATCCCAAAACCAGTATCCAAAAAAACTGCCGCATTTTAGACCCCCCGGCGATTACGTCGATTGATTTCCAGTATTAGGCGGGCGATAAAATACCCCGAAAGAAATCCGCCTACGTGAACCCACCACGCCACGCCCCCCACTGATCCCCCCAACCAAGCAGTGGTGCCTGCATAAAATTGAATGATAAACCACAAAAATAAAAATGCAACCGCAGGGATCTCAATAATTTGCACAAAGAAAAAAATCGGCACCAGGGTGACAATACGAGCCTGCGGATAAAAAAGAAAATACGCGCCCATCACGCCTGCAATGGCCCCGCTGGCGCCCAGGGTGGGCACTGGGCTGGAAGCGTGCAAAAGATAATGTGTGAAAAATGCAAAAAATCCGGTGCTTAAAAAAAATAAAAGATACAGGCCGTGTCCCATGCTGTCTTCGACATTGTCACCAAAAATCCATAGGTAAAGCATGTTGCTTAAAAAATGCAACCAGCCGCCATGCAAAAAAATGGCTGTAAAAAAAGGCAGGTATCGCCCCATCCAGTTAAAGGGGTCTACGGCGGTAAGATACTGATAGCGCGCGGGAATCAAGGCAAAAGTCAGTATGAAATTTTGAAAGTCTCTGCTAAAAAAAAACTGATAAAGAAAGACCAGCGTGCAAAGCACCATTAACCCGTAATTCACCAGCGGAGTATGCCGCGAGGGAATGGTGTCACGCAGGGGAATCATGGATGCTGGTTTAGTATAACTTAACCCGCACTATTCATACTCTACTCGTCGCGGGTTCCCGTGTGTAATAGTCCGCTTCATATGCGTGAATAGTCCGGGTTAAGTATGATTGCCCTATGCTGGTGCCTTTAAACCGTCAAGAAATTGAACTTTGGCGCCGTGCCGGAAGGTTGGCGGCCGAAGCTCTGGCTTTTGGTGCTCCCCTTATTCATGTGGGCACAAGCTACCTTTCGGTGGTCATGGCGATTGAAGATTTTATCCGCAGCCGTGGGGGTGAGCTGGCGTTTCCGATTAATATTTCGGTTAACGATACCGCCGCACACGATGCACCGCTGCCAGGAGATCCACGCTGCTTCGGATCCGAAGATTTGGTTAAGCTGGACGTTGGGGTGCACATCAACGGTTACATTGGCGACAATGCCGTTACCGTAGATCTTTCGGGCAAACACCAGAAGTTGTGTCTTGCGTCGCGTGAGGCGCTCAACCGCGCAGTGGCCATGGCTGTGCCCGGCACACGCGTATGTGACCTGGGTGCCGAAATTGAAAGCGTTATCCGCAGCCATGGTTTTTTGCCGGTTAAAAATCTGGGCGGCCACCAAATGGGGCCTTACAAACTGCATCACGGTATCTTTGTGCCTAATTTTCTTAACAAGGATCGCCAGTACTTAAAGGAAGGCATGGTACTGGCCATTGAACCTTTTGCCGCCGAAAACTGCGATGCGGTCAAAGATGGCGATGCCTGTTACATTTTTAATTTGATCAACAAAGTACCTGCACGGCCCAACGAAGTGGAGCCCACCTTAAGCTCCATCAAACAGCAGCGCGGTTTACCTTTTTCAATCCGTACGATTGAGAAAAAATTGCCGTTGCCCCTGTTGTCACAACAGCTTGAGTCTCTGGCACAGCAAGAGCTCATTCATTATTACCCGCCGCTGGTGACCAAGACGGGTTGCATGGTGTCGCAACACGAGCACACGGTGATTGTGGCTAATCCACCGATTGTGATAACGCGTGAAGCGTCCCCCCGTGAAGCGTGAAGCGTCCCCCCGTGAAGCGTGAAGCGTAATTTGCATTTGCGCTTCACGAACGACGCTTCACGCTTCACGCATTCTACTGTCTCGAATAAAACGATTAAGTTATGATTTCCACCATGCGACAAGATAACAACGCCGTGAAAATTGCCCTTAAAGACCACCCTATTTTCCGCAAGCCCAAGGGGCCTGTGGTGCAAATTATTCTGGACGGCTTTGGCTATGGCGACCTTGGCTTTGAATATAACGTCGTGACGCCGACCTATGTTCCGGCCTTCTTTAATTTGTTCCATCCGGACAGGCCGCATTGCGCCGTGATTGGCGCAAGTGCGCGTTACGTGGGGCTCGACAACGACGTGGTGGGCAATTCCGAAGTCGGTCACAACAGCGTTGGCGCGGGTCAGTACAAGGATCAGGGTGGGCGTCTGGTCAATCAGGGTGTGCAGTCGGGCAGTCTTATGAAAAGCCCGGTGTGGAATGACCACGTGATCGGGCCGATCTTGCAAAGTCAAAGCACTTCCAGCCAGCGCACGCTGCATCTGCTGGGTCTAATCCAAGATACCACCATCATCCACTCGGACGTACGCCACATGCTGGCGCTCATCGATGATGCGGCCGCCAAAGGCGTGCGCTCGCTCGCCATCCACGGTCTCACCGACGGGCGTGATGATCCCGATCGGCATGCGGTCGATCTCTTTCGTCAGCTCGAAGAAAAATGCGCGGCCATCAACAAGAAACATTCCGGCTATCACTACCGCGTTGCCAGTGGCGGTGGGCGCATGCGTATGACCATGGACCGCTACGAAGATAACTGGAACATGGTCAAGCTGGGCTGGGATGCCCACGTACTCGGGCGCGTGAATACTTCCACCGGCGGCGTGTATACGCGCAAGGCTTCTGACGCCATCGCGGCCTACTATGTCAACCCCGACCCCAAGTTTGGCGAAATTGACCAGTACGTTTATCCCTTTGTGGTGGTTGACGAACATGGCCAACCCATTGGAACCATCCAAGATGGCGACTCGGTGGTGTTCACCAACTTTCGTGGCGACCGGGCGATTGAGATCAGCAAGGCTTTTGAAGATCCCAGCTTTAATGTTTTCGATCGCGAACGCATGCCCAAGGTGCAATATGCCGGCATGATGCTCTACGACGGCGACAACAATATCCCCCAACAATTTCTGGTTACCGCGCCGGGTTATACCAACACGATGGCCGAAATACTTACATCCAACGGCGTGGCTATGTTCGCCATTTCCGAAACCGCCAAGTTTGGCCACGTCACCTACTTTGCCGACGGCAACCGCAGCAACGTCAAGGAGCGTTACACCTACAAGCAAATCAAGGGCGACCCGGTAGAAATGTACGTGTCGCATCCGCAAATGAAGGTGGCCGAAATCACCCACCAGGCCATCGATTACATCCGCTCGGGCCGTTTTCGTTTTGGACGCATCAACCTGGCCAACCCCGACATGATTGGCCACACCGGCAACTGGGAAGCCGTCAAACACGCCATGGCTTCTGTTAACCTGCAAATCGAAATGCTGCTCAAGGCTATTCAGGAAGCCGAAGGCATTGCGCTGGTTTTTGCCGATCACGGCAACGCCGACGAAATGGTGCGTCGTAAAAAAGATGGCTCTATCGAGATGCGTGAAGGCAAACCCGTGCCTAACATGAGCCACACCATGGCACCGGTTCCGCTGCTCGTGGTTGACGCCAGCGGCCAGCAAATTCCGTTTCGCCTCGACACCACAGACGCCGTGCCCGAAAAATTGCGCGGCGATGTCCCCGGCGCGGGGCTTTTAAATGTTGCGGCCACGACGCTGAATCTAATGGGGTATGAGGCGCCGGAGTTTTATTGGCCGTCGTTGTTGCGTTCCCGTTAATACCAATCCTTAGACCAGCAAGAGTATTTATACTGATTTAATAATTTATATAAATTTATACTTTACAGTAAATTTATATAAGCATATAATTTAATGGAAATATGCTTAGCCCCCAGAACCCATTCAGGCCAGGCGCGGGACACCCCCCGCCTTATCTTGCCGGACGAGACACGGAACAAAAAGACTTTGCCACCCTGCTTGAGCAGAAACCCATTCTGCAAAATCTTGTAATTACCGGATTGCGCGGAATTGGAAAAACCGTCCTGATGGAAAGTCTCAAGCCGCTTGCCGCTCAAAAGCAGTGGGCCTGGGTTGGAACCGATTTGTCCGAGAGCGCGGCGGTTTCTGAAGAGGCTTTTGCAGAAAGGCTGCTTACAGATCTTTCCGTCTTCAGTGCGTCAATCCGCATTCCCTCCAAAAAGGTTCAGTCTATTGGATTTACGGGATCAACATCATCGGGGGAGATCCACCTCAACTACCTAACTTTGCGTGCCATCTTTGACCATACGCCAGGGCTGATATCTGACAAGCTGCGCAGTGTGTTGGAATTGGTTGGGACACGCGCTCATGCTGCCGGGGCGGCTGGAATAATATTTGCGTATGACGAAGCCCAGACGATGTTCGACAGTCCGGATGAGAAACAATATCCCTTGGCCTTATTGCTGGATGTTTTCCAATCGATCCAGCGAAAGGGCATACCGGTCATGCTTTTGCTGACTGGGTTGCCGGCGCTCTTTCCAAAGCTCGTTCAGGCCCGTACTTTTGCAGAAAGGATGTTTGGTGTCATTGAGCTGCGTCCTTTATCGCTGGAGGAGTCACGTATGGCGATTCGGGAACCATTCAAGCTGAAAGCTGTACCCAAAGAGTTTTGCTTCAGCAAGGACATTGTCGAACTTATCGCCAAAACATCAGCAGGGTACCCCTACTTCATCCAATTTATAAGCAAGGCAGTTTTTGATGTTTGCGGAACCCGCCCTGCCCGAGTGAAATGGGTCGTTCCAATCAACGAAATTGTTAAAAAGCTGGATCAGGAATTTTTTGCCGGACGATGGGCAAGAGTCACTGATCGACAACGCGATTTAATTAAAATTATTGCCCGACTACCGACTGCTAATGATGAATTTACAGTCCAGGAAATTTCGGAAAAGTCGCTCGCATTAAAAACGGGGGTCCAATTCTTTAAGCCCAGCCAGATTGTGCAAATGCTGGCGGTACTTACAGAAAGGGGCCTGATATACAAGGATCGTCATGGAAAATACGTCTTTGCAGTCCCTTTGTTTGCCGATTTTGTCAGGCGTTTGCGTGAATGAAGCCCAGGGATTCTCGACTGAGGCACTTTTTCGGCAGTCCCAAGCTATGTATGGGGCAACATTATTAAACTTCCAACACCTTTGGAAAATTCGTCAAATTCCGTACACCGGTTTTAGTCACCAGCGCCATGTCCTCTAGCCTTACCCCGCCCCAGGGGTAATACAACCCAGGTTCCACCGTCACCACCATGCCTGACTTTAATTTGCCCTCTCCACGCGGCGAAAGCGAGGGGGCTTCGTGGATTTCAAGGCCCACGCCGTGGCCAGTGCCGTGAAAAAACCCCGTCAGGTTGTTTCCGGCGCGTCTGGTTTTGTAACCGGCCTTGTCAAAATAAGTACGGATTTTTTGGTCGGCAGTTTTTACCGGCAGACCAGCACGCATATTTTTAAGCGCCAGCGCCTGGGCATGCTGCACCGCTGCGTAAAGTTTTTTTAGCTTTTCCGGCGCGGGATCCTTGCAAAAGGTGCGTGTCATGTCTGCAAAATACCCGCTGGTTTTTGAGCGCGGAAAAATATCGACAATGATGGATTGACCGGCATACAGGGGTCCGCTGCCACGGTTGTGCGGGTCAGCGCAATGTTTGCCACAAGCAATAATGCTGTGTTCGGCCACGCAGTCGCGATCAAGCAGCACCAAATCAATTTCGCGTCGTACACGCTCCGACGTAAGTACTTCGTTTCCAACATACAAGATCCTGTTTTTGCCGCGTGTCACGGCCAGGGAGATCAGATCCTGGACGCAGTGCATGGCCGCTTCATTGGCGCGTTGTACGGCTTTGATGCATTTAATCTCATGTGCAGTCTTGCACAGGCGGCCAGGGACAAATAAACCCTTGGATGGCTCAAGCTTTAGACCTTTGTGCTCCAGCGCCCGCGCGAGTCCCAACGGAAAATCAGTAGGCACGGTAAGCTGCTTGACACCTGCATCGCCACATAAAAAAACGATCATGTCAGATAACTTGACGGACCCATCCTTGACCCGTTTTTTATATTTCTTTTGAAGCGCAGAAAGCGACAGCACCTGCTTTACGCGGGCTTCTTTCTGACCGCGCCCGACTTCCAGGTCAGACAACAGCAGCAAAGTTTGACCCTTGAGTTTTAAATACACAAAGGGATCGGGAGCCAGAAAGCTGGTTAAGTAACGCACATCAGCGTCAGTTTCGGACGAGGCGTAGATGAGTTCGTTGCGGGACACGTCTTTTGATAATATTAACTTGATAACCCGCTCAAGGTCTTGCCACGGTTTTCAATAGTATAGAAGGAGGTTTCGATGACACGGCAACTTACAGCCATTATTGAACGCGAAGGAGACGGCTATGTTTCCCTGTGTCCCGAGGTGGATATTGCCAGCCAGGGGGATACCATTGAGGAAGCGCGCGACAACCTCCGGGAAGCGATTGAACTTTTTTTTGAGACTGCATCACACGAGGAAATCAAGCAACGCCTTCATGAAGAAGTTTATATTACCCGCCTAGAGATCGTTGGTGGGTAAATTGCACGTGCTTTCGGGAAAGGAAGTTTGCGATATCCTTTCCCGGCATGGTTTTGCGACAGTACGTCAGCGGGGCAGCCACATCGTCATGCAAAAAAAACTTCCCGACACGACCATAACCGTTCCGGTACCGAACCATGCGGAACTGCGTGTTGGTACGCTGCTGGCAATTATTCGGCAATCCGGTCTATCGCGGGATGAATTTGAATCCTAACCCGGATTATTCACGCATATGAAGCGGATACCTACACACGGGAGCCCGCTGCAAGAAGGTATGAATAGTGCGGGCTAAAAGTTTCTAGCGAAACCGGGTCACATGTCGCCCCACCAGATCTGCTGCTACGGCGTCCAAGTAGCCTGTACGCCCGGCAAAATAATGGGCAAGCTCGCTCTTTAGTACCTGTTCATCCAAGGCAGGCAAATGTTTCGTGAATTCAGCATCTGCCCGATTCACAAAACCAGTCCATAGACCAGACAATCTTATTTCCCCCTCTGGGGCGTTTTGCAATGCTTGCGCATAAATTTTATTGAGCACAATCATTTTAAATACGGTCTTTTCGTCTAACCTGGGCCAAACCGTCCGCATGGCCGGGCTGTCCAAGGCGGGCAAGCCTGGAATTCCAAACAATTTGGCGCTTAAAAACAGGGCGGCGGCAGGGCCATGGACCGAATACGCATAGCCCACCATCGCCTCAAAACAAGTTCCTAAATCAGCAAAATACGCAGAGCTCTTTTTACGGTGAACGTTCGCATGGGGTAATGCGATGCCATGTTCCTGAATCAGTTTGGCCAAGTACTTGTTGGTCACACTTGGATGGATACTACCGTTTAAATATTGGCTGCGGAAAGCATTGCGAAACAGGTAAATAAAAAGCTTTAAAAACGCATCGCCCAATAAGGCATAGCTTTGGATCGGCTGACGAGACCGGATATGACCAATGCTCTCCGGACTAAAGATTTCTGGAACTGCATATCCCGGATTGCCCAGCGCCATACGCAGCAGCATGGGCATGGTCATACCGGCTGTAAGGGGGCTGGCGATATAACGCCACGTAAAACGAATCTGTCCCACGATGATGGAAAGTTATCGTCAGGATATTATTTTTTGATAAAGGTTTTTTTCTAAGTATTATTTTCTAATCGCAAAGGGCCCCGTATGACCGGCACGCCCAAGGCCAATCTCCTCATCCGTTACACCCAGGCGCACGGTGGTTTCAAGTTTAAGGCGCTCGACAATCATGCGGTTGGCCTGCGGCATGGCCAGTTGGTCAAGCTGCTCAAGCGTCATCCAATCTATGGCCTGACCCTCCATGCTCTTAACCACGCCCGATTTAATGCTGCACAAAAACACGTTTAAGGTGACATCGTGGCTGTCGTCGGAATAACGCGAGAGCATATAAAAATCATCAATCTTTACCGTGACGCCCACTTCTTCCTGAATCTCACGTATCAGGCCCACTTCGGGTGATTCATTAAGGTGGAGCTTGCCGCCTGGGAACTCCCACAACCCTCCCTGATGACCATCGGCATGGCGGCGGGCCACCAGAACCTTGCCATCTTTACGTAAAAGTCCAATGGCCACATTAACCTTTGTGCGCCGTACAGGTGTGGGTAAAAAACGTTTGCTGTAATCGGTTTTGCCGCCCATATCTCTGGTTTATTATGCAGGTCGCAGTGCTGCAAGACAATCACTAAACCCTCTAAACTTACCAATAACACTTTTCGGATTTTTTACGAAATATTGAGTAATGTTTCTTAAGATAGTAGCCCTTACCCCCGCCGCCATTGGTGAAATATCCAAAATATCCAGCGGTGCGGAGGCATTACAATGTTGGCTTGGTGCCCGGAAACCGCAAGTCGTCATCGCCTTGGGTTCCGGACTGGGGGGTTTGGCGGACAGCCTTATTGATCCCATTGAATTACCATTCAACGAAGTTTCGGATTTTCCGCATAAAGAACTTACCATCGCTGGCCAAGACGGTATGTTTCGCTGCGGCCGTCTCAAGCACGAATCCGGCGTCGAGATCGAAGTGCTGGCCGTCTGCGGGCGCTGGCATATGTACGAGGGTTTTTCGGCCGTGGAAGTAGCCCGGCCCTGGCGCGCCATGCGGCTTTTAGGATTGCAAAACTTTTTGCTGACCAATGCCACCGGTTCCATTTGGGGTTTTATAAAACCCGGTGACCTGGTACTTCAAGAAGATTTTTACGCTTGTTTCGAGCAAGCCTCACCGTTCTTTGACGGTCCGCACCTGCCGCAGTTTGGCGAACTTTTTCCGGCCATGCAACCGCTTGCTGATGCTGAATTAAAAGAAGTTTTGCTCAAAGCTGCAAAAATTAAAAAGTTTTATTGTGGCGATGAACTTGCCAATGCCGGGCGCGCGGTAGCGGGCAGTTCCGTTAGCCATATTCACATCAAGGGGGGCGATACGTTTAACGTCTATGTGCCCCCGCATTACAGCAGTGAAGCCGTTAACCCGCTATTTACTCTGCATAACACCACTTTGCAGCAGATTGAACGAGATGGATCTCGCCGCTATGACGGACTTCTATGGACGGGCGGCGTCTATGCCATGCGTGCAGGCCGCAAGTACGAAACTCCCGCCGATGTGCATTTTCACCGTGTGATGGGTCACACCAATGTGGCCATGTCCCTTGTGCCAGAGTGGCAGGCGTTAATCCACCGCTACCACGACGTAAGTGAAAAACCGGTTGATGCCCTGCCACCTGCGCGTGTGCTGGCGTTAAGCATTGTCGCTAACCCGGCTGCCAGCACGACCCATACCCCTACGCATGCCGAAGTTACCCGCGCCGTTGCCACCGCCACCCCGCGCTTTAACGCGCTGGTGCTGGAGTGGTTGTTTCAGCTGGCGGAACGCAGGTTGGTGGAATTTACAGTGGAATAGTAGTAAAAAAACCGTCCGAACCAACAGTACTGCAAGACAATCACTAAAATATCAAATCCATATTTTTAAAACTTTGCCGATAAATCTTCACAGTCCACCAGGAGGTTACGCGTTATGTTTTACAAAGTCATTCCATTTAACATGATCATCGAAGGCACGGGCCGCATTGGTTTGCAGACCATTTGGCGTCTCGCGGAGCTCGAAAAGGCGCGTCTTGCCGAGGGTCGTGGTGGACAGAAGCCAGAGACGATTCTGGCGATCGACGTGATTTCCTTCGAAGATTTTGTGGCCGGCCTGACCGGGCGGCTCAAGGTCGAAAACGTTATTAAGGACGGCAAAGTGGCGCGTCATTCCGAAATTACCACCGAACCCTGCGAGTTTCAGCCGCATTTTTTTGATCCAGAGCGCCTGGGTATTGCGCCGCAGCACAATAACACCATTAAAGTTTACGAAAGACCTTTTGTGGAACACGAGGATGACGGCGGCAGAGTCTTATTCACCATCAAGTACATCCAGGCCAAACGCCCCGATGGCAGCTTTATGAACGACGACGAAAAAATGGCCCTCGCCAAAGAGTACGACGCCAAAGTATGGGCCTCGTGTACGGGCATGAAGCCGCGCGTGGAAAAAGACGGTATTTTGGCCTTTGCCGAAAGACTCAAGCAGCAGTCGCCCGGCACGGTGGTGCTGGTATCGGCGCCCACCAAGGGCAAGGACGTCAGTGAAGCAGCCAAGGCGCTTAAAAAAAAGATGGACATCACCGTCACACGCAACTTTTCGCGCACGGGAACTTTGTTTCGTTATGTGATTGACCTCAACTTTCCTGCCCCTGATGGGACTACAGATTACCAAGCGGCTTTTATTGCGAACTTGCGGAGACTGGCCGCGCATCCGCACTTTAAAAATTTTATCGGCCTTGATGAGGGTATCGAGCGCGCCGACCAGGTGGAAGGCAAGGAAACGCTCATCCACATTGACACGTCCAAAATTAAATTGATTCGTGTAGACAAGGATCATTACAAGCTCAAGCTGAACTTTTGGGAGGATAATGAGTACGGTTATTCCTGTGTGTACGCACGCAACGTTTTGGCGCTGGCGGCGGCCCTGCAGGATCGCACCCTCAACGCGTCCATACCAGCCACCACGCTGCTCACCGTCATTAACAGCTTGCACGGCGACGAATGGTTCGAGCAAAACATTGACGCCATTCTGGCCAACGGAAATGTGTCGGCCAGTTCCTGCACGACCAATGGCAATATTACGGGTCTCATCGCCAGTCTGATGCCGTTCAACATGTTGTTATTGCCTGAAAGCATCCAGAAGTTCAGTGATTTCAGCGTGGACGATATTCAGGCGATGTTCGCAAATGTGCTTGCCCGTATGGTGCGTTATGTCGACATTCACATGGAACATGGTCTGACGCTGACCGAAGATCCGAGAGTGGTACCTTTTGTGCGCGAAGTATCTTCTGGTTCGCAGACAGAAGTGCCGCTGGTGCTGGCGGATTTGCCGCGCGAGTAAATTCCCCTCACCCCTAACCCCTCTCCCTTGGGAGAGGGGGCGTCACTAAGATAAGAACCTCCCCTGCTCCAAAAACTTGCAGCAACGGGTGTAGTCCCAAAGTTGGCAGCGTGCCTTGGGATATTGTTTTTGAAACGCCGCCAGGCCGCTGTGTTTATCCTTAAATCCGGATTTAATTTCGATGGCGAATAAATCATTGGGCGTGCGCAGCACAAAATCAACTTCGGCGTTATTGTCACGCCAATAGAACAACTCCGTATCGGGCAACATGGCCAGGTGGGCGCCCATGATCGATTCGAACACAAAACCATACCAGCCGGGCTCCTTGATCAGGCGGGTTTGGGGTACGTAAGCATGAATCAGGGCCGGATTCAGCACTATAATCTTGGGGCTGGAATCCTTTATCCGTATTTCGGAGCCTGAATATTTTTGCAGGGCCCGTATCAGGTAACTTTTTTGCAACAAATCAAGATAGCCCTTGATGGTGGTGGCGTTGCCTCGATCCTGTAGCTGTCCCAACATTTTTTGCAAACTGATGATATGCGCCGGGTGCCGCACTGCCAGTTCAAACGTTTGCCGAAAAAGCGCCGGCTTATGCACCGGGTTCAGCTGATAAATATCCTTGCTGATCACCGTCTCCACAATGCTGTTTAAAATATAGTGTTTCCACCGGACAGCATCGCCCTTAAAAGGAATCGCGCCCGGATAAGCTCCCCACTTCATATAGGTATTTAGATCCCATCCAAAGGCCTGATGGCATTCCAGAAAAGACCAGTGCGGCACTTCGGTCAGCTCAAAACGTCCGGTTAAACTCTCGCTTAATCCCTTTTGTAAAAACAAGCTGGATGAACCCATCAGTGCCACCTTGATCCGGCCCCGGCCACGTTCCTGGTCAAACAACTGCTTGATGACTTCGCTCCAGCCGGTCACCTTTTGAATTTCATCAAAAATCAGCAGTGTGTTGGGACCTTGGGCCAGGGCTTCCTGCCAATGCACCCTGATCCAATCTGCTCCCGGCGGACTGGGATCGTCGGCGCTGACCATGAATTTGGGCCCCTTCCAGCGGTTAAAAATCCATTGGGCGCCCGTGGTTTTACCCACCTGGCGCGGGCCCAGAATCATTTGCAACAACGGGGCTTTTTCCTGTAAGCGTTTAAGCAGCGTTTTTTGAAATTCCCGTTCAATCATAGCCTTATTTTATGAGATACACCTCACAAAATCAATAAGTAAATCTAACAAAATAAATTGGGGTGCATGGGAGAGGGGGAAGCAGTCTAAGGCAAGCGCACTCCCCGCCGTTTCAAAAACGGACGCAATAAGTTTTTGGCGTCTATTAGCTTTTGACAGATACGTTGACGCGTCACGTTTTTCTCGCTGACGCCCAGTTCCGCCGCGTGGTCGCCGATTTCCTGCAGGGACATTTTTTCGCAACCGTACCCGTGGGACAGGGCAATCAGGCGCGCCTCTACGGGATACTTTTGGCGGAACTGATCGAGCGCGTCCGCCACGGAGTGATCCCATGAGCGTTTGGCCAGGATTTCGTCGTGCAGCTCGGCTTCGTCGGCCACATAATCGCCAAGGTCCGTATCGCCGTCTTCGGAAACGGGCTGGTCGAGCGAGGTCTTGTTGTCAAAATACAAGAACTCAATCACTCCGGGTTTAAGCACCTCGTGCAGCAGGCCCGGGGTTTCATCCAGTTCGGTGGCCAGGGCCTGCATTTGATCGTTGGAGTAATTCCGCAATTCTTCGAGCGTTAATGCGTTTACAAAACAGAAACGGTTAATCTTGCTGATGGCGACCGCAACATATCTGGGCATGCTGCTAAGGTTGTCCCAGTAAAGTGACATGCGCTGAAAGGCCCAGTGGGAGGCATAGGTTGTAAATTTGTTTCCCGATTCCACGTCATAGGTTTTTGCGCCCCGCGTAAAGCCCTCGATGCATAAATCGACCAACGTGGTGACCAGCTCGGAGTCCGGCTCGAAGACGCCTTTACTATGGAGAAACGCATAAGTCATTTTTTGCGCCAGCCGCAGGTGGCTTAGTACCAGACGGTCGCACAAAACCTTATCCATGCGGTCGTCGGCAATGTACTGCTGCCACAGCGCTTTTTCAGTTTCCCAGGGCAGGTGCTTGAAATCCTCCGGGGACACGGGCCGCGGCTGGGGTTTGCGTGCAAGCACGGGGTGCGGAGGTGATAGGTACTGCTCGCCTTCTTTGAGTACAAAGGTCAGCGTTTGGGTCTGGCGCGCAAGTACATTTTCCAAAGCATCCACTTCGATGCGCCACTGTCGGATACCGGCTTCCACGTGGCCATAACAGCGCATCCAAAGTTCTTTGCCGCGCCACGAATCGGGCAAACCCGACAGCAGAAAGAAGATTCGCGTCCTGCGACCATTCACAACGGCCTGAATGCGCGTGACTTCAAACCCTTTTTTAACGATGCCCGACACGGTAGATTCTTCCAATGTTGGCAGGCGTTTGACGGTGACCATGTCAAATTTACCCGGACGAACGCGTTGCAACCACGCGCTCAACTGCATGCCAAACATATGCGGTTCGGCCTCGACCAGCCGTTGGAGTGGTTCAATGTAGGGATTCCATCGCAGGGCGTAGGGTAAAAAAACGCTGTCCTGGGTGATGAGGCGTTGGTCGTAAATTGCGGGCGCAATCCCGTCTTGCGGTTGAAGCTCCTCTAGTCGCACCGCATCGTAAACGTGAGCGCCAACTTTAATTTTAAAAGTTTGCGCCCGCACTTGAGTCACTTCCGGCGGCATGGGGCCCATGTCGACACATTGGCCGGCCTTTACGGCGGTGTACAAGGACACCAGGTGGTTACTTGGATACACATCGAGCACATGCGCGGGTGGTGGCGCCAGTCGTGTGCCAGAAAAATATTCCAAAAGCCATTGCTTCCAAGACGCGGTCAGCGAGGGGCCGGCCAGCTGCTCGGCGCGTTCGAACAGTTTATTCCCCAGACGCAGCACAAAAATCATTTCGGGAGACTGGGGCCGCTTTAAGGGACGCACACATATTTGCCAGGCAGTTTGGTTCTCAAGTTTCGCGTTGAAGAAGCGTGCCTCCAAAGGCCTGTTTAGCCATTCCGGCGGAAATCCGCGCAGTTCCAAACCGATGCTTTTTCCGCGCCATTCTAGCAAGAGCACACGAACGTCATTGCGGATGCTAATGTCAAAACGGCGTGTCGGTGGCGGGGTGGTCGGAGCGTCGGCGAGCAGCCAGGCCCGCGCCTTTTTACCCCATAGGATATTCCACGACCGTCCGCCGTACTCGGGGGAGGTTGCAATTTGTTTTAGGCGGAACACAGTATAAATCGTTTAAGGCGGGGTTTGATTGCATGCAATTTTCTTTAATTTAGAACAGCTTGGGGCCAAGCACCCTATCCCAAATCCATTAACACACGAATGTTATCGCGCACCTGGCGCATGATGGATTCTGAAACCTGGCCCAATTGCTTTTTCAGCCGTTGGCAGTCAATGGCGCGTAACTGATCGATCAGGATATCCGAGGGGACTTTTAAGCCAGAAACTTTTGAAGCGGCAACATGCACCCGTAGTAACGTGACGTTGAGTTTTACCAGGCTGCTAAGCGGGCAGACGATGACGGTGGGATGTATGGGATTGAGCAGGTCGCTTTGAACCACCAACACCGGACGCTGTTTGCCGGGTTCAGCGCCCCGTTTGGGTTCTAAATCGGCCACATAAATGTGCCCGGATCTTGGCAGCAGGGTTTTAACCGATTTCATCTTCCAGGGCTTCAAACTCCCGCAAGACATCCAGGCTTTCTGTAGAGACAAGGCGCGATTCGTATTGTAGTTGCTTGCCGAGCTGTTTGCGTTTTTGGTACTTATTCATAAATGCAATGGCCCGATTGATGTATGCGTTGCGCGAGATATCCAGCTTTTTAAGCACAGACTCGGTTTCTGAATAAACCGCATCATCGAGTTTTAAAGACAAGGCTTTCGACATAGCAAACTCCTTTGGGTATTACCAATAGTATATACCCACTTAAGATGCACAAGAAACCTGCTTTGGCGCAGGAGGATTTCAGCGTGCGTGCATGGAGGTAAAAAATTGCCTGAAATTTATCACGATTCTTATCGATAAATCTTAAAAGACCAATTCTAAAGGGGTTATTTATGATCAACATGCTTTTCCGTAGAGTTTCATTGGCGCAGGTGCCCGTGGCTGCCGTTGAAGCCGCTCCCAGGATTGAAGTACCCAGGACGGCACTGGAATTGATAAACATAATTGGCGAAGTGCGGCAGATTGAATTACCCGGTGGACAAAAAGTCAGCATCACTGTACTCAAGGCCCGTGAACTAATGGCGTATCTCGGAGTAGACAGCCTTACGTCTGTTTACCAGAAGGCTGGCTTAAGTATCCAGTTTGATGCGGACAACATGATCAACAGATTCGGCATGTTGATTAATCAGGACAAGCCGATGACTGAAGCAATTCTTGACGCCGTTGTGGCCAAAGCCAAAGAACAAAATTTGACGAAGGCCGATGCGCTGGGCATGTTAAACCTGCGCGCTTCCCGAATAGCGTATGAAAAACTGCACGCGGAAAACTTTCACAGTAAATCTGGTGTTTATTGGTTCTGGACTGCAGAAAAGTTTTTGGGGCACTTTGAGGAGAGTCGATATCCTAAAGCAGCAGTTGTAAGGTCAAATAATATTGATAGAAGTCGTGATAGCCGCTTTTGTCTGCGTAATGTTAGTAACGACAATTGGTATGGCTTCGTTCTTGCTAATCGTTACAACTATGAGGGTGTCGTCTTTGGCCTGCCCGATTAGACTCAATTCAGTCCTTGGTTCTTGTCCGCCCGTGCGGATGCGCTTAAGGCGCAGAAAATTTGTTTTAATTTAAAGTGGGTGGCGCGGTTTCCGCGCTCACAACGCTATGTGTTTGGCCCCGTGATTATATTTTTTGTGTCGGAGGCGTAAAAAACTTAAATCTGCGTCTGCGGGCAAAATACCGGGCCAAACTTTTAGTTCGGACGGCATCAAGAACGAGAAAACGACTTTTTCAACAGCCTAAAGCTGTCGCAACCAGACCCGCCTTGACGGCCTTAAGATGACGCGGATAGTTGGCTTTGACTTGACGCATTCATCGGTATTAGGGATTAGGGATTGCCTGCAATTTCCCCCCAGATCACCCGATAAAGCCTTACTCCCATGCTACGCAAGAAAATCAGCGTCCCGCCAGAAAACCAGGTGGTCGAAGAATTCTCCGGCGACACGCTGACGTTAAAACCGGGCATGGCGGTCAGTCTGGCCGAACTGATGGATTCTGTCGACGCCAGCATGGATTTTTACTTGCGCCGACTAAAACAAGAAGGTAAAGCCGAAGCGTCGGTCTGGCTGGAAATATTTTCCAAAAAACCGCTCTCGGAACAGCTCCGCAATCTGTACAGCGGGCAACTGGATTTTTCTTCGGATCAAGTTCTGTCGGCTGCGGAACTTTACCACCTGTTGCACCAGGAGTTGGCGGGAGGTACTTACAACATGTTTGCGCGTTGCCTGGGAGCAGCCCAAATTCAGCAAACAGCGCGCCTGAATAAAATTTCGCTGCTTGCCGCTGCCGGACGGTTGTGGTTTGAATGTGACGATATTACAAGTGCCGATCACATGTACATATTCGAAAATTATTTTGGCGACTATCTTATTAACGCCTACTTTGACCGCCATCCCAAGCCCCATAACTTTAAAATCGATTTACATTTGCTTATGACCCATCTGATTCCTGCGATTGCCATTTGCGACTTTAGCGAGGACGACAAGCTGCGTTTTATTCACAGCCTATTGTTTTTACTCCACTCCGACGCCGATAACGCCACATTAGAAACATTTCTTAACACGGTCCTAAAAGCCAAAGAAACAATTCCCGAAAACGCGGTGTTGGTTGATTTGGACGCAGCGCTGGCTGAAATACGGGTTTTGTTCCAAACCCATTTTCCGTCCTGCTGGCTGGCGGGCGACTACGAACTCAAGGCCCGCATCGTCCGTTACAAGGGCCGGGACAAGGAGCATCTCGAAATCGTTCCGCCGGACAATATGTATTTTGACGAACCCCGAAACATCGAAGCGCCGGACGACGAGTTTCCGCCCGACGGGAATATTGTGTCCCGCAACGAGTATTCCAAACTCATCTGCAAGGACGGATCGGTATTTCTTCCCAACGGGCAAAAAGTATTTTGGGGCGACTTGCGGCACGAGGATATCTGTCATCTCAAAGGTGTCTACTACGTGCTTAGTCAGGAAGATTCGTTTCACCAGGTGCCGGAGGATTTTGTGATGGTGGAAGCCCTCTTTCCGGCGGATGACCCGCATCGTCCGTCTGAAGAAGAAAGAGCACACTTTCAGCGCGGGTTCGAAGAAGCAATGGGTATTCCGGAGGGACCGCTTCTACAGCCTAAACGCGACAAGGTGGCGCTGCATCCTGATTACGTGCGCCTCAAGGCCCGGGGGCGGATTGAAAATGGCGTGTTTGTGGAGAATTCAATCAGGATTTAACCAAAGAGCCTTTTTCGGCAGTCCCAAGTTGCCCATTAGCTTTTTAGCTTCGGATTTGCCGATACGCAAGATTGAATAGGTACGCCAAAAATGCCAACGGAAAAACCGCCAGGTCAGCCACGTTATAAATACGTTCGTGGTAACGAATAAAATCCAGTGCGCCATCAATCAGCACTATGGATGGTAGCGTATTGCCCCCGATCATCACCGCTAGACCGGCCAAGCTGTAGTTGACCACATGTTGGAATTCAATGCAGGCACGCAAAGCCTTTGACTTAAAAGCTTCATCATAATTTGGATTTTGAGAAAAACTGGGCAGTGCCACCCGGTCAAGGCCATGCAGCATCAGGCGTAGTGCCAGCAAACTAACGCTGGCCCATAAAAAGATTTCTAGTTCCGCGTCCATGGTGAGCGTCAGCTGACGGCTGACCACCACGCCATATTGTTTTAAATAATCTTCTACAAACTGCCATCTAAAGAGATTGATCGGTGTGCGGGCATAATGAAATTCGGGGTAAAAAGAAAACGGCCCCAGGCCGAAATAGCCTGTTTTGCTAAAGATCACGGGCACCCAGGCTTTGCTAAGCCAATCCAAGGCCAACATGCCAACGAAGTAACTTACATACTTGCGATCCGTCACGCTGATGGCGCGCAGTTCGGCCAGCGAAAATTGCAAAGGGTGCTCATGTTCGGCCAATTTACGGCAAAGCAACATACTTTATATCGTTAACCGGGTGTAGGGGTTTCAATCGGGACTGGGTTTAGCAGATTTATGAAATTTATATCTGATTTTATCGATATTTAGTACATGGCTATTTCAGTCAGATTGCAACTGCGGCAACTGGCCGCACCACTTCGAAATGTGGATCCCACTGTTCCGCGTGTGGAGTCTAATCGTTCCGAAGTCAACGTTCCAGATGTAGGATCCGCAGGAGTGGCGCGTTGGCTGGTATTGGCGCCTGTAGACGACTATGGTGGTGTGACGCTGCTGGTCGGCAAAAAACGTTTTTATCTGGGACAGCCCATTGGCAAGCGCTTTCAAGACCGCATACTTCCGCTGCTCGTGGTACAGAAGGGTTCCAAAGTGGAGGTCACCCAGCCACGTGCGCGAATTTCCAACGTGGAATTTTTGTGTCAGTGGGAGCTTGATCTTGAAAGCGATCAGGTGACGCTTCAACGCGGCCCACGGCAGTTTGTGGTCAGCGCGCCGGATCAGCGCCACATTAACGTTGATGGTGTACAGTATTTTTTGTTCACCGGCAATTCCCAGGGGCCGAGATATTTTGAACGGCAGGCGGATGGCACGCGGCGCGTGCTGGGGTTCAAACCGGAACTGCGTCCCATTGAGCCCAATTTTATTTTCCGTTCCGAAGATGGGCGCGCGGTGGCCTGGATGGTCAGCCATTCTGTGCATTACCGCGACATGGCGGAACTGAAAACGTTTTGCCGCAGCACGTATGTCTTTCGGTTTTTACGCCAAAAGGGCCGGCTGCCCCAGCTTTACGTTGATAACGCGCTGCATTACGAAGATGGCACTTCCGAGTCCATACGCCTCACCGAGAAGATGACCGCGGCAACGCTCAAAGCCAGTGGACTTCTTTCTGACGACAGCAATGTTGAAAGCGAAATAAATCGGTTGGCGGACAGTCGCGCCACCGTGCCGCTCGACGTCAGTTTTTCGGGCGGAATGCCTTATGCCGTGCATCTTTTGCAGAGCCAGGGTGGCCGGGCGCTTTGGTATTTTCGGCGTGTGCTGGATACGCGCACTTTGCAGGCCAGCGAATTTTCGCTTAAATATTTCCGACAGATTGGCCATAGCAACCGGTTTTTGGTGGCCGAAAATCTGCCGACCCATATTGTTCAAAAAGGCAAATTTTTTTACGAAACGGCAGACATAATTAGCAAAACGTTTTATCTGCGCTCATCCGCCGAACCCATTGCTTCCCGCCGGGTTCATCTGGTTGTAGACAAAGAAAGCAACACGGTGTTGGCGGCAGTGGCCGATCCAGCCGGCCCATTTAACCCGCAACTTGTATATCGCGTTATTAACCAACAGAGCTTTAAAAGTGAAAAGTTTTTACGTCAACTCGAAAAGCTGGGATGTTTTGGCATGGCGCAGCAGCTCCAAAAGGAACTGACTGCCGGGCAAAAACCAATTCATCTGCCCGGTTTGGAGTGGATCGACGATCCAAGTTTGCGGGAACACGTGCGCGAGTGTGTGCGCTCGGCCCCATCCGAGGCTGAAAAATATGCGTTGTGGACCCAATTCGTGCGCGGTGGGCGTAAAGACATGGGATTGCTGCATGAGTTAGTGGCATACGAACTCGGTTACATTCTGATGATCACCCGGCGGGAAGTAGGTGCTTATCCCCGCCAGCTCTTTACCGAATTCTTCAAATCGGCCATCGAAGGCGCTGTCATTGCCGGTTTGCCTGGTCCCAAGCGCGAAGGTTATGCCCCTGGTCGCGGCACGCCCTTTAGAACTTACATGGAAATGTGGTGCGTGGCATACATCCAGCAGAATGACGCCTACAAACGTGGCGTGGTACCCATGGATCAGCGGCGCGTGTGGCGAATCAATCAGGTGATCGAGGCCATGCAGTATTTGCGCGTTAGCAAAGATCAAGCGCTGGAGGACCTCCAGAAGCTGGACGAAATTGCCGGACTGCTCAAAATGAGGCCGGGCGAAGTAAAACTTATTCTTCAGCACGATTTGGATACCTACCAGCAAAACCGTGGTCCACGCTCGTTCGACGCGCCGGTCGGCAACGAACACGATGGCGACAACGAAACTTCCCTGCTTGATCTGACCGGCTCAGACGAAGGTTCGCAGATTATCGAAAAGCAAGCCGTCCACAGAACCTTGCGACAACTCTTGGACACGTTGGCATCCGAACTGCCCCGCGAAGCTGCTGTGGTGGCCCTGGCCTTTGGCCAGCATCCGCAGGTACCAAACGAAGTGGCAGGCAATGAAATCGGCAAGCAGTATTACCACTTGATTCCCAGGACTTCCAAATACACAGGCCCAGCGCAACCTTTAAGTTCCACGGCCGTCCGAAAACTGCTACAAGACGGTCTGGCGCGCTTGCGTGCACTGATGGATGTCCAAGGGTTAACCGCCCTTGATTTTGATCTGGCGGGTTGATTGAACCAAAGCCTAGTTTTCCGTGAGTATCTTGTGTAAAGCTTCCAGATGTCCTGCCGTCACCGCCGCCAGCATGCTGGTTTTGTTGGGATTCTGGGCAAACATTTCAACAATGGTTTTGGTTTTATAACGCTCCCAAGGTTCATCAAGGCCTGACAGCCAGTTGCCAAACTGGTTTACTCCCAATGTGGCTATTTGATAAACAATGCCAGAAAGTCCAAACAGTGCCACTACGCCAGCAGCCCATAAAAGCTCTCTGCGACTTAAAGCCATCTCCCACAGTGCCCGTCGATATATCAGCGCTGCGCTTGTGGCTGCCAAAAGTGCTGGTGGCCAGTACAGCAACGCACGCGTGCGTACGCCCGGAACCCAACCCGCTTCCAGATGAAAGGCGTGATGTTTTTCTTCAAGGTGCCGCATGAACTGTTCACTTGTGGACGCCAGGCCCAAATAACGAAAGCCGGTATCGATCAGCATCTGAAGAATTTGCCCCTCCCATGCTCCACGCAAGTCACGCCGTTCAAAGCCGTAAAGGTCAAAGTCGTTTGTATCACACACACGTTCGGCGCTTTGAAGGTCGGCCTCACCTGCGCCATTCGCAATGCCTAAAAGCACCAGCTGGCGGGGGATACCCTCAACGGTCAACGGGACATAAAGCGCCTGAACTTTACCGGCCTGCGCATTGATCTGTTCAACAAGCAGCACACGAAAAGGTTCAGTGCTTACGGCAATCTGGCGATGATGCATCACGTACTATTTATCGTGGCAGGGCAAAGAAAGTTTCATTTTGCTTTCTTTCGTTCAAGTTCCAATGCTTTCTCAACCGGCATCCACACAGCCTTACCCTTATGCATGACTGCAATGGGAATACCGAGTCGGCGGTTTTCTTCGAGTACTTTACGTACGGCATCTTGCAGGGATTTTTCGGCCCGACGTCCTTCGGCAGAAGGGCGCGAGTCGATTTTTTTTGGTTTAGCCATAGTTTGCCTGCTTCTTGATAAGCGAAAAAATCTTTGGTTGCACTATTTTCTCATGGCCGTTTGATTTCTCATAAATGAGTTTCGGATGAGCCGAGGTGTTATCCAAAATTGCAACATAATCCAATACCGAAAGGTAGTGGTGAAATAAATTAAAAATTCCTTTTTGATAACGGCGTTTTATAACGTGGTTGGGAATATGATGGCCGCCACGTTTCACGCGCTGCGCAACCCTTTTAATCGCCAAAGTAGCTTCTGGAACCCATAAAAAGTACAGATGAAAGCGATATCCTTTTTGGCGTAGCTTACCAAGGAGTTGAACGTACGATAGACCCGATAGCGTGGTTTCAAAAGCAAAATCAACGCCTAACGTAATCTGAAGGGCGATCTGTTTTAAAAACAAACGGCCGGCTTGCATCGCAGCGGTATCAACACTAAGGGGCGAGAGTCCGTGCGCTAAAAGGTCGGCGTTTATAAAATTTCGACAACCCGCGATCACAGGCAGGTAATTAAGGGCAAACGTGGTTTTTCCAGACCCGTTTGGGCCAGCGATAATGTAGACGGATTTGGTGTTTTTGGATGTCATGAGCGGGCCGTACTTTATTGTATCGCGAGACTTGGGTCAGGGTTATTTATATCATTTTTTGACTGTAGATTTTTTCCTGAATTCTTTTTTACCAATCTCCGATAATAAACAAATTCTTACGGAGGTTGTCCTATGACTTCAGTGATAGGTTTAGCGGTAGCCTTGGCGGCATGTACCCCCAGGCCAGTTCAAATTCAGGATGTCTGTGAGCAGACCCCGAGCTTTGGTTGCTATCAAAAGGTGCTTTGGAATTCCAATGTTTTTCCTGAACAATCATTCAAGGCACTGGAGTGGATGTGGAATCAAGCCGTGCTTGAAAATGCGCGTATGATTTCGGGCGAGAAAGATGTCAAAACGCCCGCCACCGAAATGCTTTATGAAACTGCCGAAGACAATGCCATTCCCGCTGTCCGGAATCAGGCACGTGAATATCTCAAAGCTTTATACCCGCACACCGCACGCACGATATACCAGTTACTGCGGGTGATCTATCAGGTATCGCCAGAACATCCGACGCCAGCGCAACGGATTGAAGCCTTGCAATGGTTGCTGCAGAACAATAGCAACGAACCGGAGATTGTGGATTTGAAAGCCAATTACACAAAATATTTTTCGGATGCCAACGATCCGGTACATCAATTTCTCGATCAACATGTGGGTGTATCAGTTCCTCTGCCAGATTGAAATCTAAATGGATCTGCGACCCCATCTAATATAGAAAACATGCGCCTTCAATACCGACATTTAGCCAGCTCACTGGATCTTTGCCTTGTCCAAAAGGCATACAAAAATCTTTCACCCAATCTATCCCCCACCCCGCTGACCCGCAAGGCACTCAAGGTGTACTTCAACTTTTTGGCGCTGGGACATTCTAAAGAGTGGCTGCTGTGGGCAGCCGAGTGGTCCCGCTTTCCAGAAGCCCTTATTGTCGAAGATCCGGCATCCTTGCAGGCGCTGATTAACCTAAGCGAGTTCTTTAACAGGCATCGTGCTTGCCCCGTTGCCCAGGCCATGTACCGCGCACTCGAGTTTCCAAACCTGCACGTCCCCCAACACTTGCGAGATGCCGAATCCTTAAAAATCTTGCGGCGTTATTTTTTGCGGCACAGCAATCCGTGGCAGGCGCACGAAATTCATCAGGCCATGCACACGCGTTTTTGTGAACCCCATGACAAACCGTTGATTCCCGGCGGTACACCCTTGCAATATTCGGTACAGCGAGCCGGAAGTTTTGCCGGAGCGGTTGCCCGTATTCAACACGGCAAAAGTTTTGTGCCCCAGTGGTTGCGCGAGACAAATGACTTTGCCGCGCACGTAAGCGAAAAACGAAAAGCCGAAATGGCAGGGCTGGATCTCACCTTAGGATATGCCAATACCCTCGCCATGTCATACATTCAGGATATCCGCAGGTATAACGGCGGCCCCGAGGCCATGCTGGGTTTTGAATTTAAGGGGGGTTGGGGTGTCCTGTGTTTGGCCACGTATTACCGTAACGCCCAGCGGGTGGGTGAAATTGTTTTCGTCAGCCTTAATCCCGCCTGGCGCGGACAAGGCTTAGGCCGAAAGCTGATTGATTTCGGCAGTCGGGTCCTGGCCCAGGATGCCAACGCGGAACGTATCATTTTAAAACTGGTGAATGCAGGCATGGTTCCGCATTACGAAAAACGTGGCTTCCAATATGAGGGGCTGGAGCGGGTTTCGGGCACGCAGTTTTTGGCGGTGCTGGGGCAAGACATAAAGCTTTGATTTCGAGAGGGGTCAGGCAGAATGGTTTGCATCCCTGCATATCATTAGTGCATCATAATCTGCATGAGAACTACATTAAACCTTAATGACCAGAAAATAGCCGAGGCCATGAAAGCCACCGGCATCCACGAAAAAACCAGCCTGATCCACCATGCGCTGGATCTGGTCTTGCAGGAACAGGCACGGCAAAATCTGATTAAAATGCATGGTATTTACAAACACGCCTCCGCCCCCCGCAGACGCCGTTTTTCATGATCGTGGTCGACACCTCTGTCTGGATCGACTATTTTGCCGATCCCGGTAGAGTATCCAATCTGGAGCAGCTCCTGCGTGACAACGTTGTTGTGGTGCATCCATGGATTCTGGGAGAAATTGCTTTGGGCCATCTGGGATCACAACGTCGTGCAATTTTGGGTAATTTAAGCCGTCTTCCCAAAACCAATGTCCATCTTGAATCAGAGATCATGCTCTTTATGGACAAGCTCACCTTGTGGGGCCAAGGGCTTTCATGGACGGACATTCAGATCCTGTACACCTGTCAGATCGGATCATTGAAATTGTGGACACTCGACAAGGCGTTGAAGCGATCTGCCCAAAAGCTGGATTGTACCTACGTGCCCGGTTAAGTTGCCTGTACAAACGCAATTCCAGCAACTTGCGTTAAGACCCAATATCTTTTAAATCAAAAACATAGCCTTGCTTTCGGGGACGGTTTTGGGTAGCCACAATTAAAAAGCGTTTTTCAGCGATTCGGTCAGGGCTGCAATGCAGTTCGGTGCCACCCCAAAAATAGATGATGCCTGGGTCAAAGCGTATGACATTCAATAAACCATCATCGAGCAATGTTTGTAGTTTCTCTTGAAAGTCCCCCCCTGCCCAAGGGATGCGCGCCACATCAAGGAACTCGGTTGAGCCACCAAAAGAAATTCCAAAACGGCTGTCAACCGCATCGGTATGCCACTTGTTAGTGCTTTGTCTTGGACCGACACGCAAGTCAATTTCTAACCGTTGACGGTAGAGTTTTTCGCTTCCATATAGATTTTCAAGCGCTTGGACAAAAGCTTTTAACAAAGGATTCAACCCACGGACATTCCACTGATCGATCTGGCCATGCGTCATGCCGTTGAATCTTGCACTGGGGCCCAAATACAAAGCAGAATCCGCATTTTGAATTTCAACCAGCGGGTTTGGAAAATACACCAAGGGCTTGCTGCAACGGGGCCGGGGTGTAAATAAGCGTACACCATCGGGATATCCCAGGGTTCTACGGATGGTCAAAATCCGTTCCGCAAGTTCTGCAGATACGCCGGGATCTGAAAGGTCCGTATAAAAATCAGGCCGTGTCACCTCAAGAGGTCGGTGGGCAATATGTTTTTGATGGCTTCTAACCATGTAAAAACTATCGTATTTTTTGGGCTTTTGAATCAAGGTTGTTAAAATCTCCCCATGCCCTCTGCCCAAACCTACCAAGTTATCGTCATCGGTGCCGGACATGCCGGTATCGAGGCGTCTCTGGCGTCGGCGCGGATGGGCTGCCCTACCCTGTTGCTGACAGCCAGTATCAATACCATCGGAAAAATGTCCTGTAACCCGGCTATCGGCGGACCCGCCAAGTCACATCTTGTTTTTGAGATGGATGCTCTGGGGGGTTACATGGGCTGGGCAGCAGACCAGACCGCCTTGCAACTTAAAATGCTGAACACCTCAAAGGGCCCGGCCGTTTGGTCGCTGCGGGCCCAAAGCGACATGTACGCCTACCAGCGTTTGGCACAACAGACCGTATGTGGGCAGGCCAATCTGGATGTGCGGGAAAGCATGGTGCTTCGTTTCCTATATGAAAACGAAGCAGGCAGCTCCAAACGGGTCTATGGTGTTTGCACCCAGGACGGAACCGAATACCGGGCACAGGCCGTGGTTCTGACGACCGGAACCTTTATGCGTGGCTTGCTGCATACCGGACTGGTGCATACGCCCGGCGGCCGGGTAGGCGAACAAGCGTCGAATGATATTTCAAGCGCGCTACGCGATCTGGGAGTCGAACTTGGGCGCCTAAAAACCGGCACGCCTCCGCGCTTGCATCGCGATTCGATCAATTTCTCTGCCATGAAACTTGAGCCCGGAGACGTGCAGCCTTATCAGTTCAGCACACGTACCGAAAAATTAGACTGTCCTAACATACCGTGCCACCTGACCTACACCAGCGATAAAACGCATCAGATCATTCGTGATCACCTGCACGAAAGCCCAATGTACACTGGCAAGATCGAAGGCACGGGGCCGCGTTACTGCCCTTCCATCGAAGATAAAGTGGTCAAATTTGCCGATAAAGACCGCCACCAGATTTTTATCGAACCCACTGGGAGGGATCACGTCGAGATGTACCCTTCTGGTTTTTCGACCAGCCTGCCGGCTGAAGCGCAACTTAAAGCCATGCGCACGTTGCCAGGGCTTGAACAGGTAGAATTTGTGCGCCCGGGTTACGCCGTGGAATATGATTTTGTGTTTCCGCATCAACTTAAGAACACCTTTGAACTGCAGCGCGTTGAGGGTTTGTATTGCGCCGGCCAAATTTGCGGTACGTCCGGCTACGAAGAAGCTGCCGCCCAAGGCCTGTATGCAGGCATCAACGCCGCGCTTAAAGTTCAAAGTAAACCAGCCATGGTGCTGACGCGCGACAGTGCATACATCGGCTGTATGATCGACGACCTGATCACCAAAGAGATTACCGAACCTTACCGTATGTTTACGGGACGTTCTGAATTTCGTTTGTTGCTTAGACAAGACAATGCCGACATACGTCTGACTTCTTATGGCAGGCGTGTGGGGCTGGTGGCAGACAGCCAGTGGAATAAATTTGAGCAAAAAAAGATGCACATGCAAGCGTATGTGCAAAAATTAAAAGCGTTGCGCCTCAATCCAGACTCCCCTACCCTAGAACGTCTGCATGTTTTGGGTATCTCGATCAAAAAAACACATGCGCTTGATGAAATTCTGAAACGGCCTGAAATCACGCTGGATCGTCTGATTGCACTAGGGTTTATTGACGATGGCCTTGACCGGCTTACCCGTCTTAATGTGGAAACAGACATCAAGTACGCAGGCTTTGTTGCGCGGCAACAAGAGCAAGTCCGTGATTTTCAACAGCTCGAGCGCATACCGCTTCCGGCAAATTTTTCCTATCTGAACTTGACTGGGCTGCGTAAGGAAGCCATGCAAAAACTAGAAAAATTACGGCCTGCCAATTTAGGACAGGCTTCGCGGATTGCAGGCGTCAACCCAGCCGATCTTACTGTGCTGATGGTTCAGTTAAAACGCCGGTAAAAAATGGTAAATTCAAGACAGTAAAACGGTTGGTAACTTTTTATTTTGTATTGTAGTATTTGTTCTCGGTAATTGGTTTTACCCAGTTATTAATTTCAAAGTAAGGGAGTGAAATACATGAACAATCGCAAACTAGTCGTTTTGGCTCTTATGCTTTGCGCTGTGACCCTGGTCGTCGGCTGCAAGAAAAAAGAAGAAGCTTCTCAAGCTCCGGAACAGCCTGCTGCTGAACAGCAAGCCCCTGCTGCTGAACAAGCCCCGGCTGATGCCGCTGCTCAAGCTCCGGCTCAATAAGACAGCTTTGTCTTAAAAGGTTTTATTTAGTTTAAACTAAGTAACTGCAAAGACCGCCAAGTTAGTAATAATTTGGCGGTTTTTCTTTTTCGTCAGTAAAATTGTTCCAGTTATTCATGTTCCCTCTTTCATCTATTGTCAATTCTTTGGTTGTCATTGCGGCACTAGGTTATTTTGTCGACATCTATGATCTGGTGTTGTTTAGCATTGTCCGAGTGCCCAGCCTCAAAGATCTTGGAATTTCGGGCCAAGCACTTTTTGATCAGGGTGTGCTATTGCTTAACATGCAAATGGCCGGGATGCTGATGGGTGGAATTTTGTGGGGCATCCTGGGGGATAAAAAAGGGCGCCTTTCAGTTTTATTCGGGTCCATTTTTTTATATTCTATCGCCAATATCGGTAACGGTTTTGCCCACAGCGTAGGTGCTTATGCCGTTTGGCGTTTTATCGCTGGACTTGGTTTGGCAGGTGAACTGGGTGCAGGAGTAACCTTGGTAGCCGAAACACTGCCTAAAGAAACCCGCGGTTACGGCACCATGATTATTGCCACAGTAGGCATTATGGGCGCCGTGTTTGCCGGCTATATTGCAGAGCACTTTCACTGGCGCATCAATTATTTTATCGGCGGGGGTTTGGGCTTACTGCTGTTGTTACTACGCATTGGCGCGTACGAATCTGGCATGTACAAACAAATTGCGCAGGCCGACGTTTTGCGCGGTCAGTTTTTTAGTTTATTTACCAATGCCAAACGATTTTTAAAATACCTAAAGTGCATATTAATTGGAATGCCTATCTGGTTTGTGATTGGCATTTTAATTACTTTTTCACCCGAGTTTGCCCTGGCCCTCAACCTCCCCGACCCGATCAGCGCCGGCCGTGCCATCATGTTTAGTTATACTGGCCTCGTGCTGGGAGATTTTGTAAGTGGATTTATAAGTCAGTATCTTAAAAATCGCAAGAAAGTTGTTTTTGTTTTTATGCTGCTCACCACTATATTTATGAGCATTTACTTTATGCTTCCGCCAGTAAGCGCTCCCCTATTTTATGGGGTATGTCTGGCGCTTGGATTTGGCATCGGATACTGGGCTGTCTTTGTCACGATAGCTTCTGAACAATTTGGTACCAACCTGCGCGCCACCGTGACAACCACCGCGCCTAACTTTATCCGTGGGTCTGTGGTGCCGCTGACATTTTTATTTCAGTTTTTAAAACGTCATTTTGGAGTGATTCCCGGAGGGGCCATGGTAGGCGCGCTGTGTGTTTTAATTGGGTTATTGGCCTTGTATGGGCTTGAAGAAACGTATGGAAAAGAATTGAATTATGTAGAATCTGTCTAAACGCGGCTATGAAGTTTGGGGCTATCGAAAAACATGTCATTCTCGCACGGTTTTAGCGGGTATCCAGCATTGTTCCTTAAATTCATACATGGGATTTCAGAAAAATTCAATTTTTCAGGCCAATACACTAAAAATGATTTTCACTTCACGATTAATTACCAAAGAAAATAAACAAAAAAATAGAAGCATTATAAGCCCGATGTAAACGCACTGCTTCGTCTATCCCATGTATTCGGGCTTGTCGCCAACAAGCCATCCCTAGACCAAATTGCATCCACGGAAGAATGATGCTGCCTGACAAGACGGACGCAATGAGCATCAGCGGCCAATGTGCAGCAGCAAATATAAGCGATGAAGTTAAACCCATTGGCCAATGCATACGGTCTTTGGTTTTATTCAGATCATTGAGCCACAACAATTTATCCCAGTGTTTTTCTTTTTTCATCCAATTTAAATATAACAAGTTGAAATCAAACAACTTTCCAATATTTTTATGAATTATTTCTTTGACCACACTCAAATCTTTTGGATTCTGATGAATAAAATCCATGATGTCGGACGGAATTTTACGCATCATATTTTCTTCAATTCTAGGCCCATTGATGATTGCTAGTCGTATGAATAAGAGGGCGAAAGCCCATCCCATCAACGATTTATGCAGTGCTGCATCCAGGATTCGTTCTGGGTACGGAATCCAATTCATACGGGGATCAAAAATAGAGAATACCGCCGTCGCGAGAATGATACCTGCCAATGCCGATCGCGCGCGCACCGCCCAAGTCGTTTGCTGTGGGCTGGCATACAGGTGGGTGCGTAGAACAAGATTTTCTACGGTGACAAACAGGGTTTCCTGGCTACTCGCAACAGTTTTAAGGTTAAATAGCATTTGTTTGATTTGTCGTATTTTTTAAAAGGGTGTCCCATATTTTTGGGAGTCTCACAGTCTACCCCTCTCCATGCCGAGAGAGTTTGACTTTGATAATCCAGGTTAGATCATTTAAATTTACTCTGTTATATTTAAATCAATGGCTTATGTCGTCAGCATCATGAATCAAAAAGGCGGCGTCGGAAAAACAACCACGGCCATCAATCTTAGTTCATACCTGGCGTTACGAAATAGAAAAGTCCTTTTGATTGATATGGATCCGCAGGGAAACGCCACTTGCGGCGTTGGGATTGATCCTAAAAATATGGAGCTGACAGTTTATGACACCCTTATTTCCGGGGTCAATTTAATCGACGTTATTCATCCCACATCATTTGATCATTTGCACATGGTTCCCGCCAATCAAGATTTAGCAGGCGCTGAAATTGAATTGATTTCAAATGTTTCACGTGAAACAGTGCTTAAGGAAGCAATCAAAAACTACAAGGATTCTTATGATTACGTCATTATCGACTGCCCACCTTCTTTGGGGCTTTTAACCATCAATAGTTTGGTAGCTGCTGAGGGCATCGTCATTCCATTACAGTGTGAGTATTTTGCCCTCGAGGGTATTGGGCACATGTTTCAAACTGTCGAACTTATTCGAGATAGCTTTAATCCTGCGATCAAAATTCTTGGAATTTTATATACCATGTTTGACAAGCGTACCAACCTGAACCAGCAGGTTGTGGACGAGGTTAAAACACACTTTGAAGGCTATATTTTTAAAACCATGATTCCTAGAAGCGTGCGTTTAAGCGAAGCGCCTAGCCATGGCCTTCCGATCGCTCTATACAGCCCAGAATCTGCCGGGGCAGTTGCTTATCAAATGTTTTCTGACGAATTCATCAGTATAATGGAACCAATAGACAATCCGGATGTTGCGATTGTTTCACGTGAAACAGTTTCCGAGAAAATTTATTAGGGAGTAAAGGGGATGGGCAAAGTGATCAAAAAAGGGCTTGGAAGGGGATTGGATGCCATTATCCCCAAGACCGGTTTGTCATCGGGACGCACCGTTATGAATGTGCCTTTAGAAGAAATTGAACCTAATCAATATCAACCCAGAATGGATTTTGATATTAAAGGCCTGCAAGAACTGGCCGCATCGATTAGAACTTATGGAGTTACTCAACCAGTTATTGTTAGAAAAAAAGAATTGGGTTATGAGCTCATTGCCGGAGAACGACGCCTTAGAGCCTCAAAATTAGCCGGAAAAGAGACTATTCCCGTCATTGTTAAAGAATATAGTGATCAAGAAGCGCTCGAGGTTGCTTTAATCGAAAACATTCAGCGGCAAGATTTAACACCGCTCGAAGAAGCCGAAGCCTATAAAGAATTAAGTCTCAAATTTGGCCTAACCCAAGAGGAAATCGCTTTTAAGGTTAGTAAGAGCCGTTCCCAGGTGGCTAATATGATGCGCCTGCTTGATTTACCATCAGAAATTCAAGAGAGTATTCGTAAAAAAGAAATGACCGCTTCACATGCCAGAACAATTCTTAGTTTAGAATCAGACGAAGAGCGCCTGACAATGTGGCGCCAAATTTTGCAAGATAAATTGAATGTCCGTCAGGTTGAGGTGCATGTCAAAGAGAAACATGCACCTAAAAAAAATAGAGAATCTAAAAAAGATATTAAAGAAGATTTAGATATTTTTTTGAAAAATTTACAAGAAGACATCAGCCAAATCTTAAAAACAAGGATTAAGATTCAGGGGAACCATAGCAGCGGAAAAATTGAAATTGAATATTATGCCTTTGAGGATTTAGAGCGGATATCAGAATTCTTTCGGACGCATCCCAACGCATTCTGACATTGGCCTGCTTACAGAGAGATGTTATCATTTCTATTCCAACCAATGATGGAGGTTTTTAATGGCTGATTATGAGATCTTATACATTCTAAGCACCGCCCAAACAGAGGCTCAATGGGAGGCTTCGCGTAAATATATTACCGAGACCATTACAAAAAGTAGTGGAGAAATTCAAAAAGAAGATATTTGGGGGTTGCGTCCTCTGGCTTCTGAAATCAAAGGTCAACGGCAGGGTTACTTTGTGCACATTTATTTTACCTTGCCCACACCCAAGGTGGCTGAATTTAAGTTTGCCTTAAACATTCATGAATCGATGCTACGTTTTCTGCTGACCACCCGCATTCCGGATCCTACGCCCAAGTTAGCAACCACTAAATAGGATCAAATGTGAGCAACGTAAACCGCATTTTCTTGATTGGGCGACTCACTGCAGATCCTGAATTACGCTATGTCAGCGAAGGCTTGCCGCTGGCTAAGTTTACTTTGGCCGTTGATCGCCCAAAGCGCAATGATGGGGCCAGCATGGCAGATTTCATTTCAGTCGTCACATGGCGTTCATTAGCTGAAATATGCGGCAAATACCTAAAAAAAGGTCGTTTAATCTATATCGGCGGTCGTATTCAAATTCGCAAATACCAGACCACCCAAAACGAAACCCGTTTTGTTACCGAAGTTCTGGCCAACGAAATGAAAATGCTCGATAAGGGCAGTGGTCAGGAACAGGAGCACTTTAAAAAAGATGATTTTTCATCGGAACCTGCACATCCGGTAGGGGAGGATCCAGGCTTTTCTGAAAGCAGTGTACCCTTTGGTGAGCCTTTGGGCGAAGCAGTTGCTGTGGAGGACGATATTCCGTTTTAGCCATGATGAATAAAGTGATCCTTGTTGGGCGTCTGACCAAAGACCCAGAGCTTAAGTACACCCCAAGTGGTATCGCTGTAGCCCGTTTTACCGTGGCTATTAACCGCCCTCCGCGCAGCAAAGATAGCGCTGATGCCGGTTCGGTAAATCCTGGTGGGCAAGAAAACAGTGCGGGCACTCAAAATCAAGAAGCTGATTTCATCCGTGTGGTGGCTTGGCGCCGTTTAGGCGAAATCTGCAGCGAATATTTAAGTAAGGGACGTCTGGTTTACATCGAAGGTCGCTTGACCATTGATTCCTATGAAAAAGACGGTATCAAGCGTTGGACATCTGAAGTGATTGCTGACCAGATGCAAATGCTTGAGCGCAAGGGTACAATGTCGCCTGCGGCGGTTACGGCAGATGCCGTTAATGCTTAGCCCGGATGATTTGTACTTATGAAGCGGACACCTACACACGGGAGCCCGCTACAAGAAAGTATGAATAGTGCGGGCTCGGTTCAGAAAAATTAAATGAATACGGAGTATTGAGTTATGGCTAAGAAATTAAAGCTCACGGTTAAAAAGGGTAAAAAAGTAAAGAAAAGCTTGATCATCCGCAAGCGGAAGATCAAGCCGGATCCTTTTTTGCATGCGGGATATGCCGAAGTCGATTTTAAAGACCTTAATAATTTGAAACGTTATTTAACTGACCGTGGCAAAATTGTTCCCCGCCGCAGTAGTGGTCTAACGGCGGTACGTCAGCGCCAAGTGGCCAAGGCCATTAAACGCGCCAGGTTGATCGGGTTGATTCCATTTCAGGTAGATTAATGACAGAGGAGAACAATGTATGAAATCGGTTCGTAAAAATCTTGAAGTCATTTTAACGCGTACAGATGATCATCTTGGGATCGAAGGCGATCTGATTCGCGTGCGTACAGGTTTTGCCCGTAACTGGCTTATTCCCCGTGGCCTTGCGGTGCTGGCCAACCAGGCCAACCGCCAACTTTTTGAGCGCAGCAAGCAACGTCGGCAGTCTAAACTGCAAAAAGAAAAACAGGAATATGAAACGCGCGCCAAGCAGATCACCGGAAAATCCCTTACCCTTAAAGTGCGGGTCTCTGAAGCCGGTAAGTTATACGGTGCGGTGACTTCACAGTTGATCGCCGAACGAATTTTGGCAGAATTTGGTTATTCAATTCCAAAACGCAAGATTGTGATTGAAAAACCCATTAAAGAACTTGGCCGTTTTCAGGTCAAGTTAAACCCTTATCCGGGTGTCAATGAAGTGATGGCCATTGAGGTCATTAAGGATGATTCTGTGGCAGTTGCAGCAGCTACCGATGAGCCCCGCCGTGGCCGCAAAAAGAAACGGCTTGAGGATCTGGTGTTAACGCCAGGCGCGCTTTCTGCACCTACAGTTGAAACGGATGAGGCCCACTCCAGCCCAACCAGCAGCGACGAAGAAGAATAGTTTTCTAACAGCGTTACCGCCCCAACCGGGCGTATATCTCATGAAAGACGCCCATGGCGTCATTATTTACGTAGGTAAGGCTAAAAACCTTCGTAAGCGCGTATCTTCCTATTTCAAAGCGGGCAGCCAGACATTTAAGACCACGGTATTGGCCTCGACCGTGGTCGACATTGACACGGTGGTGACTCGTACCGAAATCGAAGCGCTCTTGCTTGAAAATACGCTCATCAAAGCACATCAGCCCCGTTTTAACGTCATGCTTAAGGACGATAAGACCTACCCCTACATCAAAGTTACTTGCCGTGAACCCTTTCCACGGGTATTTAAAACCAGAATTCGCCTTAACGATGGTGCCCGGTATTTTGGCCCTTATCCAAGCGATGGCGTGCTTAACCGTATTGTGGCGTTGCTCGACGATGTTTTTGCTTACCGAAAATGTGGCAATCCCTTGCCAAACAAAGTGTGCCTTAGTTACCACCTTAAACGCTGTGTGGGCCCTTGTGAGTTTTTAGATGCCCAAGCAGAACATGGTCGTATTATCGAACAGGTTTTGCTGGTTTTAAATGGCGAAGGCGGGCATGTCATCACTCAACTGGGCACTCAAATGCATGCGCTCTCTGCCCAGCAGCGTTTCGAAGAAGCGGCTTTGATTCGTGACAGAATCCTGGCGCTCAAAAAAATGCATGCCGTGCAGCATGTGGTTTTGGCAGATACCCGTGACATGGATATTTTTGCCTTTGCGGCACAGGGACGCCGGACCTATATCAGCGTGTTGGAATACCGTGGCGGCCGTCTGGTCAATCAGACGGGATATCATGGAACTCGGGCCACAGCAGATCAAGGTTTGGCTGAATACGATTTTTTAAATCAAGCCCTGGTACAACACTATCTTGTCCATGAAACCTTGCCGGCTGAAATTGTGGTTGAAAAAAATCCTGCCGATGCTCACCTGCTCGCCCAGTGGCTGGAAGGCAAGTATGGACATAAGGTCGAAATTCTGGAACCCCAAAAAGGCGTTAAACGTCAACTGGTACTGCTGGCCAAACGCAACGCCCTGGAAAAAGTCAGACAGGGAGATCGGTCGATGCTTGCGGATAAGGCCGATGCCCATGAGTTGCTAGGGGTTCTGAAATCAGAATTTAATCTACGCCAGCTTCCACGGCACATCGAATGTATTGATATCAGTAACCTTGGCGGACGTGTGGTGACAGGTGCCACGGTGGCCTTTTATGACGGACGGCCCGAAAAAAGATTTTATCGCCACTATTCCATCACTTTGCCAGGCAATAAACCAGACGATTACCAGGCCATGCGTGAAGTGGTGAAAAGGCGCTATGCCCAAAATGAGCTTCCTAAGCCGCACTTGTTGCTTGTGGATGGTGGCGCCGGGCACGTTGCCGTTGTCTTAGAAACGTTGAACCGTTTGCATGGGCATGAAACCGATGTGCTTGGACTTGCCAAACAAGAAGAAAATATCGTTCATCCAGATCTTAAAAAACGCACGCCGTTATCGCCGGGCCATCCTGCGCACCGGCTGCTGCTTGCGTTGCGCGATGAAGCGCACCGATTTTCAAACCGTCTGCGTAAAACCCAATTCAGTCATGTGACGCTGCGCAGCACGCTTGATGAGATTCCCGGCATAGGTAAAAAACGGTTGGCTACCGTGCTTTCAAAATTTGGGAGCGTCGAAAATATTGCTAAAGCATCTCTGGCACAGTTGCGATTGGTCGAGGGTTTGCCCAAGATGGTAGCAGACAATATCTACCGCCATTTTCACGCGTCGGCGGCAAAGGAATAAATGTGCAGCATCTGATCCAATGGGGAGTGCGTGTCTTGCTAGGGCTGGTCATGATTGGCCTAACCTATGCCTACGCGTTGAATGATCCCGATCAACACAACCGCTTGCTCCAAATTGAGCAAGAAAAACAGGAGCTTCAAGAACGCCTCGAACAAACCGTTGAAAAAGAAAAAAATGTGCTCTTTAAAGTGTCACAGCTACGTACGGAACTTAGAAAAAAACAAGGCGATTTTCAGTTTGTCAGTCAGCGGCTTAACAAGCAACAGGGTCGGGTAGGGCAGTTGCAACGATCGCTGGCACAATCTTCACAAAGTCTTAAGACTCACCGGCAGGCTTTTTCGCAAAGGATGCGCGAAATCTACATGAGCCAGAATCTGGGATACCTGACTTTTTTATTTTCGGCCAACGGTTGGGATCAGCTTGTGCAGCATCAATATACTTTTCAACGCATGATCGAACTCGACACGGGATTACTGGAACGTATGAATAAGGAGTATCAGGCATTAAAGCGCCGCCGTGATTACTTGCGGCAAGAAGAGCTAGAACTCAATAAGTTAAAGCAGAACCTGGTGGGTACGATGCAGGATATTTCTTATAAAGAAACCTTGCAATCGGCATTCAAGGAGAAACTCCGTCAGGAGCGTGAGGCCTACGAGCGTCGGCTTGAGGAGCTTGAACGTACGTCACATGAAATTGAACAAATGTTGCAACGCATTGCTCCCGGAAACCGATTGGGTACCGGCGAGATGATCATGCCCGCGCGGGGTTGGTTGTCTTCTTATTTTGGCAATCGCCGCCATCCCATTTTTAAGGTAGTCAAATTTCACACAGGCATCGATGTTGCCGCTCCACGCGGACGAAAAATTGTGGCCGCTGACTCTGGCAAAGTGGTGCATGCGGGCTGGTGGGGAGGCTATGGCCAAGCCACGATTATCGATCACGGCGATGGTCTGACCACTGTGTACGCACATCAGTCTCGTATTGTCGTGACACCAGGACAGATTGTAAGCCGTGGGGAAACCATTGGGTATGTGGGATCCACGGGCAATTCCACGGGCCCGCACCTGCACTTTGAAGTACGTAAAAATGGAAAACCGGTAGACCCCATGGGTTATGTAAACTGATGATATGATTAAAATCAGAACTGTGAAATATTGGTCTAAAAAGATTGTTCTTTGGATTTGTGTCTTAACATTTTCTGTTGCGGGACTGGGTCTTGGAACTTATGTAGCTGCCGAAACCTTTCATCCTTCGAGTCAATGGGCTTTGCTGTGGCAGGTCATCGACATTGTTAAAGCACACTTTGTTAACAAGGATATCCAGACCGAAGACCTGATTCAGGGTGCCATCGAGGGATCGCTGAAAGCGCTTAACGACCCCTATTCGCGTTACCTGCCCCCTAAGGGTTTTAGTGAAATGAAAATCCGTCTTGACGGTGAACTTCAGGGCATTGGCATCGAAATCGGCATCAAAGACGATCACCTTATGGTCATTTCTCCCATTGAAGGCACCCCAGCCTCCAAAGCTGGACTGCAGCCACTGGATCAGATCCTTAAAGTGGATGGCGAATCCATGGAAGGTATCAGCCTGCAGGAGGCGGTTTCCAAAATCCGCGGAACGGTGGGATCCAAAGTGATTCTAACCATTCTTCGTTCCGGACAAGAGAAGCCTTTTGATGTTGAAATCATTCGCGACGTGATCAAGATATCAAGCGTGGACAAGACCCAGCGCTTTGATGGAAATATTGGGTACGTGCGCCTCGTCACGTTTGAATCCAAAGCCGCTTACGACGAACTCGAGGAGGCTGTAGCAAAGCTTGATAAACCCAAAAAACTCGATGCGCTGATTTTAGATTTACGCTATAACGGCGGGGGTTTGCTCGACAATGCGGTCAAAATATCCAGTTATTTTATGGATGAAGGCGCAGTGGTTCACACCGTAAACCGTGAGGGCTCGCGTGAAACACTTTCGATTAAAAATGGTGGCGTTAAATTTAAGCGCCCGCTGGTGGTACTGATTAACCATGCCAGCGCCAGTGCTTCAGAAATCTTGGCAGGTGCCATTCAAGACCATAAACGGGGTGTGATCTTAGGCCAAAAATCCTTTGGTAAGGCATCAGTGCAAAATATTTTCCCCTTGGCTGACGGATCCGCTGTGCTCATTACAGTGGCCAAATACCTGACGCCCAATGGAAGTGATATTACCGAAAAAGGCATTGTGCCCAATATTGAAGTTGAAATTCCCACGGCCAACTTAGAAAAAATGCGGCAACCGGGATATGTATATACCTACGACGATGACCTGCAATTACAAGAAGCCTTAAAGCTGTTGCGGGCGCAGTTGGTCCAGCCGACTGCTTGAGCCCCTCATTTAAATCCCTTAAACTTTTTGTTTTTTTAACGTTTTGTGTCGGCGGCGTTTTTAGCCAGGGTTTGTTTTTTTCTGGTCCCATTGGCGATCGGCCCTTGCGGCTGCAAAATGCTGTGTCTGCGCCCGAGCAGATCCGTTATGACAGCGGCACGGCCTCTCGGCCCATGCGTAGGAAACTTTTTAACCACAGCCAAACCTTGAGAGGTGTTAAACCAAAAGTGGCCATTGTGGTCGATGACTTCATGTACGATCCAGCACGTTATGCCACCATTTTTGCGGTGCCGGTATCACTTAACATGGCAGTGATTCCAGGCTTTCTGCACAGCCGCGCTAACGCCTTAAGAGCTCACGCACTGGGGCACGAGGTGCTTATTCATATGCCCATGGAGGCGTTGCAACATAATATGCAACGTTATCCGCTTAAAATCATGCGTGGTATGTCGGCTGATCAGATGATGAAAACGCTCACCAAGGCCATGGACGATGTGCCCTTTGCCTGTGGCCTGAATAACCATGTGGGATCTTTGGCAACCTCTGATAAAAATCTGATGGCGCTTTTTATGGGTTGTTATGCCAAAGCCACCGAGCCTCTTTCGGAACGCCGGTATTTTTTGGATTCACGCACCAGCGGTGGGAGTCAAGCTGCCACCGTTGCCGCACGGCTGTTTATTGCCAGCTATCACCGTGACGTGTTTTTAGATGGACAGACCGATACCCAGTACATACAAGAAAAACTACATGAGTTGGTTTTGATTGCCAAGCGCCATGGATCGGCTATCGGCATTTGCCATGTGCGTCCAGAAACCATGGCCGTGATGGCCCGAGAACTGCCGCGGTTGAGCCATGAAGTGGAGTTTGTGCATGTATCATCCTTGCTCCCAGATAGCGGGGCAAGGTTTGCCAGTCGGTGACAGTAGTCGAAAGTCCAAAGTCTAAAGTGTAAAGTAAAGGGGGTCGATGTTGAACCAGCTTGAACCGATTTTTTTTGGAACCGACGGTTGGCGGGCACGCATGGACGGTGCCTTTCATACATCCAATGTCCGGCGTGTGAGTCAGGCCTATGCCGCCTATGTGCTTTCACAAAATGGAGCCCAGCAGGGGGTGGTAGTAGGTTACGATTTCCGGCAACATTCCGAGAACTTTGCGGTACTTACAGCGGAGTGCCTTGCGGCGTGTGGTATCCGTGTATGGTTGTCACCGGAAGCCTGTCCCACGCCGGCGGTGTCGGTGGCAGTACTCGAAAAAAAAGCGTTTGGTGGTGTGATGATCACCGCCAGCCACAACCCGGCCCAATATAACGGTTTTAAAATCAAGGATCGCTACGGAAAATCGGCTGGTTCCGAGGTTACTGGTTTTGTAGAAACCCATCTGGATCGGCCTTTGAGCGGGTTATCAGATGCTCCGTCCACGATTGCCAGCCTGGATCTTAAAACCTTGTATTTAACGAGATTACAAGGGGCGGTAGACATGGCCCGCATTGCGGAACAACCCCAAAAGGTGCTCGTCAACTGTTTGTATGGCAGCGGTGCGGGTGTGATGGCCAAAGCCTTTGCAGATTCAAAGTTGCAGGTGGTGGAGATGAACGCCACGCGCGATATGCACTTTGGCGGTATCAACCCCGAGCCACTCGAAGTCAATGTCAAGGATATGCAAGCACGCATGCGTCAGGAAAAGTTTGATCTGGGCTTGATCTACGATGGTGATGCCGACCGTATTGGCGCCATGACCCCGGACGGCATCTTTTTAAACTCGCAGGATATATATGTTCTTTTGCTCTGGCACCTGTTGCAGCATCGTCACATGCAGGGCAGGGTAGTCAAATCCTTTAACATCACCGACCGCGTGGATCGTCTGGCCCGCCAGCACGGATGTCCTTTGCAGGTTACGCCCATTGGCTTTAAGCAGATTGCCCCCTTTTTACTCCAGCCCGATTGTTTGATAGGAGGGGAGGAATCGGGTGGTTATGGCGTGCGTTTTTATCTGCCAGAGCGCGATGGCATATTCTGCGGACTGCTCCTGCTTGAATCTATGGCCATGGGTGGCAAAGGGATCAAGGCGCTTTTAGACCAGGCAGCGTCCGAAATTGGAGCTACTTTTTATCACCGCCTGGATGTTCAACTCAATGCGGGTACAGACCCACAGGCCCTTATGGCACAATTCAAAAATCCCTCTGGAATGCGGTTTGCCAACCTAAAAATCCAGTCGGTCGAAACCTTGGACGGCATCAAGTACCGTTTTGGTGACGGGCACTGGATACTTTTCCGTTTTTCGGGGACAGAACCGCTACTGCGGATTTATGCCGAAGGACCGCAACAGGAAGCCGTGACGTTGTTGTTGGATGAGGCGCAGAAGCTATTCCCAGATGTGAATAGTGCAAGCTAAAATCTCGTGGTATGCTTACCCGACTTCGTTAAGCCATAGTTCCACGGGGTCATTAGGAAGCGCATGGCAAAACTAGGCAAGGATTTTATCGCCATCCGGGATCTGCCTAAAGCTCATTTAAATTACTTGTTGAGCCAAGCCAAACATTTTAAAACTTTCTTTAGTCGGCCTAATAAACAATCCCCGGCCTTGCGTGGCAAAACCATTGCCAATATTTTTTTCGAACCCAGCACACGCACCCGTTCGGCTTTTGAGATGGCCGGAAAGATGCTGGGTGCCGGTATCATGAACTTGCAGATGTCTGCCACATCGATCAACAAGGGCGAAACCATTATTGACACCGTTAAAAACCTGCATGCCCTGGGGGTAGACGTGCTGGTGGTACGGCATCATATTGCCGGCGTACCTAAAATGATTGCTGACCATATTCCCATTCCCGTGTGCAATGCGGGTGATGGTTATAACGAACATCCTACCCAAGGCTTGCTGGATATCTTTACCATGCTGGAACATTGCAAATCCTTAAAGGACAAGCATGTGACCATTGTGGGCGATATCAAACACAGTCGTGTGGCGCGGTCGAACATATACGGTCTTACCATGCTGGGGGCCAAAGTGACGGTCTGCGGTCCACCGTCACTGATCCCCATGGGCATTGAGTCTTTGGGTGTCAAGATCGAAACAAATCTTAAAAAAGCCATCACTAAGGCTGATTTTATTAATGTGCTGCGAATTCAAATCGAACGCCAACAGTCGGGGCATTTTCCGTCGCTGCGCGAATACAACGAAGTGTTTGGAATCACCTCGCACAGCTTGGCATACGCGCCGCCGCATACCATTGTGATGCATCCCGGTCCCATTAACCGTGGCGTTGAGCTATCATCAGAAGTCATCGACTCTGACCGCAACGTTATTCTTGATCAGGTCACCAACGGTATTGCGGTGCGCATGGCCGTCTTGTTTTATCTGTTAACCGGAGCGGAAGCATGAGGGGAAACCGTTTTAATGCCGGTCAAGACGCACGCAGTAATCCCAGCCCAGGGCAGGAGGGTTCCCGTGTGTTGATTTTAAACGGTACCGTCATTGATCCGTCACAAAACCTAAACAAAAAAACCGATGTATTGATTGAAGATGGCAAAATAGGTTCGCTTGAAAAACTTTCTGCGGCTGACCGTTCTTCGGCCGATGAGGTCATTGACGCGCAGGGTCTGTGGGTTTTTCCGGGTTTTGTTGATATCCATGTGCACTTTCGTGAACCCGGAAACGAGGGATCAGAAACGCTGGCCACGGGCTCCCGTGCCGCTGCCCGTGGTGGGTTTACATCGGTGCTGGTGATGCCCAACACCACGCCACCGATCGACACCCCCGAAATGGTGCGTTGGGTAAGTGAACGCGCCAAAGATGAATCGCTGGTTGATATTTATGTCTGTGGTGCCATTACGGTAGGCCGCCAAGGGCAGCAGCTCACCGACATGATGCGCATGCGCCGCGTGGGTGCAATGGCGTTCAGCGATGACGGGGATCCCGTGTCGAACGCCTTTATGATGCGGCAGGCTCTGGAATACGCTCAACTGACGGGTGCCCCGGTCATGGATCACTGTGAAGACCATGCCTTAAGTTGCGGGGGTTGCATGAACGAGGGCAAGATCGCGACCCTGCTGGGGCTTTCGGGCATACCGCACAGTTCTGAAGATACCATCGTGGCCCGCGATCTGTTGCTGGCCGAGGAATTTGGCGGACGCATTCACATTTGTCACATCAGTTCGGGGCGGTCGGTGGAGCTTGTGCGCCAGTTTAAAGCGCGGGGCGTTAAAGTCAGCTGCGAAACGGCGCCACACTATTTTTCGGTGACCGATGCAATGGTGCAAGGCTACAACACTTATGCCAAAATGAACCCCCCGCTGCGTGAATCTCATGACCAGGCCGAAATCATCCGTGGCCTGGCCGATGGCACCATTGACGCCATTGCCACCGATCACGCGCCGCATCATGATGACTGCAAAAATCTTGAATTTCCTTCGGCTGCCTTTGGCATTATCGGATTAGAAACGTCTTGGGCGCTGACTTATACGCAGCTGGTAAAAACTAAAAAACTAAGTCTGGATCAAGCCGTGTCTTTGCTGACGCACCGGCCTGCCGGGGTCATTGGTGTTGAACGTGGCACACTGAAAGTCGGCAGTATGGCCAATGTGACTTTGGTAGATGCGGCACAGCGCTGGCGACTTGAACCCAAGCACATTGCTTCCAAGTCGAAAAATTCACCCTTCTATGGCTGGGATCTTGAGTCTAAAGTCATGCGCACGCTTTACGCCGGTAAGACGATTTACAACGCGTAGTTCATAATTCCTTTAGTGAAGCGCGTTTCCATAACCGCAGGGATACTGTGTCTCGTGCTCTTGTGTACGGCCTTGCTCCGCTGGCGCCTGCTTGATGTTCCCTTTGAACGCGACGAAGGTGAGTTTGCCTATGCCGGGCAACTGCTGCTGCAAGGGGTAGCGCCTTTTACGCAGGCCTACAACATGAAGATGCCGGGAATTTATGTGGTCTATGCGCTTATGATGGCGGTGTTTGGCGAAAGTATCCGTGGCGTGCATCTGGGATTGCTCGTGGCCAATTGGGTATCCATCGTGCTCATGTATTTTTTAGGTCGGCGGCTTTATGGCTCCATGATCGGGCTTATATCAGCCATCTTTTTTGCATTGCTTGCCATCGGTCAGTGGGTGCAGGGAGTGTTCGCACAATCCGAGCATTTTGTGTTGGTGTTTGCGCTGGCTGGGATTCTACTGGCCCTGCACGCACGTGAGTCTAAAACAGTTTGGGCCTATTTGATCAGCGGTGTGTTGCTGGGAATGGCGGTCGTGGTCAAACAGCATGGGGCCATGTTTGCGGCATTTACGGGCGTGTTTTTACTGGCCGATCAGATCAATCAACGCAAACAAAATCATCTGGGTCAGGCCGCGCTGCGCTTGGGTGTTTTTGGTACCGGGCTTGCCTTGCCGTTTGGACTTATTTGCTTTTGGCTCTGGCGGGGGGGCGTCTTTGCGCGATTCTGGTTTTGGACTTATTCCTATGCCCAGGAATATGTCTTGATGATGCCACCTAATCTTGGGTGGGTATTCTTTTCTTTTCGCATGTCCAATATTGTGCCGACCGCAGGGTTTGTGTGGCTGCTTGCCCTGGCTGGTTTGGTGGTCTTGATATTAGACCGGGCCCGCCCCAAACGTTGCCTAGGGGTGCTTGGGTTTTTTTGTTTTTCTTTTTTGGCGCTTTGTCCGGGTTTGTATTTTAGACCACATTATTTTGTACTTTGGTTACCCGCTATTGCATTGCTGGCGGGGGTAGGCGTTTGTGGCATCACAGAAAAATGGCCTGTTAAGGCTGCCTATAAAATGGCAGGATGCATCATGCTTGTCTCAATGACGCTGGTACAGTCTTTGTACACACAACAACACTATTTGTTTGGTATGGATATGACCCAGGTGTGTCGCAGTATCTACGGTACCTGTCCGTTTCCAGAGTCGCTGAAAATTGCCGCTTATATAAAGGCGCACACCCGTCCAGATGAAAAAATCGGTATCTTTGGTTCTGAACCGCAGATTTGTTTTTACGCCCAGCGCCGGTCGGCCACAGGATATATTTATATGTACGCACTGCTTGAAAATCAGCGTTTTGCGGGTTTGATGCGCCAGGAAATGATTGCAGAGATCGAAGCACAAAGGCCTGCGTATATGGTTTATGTCCACGTGAGTAATTCCTGGTTCTCTACGCAGCATTTCGAACCGGGGGTCTTTATTTGGGCACAGGAGTATCTTCAGAGAAATTACCAGCGGGTCGGTCTTGTTGATATGCACGTAAGCGGCACACGTTATTTGTGGGATGACGCAGCTGCAAACGTCCAACCCACATCAAAAAACTGGCTGGCGATTTTTAAACGCGCAGAAACATAAAATTTGGCGGATATCCTTGCGCTGCCGATGGAACCCTTTAATTAAAGGCAGAGTTTGCGCCTACCACATCTGCCCCGAGCGGCGCTCGCGGCTTTGGCGTTGCGAAACAGCCATTGCATAGTAGTTTTCCTCAAGTTCCTTGAGTAACACTTTTACCAGGCCATCGTCTTTTTGGTATAAACTGGCTTCGTCATTGTCAGAAAAACCCAAAAACATGTATTTTTTTCCGCTGGGTCTATGAATGACGGTACCGCCTTTGCGAAAATCCTTCTTGGGCATGCGATTATTGTACCGGACGAGTCAAAAAAATACTGGGATAGTTATAGGGGTGTTTCGATAGATGCTTGTGTCTATGAACTGTAAACAGATCGGGATTGTCCCAGAAACTCCGCAGCAAGATGATTCCGTGTTTTCCTGGCCCGTGCGGGGTTTGGTTTTGTATGTCTCTTTTGTAGGCGGGCTGTTTCTTTTGCGCTGGCTGTCATGGGCCTGGTATAACCCCTGTGTTTTTAAAAAAGATTCTGATGCATGTGAGACTGAACGGGCCGTGTCGCAAATGCAGGCGCAGCGCGATCTGATCTACCAGTTGGCAGCGCAAAACGCCACGCTAAAAGATTATTTACCCGACCATCCGTCACCGGTGGTGCCTATGCCCGAAATAGAACAACTCTTATGTAAACCCAGAGATTTTGGATATGTGATTGCCGTATCTCATCAGCATGGAATTAGCCCGTGTGCGCACAATTGGCTGGACGTTCAGTGGCGGGCGGGCAATGAATCGGTTACCTTAAGCACCACCTTGCATGAACTGCATCATGTTTGGTTCGGAGAAAAAGGCTTCTATTTATTTTTTTGCCGTTCGCAAGCCTGCGAGGAATTTATTACCTATGCGCGTGAACTTGACGCGATCTATGCCGTATCTGCTTTCGAACAAGCGCTGGACAAAGAGAATTTTCCGCATGTGCAAGACAATATCGCTGAGGGGATGGCAGAATATTACGCTCAAATGAATGCCTTCGAAAAATCTTTTACACGCGAACAGCTCACGCATCACTTGCACAGCCCGCTTACACAGGCATTTTTAGACAGCCAGCCCTGGTACAACGTAGAGCCTGTGGGCGATGATATAGGTTGGGCGGACAGATAAGTAAGCACTATCTAATAAATTAGATACGTATTGTTTTAAATGATTTCGACATACATAGGTAAATGACTGAATTCATTCTTTCTGATTATTATGCTCAGCGCGCCGTCCGATTGAATCCGTATAAATTACCGGTACCGCAACTGATCTCTGATAAGGATCCCATCAGGGACAGTCACGCAGAGCTGCAAGCCCCTGTACCCGAAACCGGCTTATCGTTTGATGAGTATCAGCGGGCGCGGTTGCAGCTTTATTCAAAATATTTTCCGGCAGCAGAAGATGCCAACTCCCAAAATTATTCAGATATACCGGATGCTGATATTGATGTAGAAGCTCTAAGACAAGGGGTCGTGTATACCAAACGTGTTGTCCATGCGATCCGTCAATTACCCACTCCCCAGATCACCATCGGTGGAAACTTTTTACATTCCAGTGCCCAAGTCAACATGCCTACCGATCTTAGCCCAGACGATGATACAACTCCGTTTAATATTCCTGATTTTGCGTATAGCTTTGATAATATTTTTACCGAAGCTCAATCCATGCTTTTTGGTATTTACCCCCAACTGATAGACATCTACGCCGATGGATACGATCCCGATACAGATGCTGACGCGCTGGCGAGCGCCATCAATGATTACTATGCAAATTGGGAAGACATCCAAGGCGAATTTAAAGACTTTGAAACCGAAGCAGATTTTAATTCTTCTTTTTCCAACAGCGCCATGCTCATGGTGGCATTTCCAGGTTTGTTTACCTACGATGCCTGGTGGGGTGCCGTTCAATCTGCATCGGGACGGTTATCGACAGACATTAAAACCGATAACCTTCCAGAAGATGCAGCCTGGGAAAGCTATCCTTTGCAGTCTATTTTTCGGCTAAAAGATGCCTCCATAAGCCTTCAGGCTAAGGCTGAAGCCACCGTGGGCAACAACCTCTTTTTTAAACCGCTGGGTTTAGACAGGGCTTTAAATCGCCATCTGAATTTTAGATTCGACTTGTATTACGAGGAGATTTTGGAAGAAAGCTATCAAGACATCTGGAAATATGACGCCACAATGCATAGCGTGGATGCCCATGGCGTTAATTTTGAACAATCCTATTCATTTACGGAGAAACACACGTTGCGTTCTTACGAACAATGGGATACTCATTTTATTTTAAAGACAGAGCTTTTACCGCCGTTGTTTTTGGAATTTAACTATTTCGGGTCTGCACGCAAAGGCCTGCTTCAAGACAGCACCGATGTCAGTGGCACGGCACAAACCACTGCGCCTGCTTTAACAACGGATTTATACGATTTCAGTCTGGTTGAAACAGATCTCAACGACTATACCCTTCATCCCTATGAGACCGTTTTTTACACGCCCCGCCTGGGACGCTTTTCGGGTGCTACAGCACTCACGGGTCACGTCGACCTGGGCGGCGACCGATTGACAGGTCAATTTCAAACAGGGGGTTACTTTCAGGGTGCTTCCTTAATGATGATGGATGCTTTTAAAAGCCCACGCCATGGCTGGGGATCCTTTGTATATGCCCAGGGCATGGCCTCACCCTATGAAGGTCATCCGCTGCTTGGCGGAACTCCGTATAACGGCACCGTGGGCATCTATTTTTCGGACAAGCCTGCATTATGTAAACAGCAGCTTCAGCAACGTTTTATGGGAGCCTATGCCATCGAAGTTAATCCGATTCACCCCGATGCGCGCGGCATCATGTTGCAAAATTTTATGGATGCCAGTTTTGTGTACGGATTAGGCTTTTCTTATCTTATCGATCAAAATGCTCTGAACATAGATTACGCCACCGACCGCGCGTATGGCCAATTTCAATTTGGATACCTGGATCATCGTAGTACCGCCATGATTGATTTGGGCGTACGTGATCTGTTTTACAAGAATACGGATAAGTACCGGGGTCATTTTGATGTGTACGGGCGTTACAAGTACAGTTTTATCGACTGGGATAAGACCGAATCCATCAGTGATGGCGCCGAAGTTTTTGTGGGCGCGCGCTGGCGTTTTTTTTAAGCCTGCCAGACTTTATGGAGACGACCCCACAGGTCGCATGACATGGCTGAACCCGCAGGCTTGCCCGGGGGGGCACAGAACAGTTGTCGTTTAGAAGCTGCGTCTGCGACAAATATTTCTGCTGCTACTTCAAAAAACGCTCACCTGCTAAAAAAAATATTCCGGCATGGTTGGCCTGGTATTTCAGATCTTCAAACGGCCTTACAAAAAATCGACTTGATTTCAGACACATTCATGGCGCTAAAAAACCGCATGATGGTCTTTAAAATCATTGACCAGGCACTCAAAGCCGAGCAACAAACACCCCTGCAAACGCAACAACGCGGTTCGGTTTACAAATTTCTGATGGCTTACCAACAAACCCTTTGGGCCGATCAACAGGGTTTAAGCGAAACAGCCCCTCCCCCAGAAGAAGCGCGCTATGCGCTTGCCAGAGCCCTGCAGCTTGTACAAACGCTGGATGCGCCTGCCCAGGACTTGGTGAGTACGCTGCTGTTTTCGGTCATCAACCGGCACCAGACTTTTTTTGATCTGCGTCAAAATGTCCGCCACATTGTGTGTAGCCCATCCTGGCAAGAGCCGAAAGACGCCGATCAAAACGCGTTTAACCCGCACCAGGGAAATTTTGATTTTGAAAAATACCTGCTTAGTCAAAGGCGCTTGTATCCACTGCCCGAGCCAGATTACCAGGCAATCTTACAGGCTGATCAATGGCAGCGTTTGGATCCATTGCTTTCTGACCCAGCCCCTTTTAAGCCGATCAATCAATTTGATTGGGAGCTCCCTCGCATCCGCTGGTCGCTCGACAACCCTTCTTTAAGACCCAAAGCACTGCAGATCCCCAGTCCTTTGGTGGTCTTTCAGCAGTATTATCAGCTTAGTGCTAAGGCCAATGCCCCTGGCCAGTTTAATTTGACGGATGATTATCCAGACCCTTTTATGCTGGATGCCTTTATCGGTGACCTGGAAGATTTTGCCAACGCGGTTTCGCCCGAATATGAATCCATGCTTGAAAACGCGGAAAGCACGACGCCTACCGAGGACGAAGTTAAAAATAATCTATATGACCTTGATCAAGTCGTCGATGATTATTACAACACATTTGATGATCTTGTGACCCAGGCACAAAGTTTTGACGAACAGGCTCACGTGCGGGGAACCTACGAGCACAGTTGGTTTTTTAATATGGAATTTCCGGGCTGGTTTGCTTACAGCGCCTTTGGCGGGCACCGTGATGTGACGGCTTTAAGCGGATCCGTGGGATACGACATCACTGATCTGCCGACTTCGGACTTTGTTGAAAACAATCCTGTCGATTCAGTTTTTTTGGCTCAAGATGTTTCGGCCAGTTTAGAAGCTGCTTACACAGACTTGTGGGTAGATAATGATTTTGCGAAACCTGTGGGTCTTGAGTTTTTATTTTTTAAAAAACACCCTTTTGGATTTGACCTTTATTCTAGTGACGTGGCTGAAAAAAAAGTAACGTATTCTTTTGACTACACCGCGCAGTTACACGACGTCACCGAAACCAGCCTGGATTTTTCCCATCAGTATGAAATTCGCAAAACAGTCGACTTTTTGCGTTACAAAGATTGGGATGCGCACTTATTTTCTGACCATCACCTTGAACCCTGGCTAGACCTGCGCTTTGACGTTTTTTTAAACAATAAATATGCCGGATGGGATCTTGACTACACACAGATCGATGGATATTCGTTTCAGACCATACCTTGGGCCGAAGAAATTCCTGAAACCGCATACGACATTCCCAAGTATGTAAAGTACGACAACGATATGACCCTTTCGCCTTATGCTACCTACCGGTTTTATCCGCAGAACAAAGCCATGCAGTTGCAGCTGCTTTTAAGCGGACATTACCATATCGGTTATGACGCCATGCAAATTTACGGAGTTTCGGCTTATCAATGGATTGGCATGCCCTTTTCAAACCAATGGGTTTTGCCTGACCTGAATGTCTATGGCGAACTGATGCATTCCTGGAGCCCCGGTCAACCTTTAGCCAACCAAGCGCTTTATCGCGGTCGGGTGGGAGCCGTGTTTTCTAAAGATGGCATGCAAACGCGGCTCGATCTCACCCGTCGTTTTTATGAAGAATATCAGGTTGAAAATGAACCCCTTTATAAAGATATAAAGGTCATGGAACTCACACACCTGCACCAGTTAAACACGGTTGCTGGCGTAGGCGTGGCGTTTTTGCTTCCAGAAGCAACCCTGGCTTTAGAAATAGCTTCGCCCCATGGCGTTTTAAACTTTTATCACACCGTGGACGGAAACTTTCGCATTAGCGAAATTGATTTTGGCATGCTCGACTTTTTATCCGTCTCGCATGCCAAGCACCGTCCGTATTTTGATTTGATTGGTTCTTACCAATATCGTTATGACGAAATCACCATCCTGGGTCAAAAAATTCTCGTGCCGCCAGAAAACGCAGTTGAGCGCATCGAAGAGCAAGGCACGCTCATGTTCGGATTTCGGACGAGTTATCGGTAAACAGTTCTTTACTGACTTCAGCCATGAGCGGCGCAAGCACACCCGGTTTAAAGGGGTCTTCCAGACCTACCAAGCCGATCATTGCAAGAAAAGATTGGGTGCCGCCCAATTTGCATAAAGCCGTGTATACATCCATGGCATGTTTGGGATCCCTCCGACGCAGCAGCCAAAGCTGCAGGGCGCAGGTTTCGGCCAGTGCGTAATCAATGTAATAAAACGGTGAGGCATAAATATGCAGTTGCCGCTGCCACAGGCGCGCCTTATACGCTTCTAGTCCGCTAAAGTCATCTCCCGGAAGATATTCGTCCCACAAACTGGCCCAGCATTCAGCCCGTTTTTGCGCCGTCCAAGCGGGGTTGGAATATACGTTGTGCTGAAACTCGTCGACCAGGCAAATGTAAGGAAAATAAGTAACGGTCTGGATCAGGCGCTCTTTTTTAAACTTGTCCGCATCTTGAGCGTTAAAAAACATTTCCAGGTGATCCAGTGCCAAAAACTCCATGCCCATGGAATGAATTTCACAGGCTTCGTAGGTGGGAGATTGTAGCTCCACCAGATCAATCCACTGGCTTTCCCAGGCCTGAAAAGCATGGCCGCTTTCGTGCGTCAGAGCAGAAATATCATCGGCATCTCCGGTGCTGTTGCAAAACAGGCGTACCTTTTGCTCATCAGGCATGGTGATGCAAAACGCGCCGGCCCGCTTGCCTTTGCGGTTTTCTAAATCAATCAGCCCTTCGCGCTGCATACGACGAAAGTGCTCGGCCAGTTTTGGGTGCAACGCTTCAAACAAGGCTGCCGCTTTTTCAAGTTGGCTGGCAGCGGGAACAATTTTGGAGGGCAGGGTTATCCCCGGGTAGTAGTCACGATTCCAGGGTTTCACCGACAAGGCCCCCAGCTGCTTGGCATGCTGGGCGCGCAATTTGGCGTAGACTGGGACACAGTGTTTTTTAACCTCGTCACGAAAATGTTTAACCTCGCGGGGCGTGTAATCGCTGCGGTTCATGGTGGTATAACCCAGGGGAATAAAATTGGGCAGGCCAATGTTGTCAGCCATCTGCTGACGTAAGGTCACCATCTCGCTGTATATGGCGTCCATTTTTTGGGCATGTTCAGCCCAAAAGAGCCGCAACTTTTCAAAGGCCGCCTGACGCGTGTTTTCGTCTTTTTCAATGAGCTTGGCCTGTAGCTGTGTCAGCGTCAGTTTCTCTCCGCCAAACTCAAACTCGGCCTGGGCCTTGATGCGGCTGTAATCCGAATACAGTTCTCCAATCTTGATCTGCTGCGGAATATTTACCGGATGGGCAGACGTTTCCTGCGCCTGCCAGATGTTAAAAACCTGCTTGCCCAGCTTGTTTTCGAGCTCCTTGCGGATGGGAGCATTTAAAACGACTTTGCGCGCTTCAGCATCGTACTGCGTGGCCAGCGGAATAATTTTTTCGCGAAACCAACGCATGCGTGCCTCAACCTCTGGGTCAAGCGCATTGCTGGCTTCGGCCAGGTTGCGGCGGGCACTTTCGCCTTCGAGATAGGCTTTGATCTCGTTCCAATGCTGGATAAAGTCGAGCCACTCGGGCAGCGCCATAAACAAGCGTGCGGTACGCATGAGCAAATTCTGATAAAGTTCCTGAACTACGCTTTCCGTCAAGTTTGGCGGACGGGTGACATGATTGAAATGCATCCTTCAATTATAGCCCGCACTATTTAGACCTTAATCAAAGGTCCAGTTCTTTTTGCAGTACCCGCATCAACTTTGCAAGCACACCCGGTTTAAAGGGGCTTTGGAGACCGACCGTATTTAACAACTCCAAAAAGGGCTTGGTACCTCCTAGGCGGCACAGCTGCAGGTAAATTTTCATGGCGCGGGCGGGATTTTTGCGCTGGATCAACCAAAGCTGCAGGGCACAGATTTCAGCCATGGCGTAGTCGATGTAATAAAACGGATTGCCATAAATATGCCCTTGATATTGCCACCAATGCGCTTGGGTATTTTCATAATGGGTCCAATCTTCGCCCACAAGGTATTTTTTCCAAACCTGTACCCAGGCCTCTGCGCGTTTATCCGGAGTCCACTTGGGGTGTTCATAGACGTGGTGTTGAAATTCATCCACCACGCAACCATACGCCAATCCGGTAATGGCTTGCATTAGCCGATCCCGCCTAAACTTTTCGGCATCGGCTTGGTTAAAAAAGACATTCAAATGGTCTAATGTCATAAATTCCATACTCACGGAAGGAATTTCACAGGCTTCATATGACGGGTTCTGCAGTTCCACATGCGGAATTGAAAAACTTTCCAAACTTTGAAAGGCGTGTCCACATTCGTGTGTCAGATCTAAAACATTCTCGGCCATACCCGTACTGTTGCAAAACAGGCGTGCCAGGTTTTCATCCGGAAAGTCCTCGCAAAAGAGTTCGGGGCTTTTTCCGGGGCGGTTTTCAATGTCTACCAGGTTTTCGGCATGCAAACGTTTAAAATGTGCGCCAAGGGTGGGGTGTAAGCGGCTAAACACGGATTGTAGTTTTTCCATCTGGGTTTCTACGGGAACCATATCGGGAGGCAGGGCCACGTCCGGAAAAAAAGATCGGTTCCATGGTTTGACACTGCTTGCGCCTAGTTCTTTGGCCTGTTTTGCACGGAGCCTGGCAAGCAGGGGCACCACATGTTTTTGAATTTCTTTGCGGAACAGGGCTACCTGGCGCGGGCCATAATCCAGGCGTTGCAAAGTAGCGTAACCGAGCGGAATATAGTTTGGCAGATCCAGTTTACGGGCCATGGCATGCCGTAGACCCACCATTTGGTCATAGATATCATCTAATTTTTCACGCTGTTCCGTAAGCCACCGGGCACGCAATTCAAAGGCCAGCTGCCGGGTGGTTTCATTTGGATGCAGCAGCATATTTTGAACCTGGATGTGGCCGATACGCGTTCCGGCAAAGTCAAATTCAGATTGGCTGCGGGCAAAGTCATATTCATAGAACAATTCATCGATGCGTGTGACCTCGGGGATGTTTAAGGGATGGTCAGCGAGGTCATTAGCCTCCCAGACTGCAAACAACTGCGTTCCGACCCGTGCCGCGAGTTCACTTTGCAAGGGTGAATGCAACACGCGGCGGCGCACCTGGGCATCAAAGCGGGTGGTCAAAGGCGTCACGATTTCACAAAACCAGGTTTGGCGTCGTGCCGCATGGGTATCGCGGGTATCTTGTGATGCGGCAAAATAACGCCGGGATCTCTCGCTTTTAAAATAAGCCTTAATTTCGTCCCAGTGGTCGATATAGCCAAGCCAATCTTCGACCGTTTTTAGCCGGTGTCCCCGCACCCTTAACCCGGCATACAGGCGTTTAACGTCTTGGGCCCTTAGGTTTTTTGGAACCCGGATATAGCGGAAGCGTCCAGGCTCTGGCCCGGCATCACGTAGCGCCACGCGGCGAAAACACAGGCACATTGACACGGAAAATTATCGGAAAAACAGGTAAATTTATGCATCTTAATTAATCGACATACCAGAATCGCGTTAATTATAGAGTATAATATAAATGATATATTTATATTATCATGATAAAACGAGCACAGATTTTAGCAGATAGCCAAAAATACAGTTGCTTTTTATGGGGTCCGCGGCAGGTTGGTAAGTCCACGCTGCTTAAGCAAATTTTTCCAAAAGCAAAGATTTACGACCTGCTACTGGCAAGCGAATATCAACGTTTGATCAATGATGTCGGTTTGATCCGCCAGGAGCTGTTGGCCGCAAATGATCATCGGTACCCAGTCATTATTGACGAAGTACAAAAGTGTCCAGCCCTGCTGGATGAGGTTCAGTGGTTGATCGTGAATCACAGTTTTCGTTTTATCCTGTGCGGTTCCAGTGCCCGTAAGTTAAAACAGACGGGTGCCAACCTACTGGGCGGACGGGCCGTACGATACGAACTTTTTCCGCTGGTGTCGGCCGAAATACCCAATTTTGATTTACTCAAGGCCTTAAACCACGGATTGATTCCGCTACATTATTTGAACGAGCAGCCCATGGTGCTGGCCCAGGCCTATATTGGAACGTACTTAAAAGAAGAAATCGCTGCTGAAGCGCTAACCCGCAATTTGCCTTCGTTTGCCCGATTTTTGGAATCGGCCGCTTTTAGTAACGGAGAAATGGTGGTGTACAAGAACATTGCCAGTGACTGTGGTGTTTCGGCGCCAACGGTAAAGGAATATTTTCAAATACTCGAAGATACGCTACTGGGGCGGTTTTGTCCGGTCTTTCAAAAAAAACCTAAACGCAAGGTCATATTGTCGCCCAAGTTTTACTATTTTGATGTGGGCGTGGCTAACTTTTTATTAAAGCGTGGCCGTATTGAATGGGGCGGAGAGAATTTTGGCAAACCTTTTGAACACTTCATATACATGGAACTTTGTGCGTACAGTCATTATTCGGCCAAGCAGTTTTCGGTTGCCTATTGGCGCACCACTTCGGATATCGAAGTAGATTTTATTTTGGGTGATCATCAAGTTGCCCTCGAGGTCAAAGGCGTCACCCAGGTACAAGACAAACACCTGCGAGGGCTTAAGGCGTTTAATGAGGAATATACTGTAAAACAATCTATTGTCGTGTCCCTGGATCTCGCTCCCCGCCTATGTGGAAAGATTTTGGTGTTGCCTTGGAAGGATTTTTTAGCGCGATTATGGGCGGGAGAAATTGTGTAGTACGACAGGATTTCTAGACTTTTTTGGCAGTCCCAAATTGAATAAAGTTACTTTGCCAGTTTATACTCTCGTCAGTGTCTAAACCGGCAGTTTTGTATCTAGAAGATGGCAGCCGCTTTGATGGTGATGCCTTTGGTTCAGAACGCGAGGTTTGCGGGGAAACGGTTTTTAATACTTCCATTACCGGCTACCAGGAAATATTGACCGATCCCTCCTATACCGGACAAATGGTAACCATGACCTACCCGCATATCGGCAACGTGGGTGTTAATCCCGAAGACGCCGAATCTGCCAAACCCTGGGTCAGCGCCTTTATCGTTAAAGAAGCCAACGCCAGCTACTCCAACTTTCGTGGCCGTCAAACCCTGGATGCGTATTTAAAACAACACGGCATTCCTGGTATCGAGGGCATTGATACGCGCGCACTGGTCAAACATCTGCGTGATCGGGGGGCCATGCGCGGCATTGTTTCGTCGAGCCATTTTGACTCGGTTGCCTTGCTTAAAAAAGTCAAAGCCAGCCCCGACATGAATGGCCTTGATCTGGCCAAGGATGTCACCACAGATAAGCCTTATGTGTGGAACACCAGTTCGTTTGATAATTGCAGCCTGGTAGCCGACAACCTGCGTGTGATCGAGAAACGTAAAAAAGTAGTGGTTTTAGATTTTGGCGTTAAGCACAATATTCTGCGCCGCTTGTATGACGAAGGCTGTGAACTTGAAGTTCTGCCCGCTCAAACTCCAGCGGCTGAAATTCTTAAACGTAAGCCCGATGGCGTGTTTCTCTCCAATGGCCCCGGAGACCCGGCGGCGGTCACTTATGGTATTGAAACCACCAAGGTGCTGATTCAATCTGGCCTGCCCATTTTTGGCATCTGCCTCGGTCACCAGATTCTTTCGCTGGCGCTGGGCTGCCGCACTTTTAAGCTTAAATTTGGGCACCGGGGTGGAAATCACCCCGTGAAAAACTTGTCCACAGGCGCTGTGGAAATTACCTCGCAAAACCATGGGTTTGCTGTGGATAGCCAAGGATTTCCTGTGGATAAGGTGGAAATCACACACATTAACCTAAACGATCAGACTGTAGAGGGTTTACGTCTTAAAGGTCGGCCAGTTTTTTCGATTCAGTATCATCCCGAGGCCAGCCCAGGACCGCATGATGCCTCAAAATATTTTGCACAGTTTGTGCAGTCGCTGTGCTGACAGATTCTGAAACTTTAGAGTCACCTGGCCAAGCGGCCCGCCAAGTCGTTAGCGTGGCAGAAGCCAATGCCTACATTAAACAGGTGCTCGAAGGTGATGTATTGCTGCGCAATCTATGGATCGAAGGCGAGGTTTCAAATTTTAAAGATTATGGCTCGGGAGGACAGCTTTATTTTACGCTTAAAGACAGCGAAAGCCAGATCAACTGTGTGGTGTTTGCCAACTATCGCAACCAGATTCCACATGATTTAGCCGACGGACAAAAAATTACGGCGCGCGCCAGTGTGGGTGTTTACCACAAGCGTGGTTATTACAACTTGCAGGTCTATTACGCCGAGTCAGCGGGCACAGGGGCCCTGGCGCAGGCTTTTGAGCGGCTCAAAAAAAAGCTTCATGCCGAGGGCTTGTTTGATTCGGAGCGCAAAAAAACCTTGCCTCAATTTCCGCGTGTCATCGGTGTGCTGGCTGCGCCGCAGGGTGCCGCTGTGCGGGATATTGTGCAAATTGCCCAGCGCCGCGATGCTACCGTGCAAATCTATGTCATTCCGTCGCAAGTGCAGGGCGAAGGCGCAGTCGATTCTATTTGTGATGGCATTTTGCTTGCCAATCAGTGTGCCAGGCTAGAGGTCCTGGTGCTGGCGCGTGGCGGGGGTTCGCTAGAAGATTTGTGGGCCTTTAATGAAGAAGCGGTGGCGCGGGCAATTGCCGCGTCAACCATTCCGGTGGTATCGGCCATTGGGCATGAAGTTGATTTCACCATTGCTGATTTTGTGGCCGACTTGCGCGCGCCCACGCCTTCGGCTGCGGCCGAACTGGCCATACCCGAGCGGGCGCAGCTATCTTTGCAGTTAGACGAGTACCATGAGCGCTTTCAAAACCGGCTTAAAAATCTACTCGTCTTAGGACACGAAAAACTTAAGGGCATCGAAAGCAGGCTGCGTGCGTTCAGCCCCCGTCAGGCGCTGATCCACATGCAAGAGCGGGTCAGGCATATAGAGCAACGCTGCCAACAGGCATTGCGCCAGAACTTACAGCAAAAAAACCAGCGGCTTGTGCAGCTGGCCAAGACCTTTGAACTTTTAAATCCCCTGCAAATTCTGAACCGCGGGTTTTCGATCACGCGCCTGGCAGCCAGCGGAAAAATCATCTGCAGGGCGTCTGACGTGCATGCCGGTCAGGAAATTGAAACCTTGTTGGCGGACGGGCATTTAACGTCGAAGGTGCTTTGAATCAACTTGGAAAGATTAAATATCCACCTGAATTCCCACTTCGACAGCACGGTCAAAGGGGATACGGAAGTATTCGGTAGGGTTTTGCGCATTGCGGGCCATGAACACGAACAATTTTTCACGCCATAGCGCCATGCCAGGACGATTGGTGGCTTGGACCGATTCGCGGCCCATAAAAAATGTAATCTCGCCAAGCTCAAGTTTTAAACCCTTGTCTTCGCAACTGATCAGCACATCGATCACATTGGGGTCGTCCATAAAACCAAAATAAGCCACCACGCGCGTCATACCCTCTACCAGCGGACTGATCTGAATATGATCATCGGCCGCCACGCGCGGCATGTCTTCGATCACCATTGAAAGGATGATGATGTTTTTATGCAACACTTTGTTGTGTTTTACGTTGTAATACAGCGCTTGCGGCATGCTCTCGGGGTCGGCGGTCATATAGATCGCTGTTCCGGATACCATGGTATGTGGCATTTTAAGCATGTCTCCGATAAAACGTTGCACCGAAATACGCTTGAGCCGAAGGCGCTGGGCCAGCAAGCGCCGTCCATCCATCCAGGTGGACATGCAAATATATACCCCCAGACCAATCAGTAATGCCAGCCAACCTCCGTGGATAAACTTTAAGGCGTTGGCAGTAAAAAACATTCCGTCGATCAGTACAAATACGGATATGATCAAAACCACAGTGGGCATGTTCCAATGCCACAGTTTTCGGGCGGCCACTCCGGTCAACAGCGTTGTCACCAACATGGTGAGCGAGACGGCTACGCCATAAGCGGCCGCCATGGCGCTGGATGTCCTAAAAAACATCACCAATCCAATGGTTCCCACGCACAGCGCCCAATTGATAAACGGTACATAGATTTGGCCGATGGTGTCGGGCGAGGTATGAATGATGGCCATGCGAGGCGAATAACCCAGTTGAATGGCCTGCCGCGTCAACGAAAAGACACCCGAAATTAAAGCCTGGGAGGCAATCACCGTGGCGGCAGTGGCCAGCAGTATCAAAGGAATTTGCAACCACCCGGGGGCCAGTTGATAAAACGGGTTAAATACGTTTTCGGGATGCATCATGATCAGCGCACCCTGACCCAGATAGTTAAGCATAAGTGCTGGCAAAACGAATACCAGCCATGTAATTCGTATGGGCGTGCGTCCAAAATGTCCCATGTCGGCATACAGGGCTTCGCCGCCGGTCACCACCAAAAAAACAGCGCCTAAAATACCAAAGGCATGCCAGCCATGTTCTAACAGAAGTTGCAGCGCGTATCCCGGCATCAATGCATTAAGGATCTGGGGATAGGCCATAATCTGGCGTAGTCCCAAAAGCGCCAGCACTCCGAACCAAAGCAGCATCACGGGTCCAAAAGCGGATCCAATGCGGGCGGTGCCAAAGTGCTGCACGGTAAACAAGGCTACCAGCACCACCAGGGTTAACGGAATCACAAAAGGCTGTAACGCCGGAGCGGCAAACTGCAAGCCTTCAATCGCGCTTAACACCGAAATAGCTGGCGTAATCATGCCATCACCATACAGCAGCGCGGCTCCGATAATTCCAAGTCCAATCACCAGACTGCGTACCTTTAGATTCTTAAAATGCTTGCGCGCGCTTACCAGTGCCATCAGGGCCAGAATGCCGCCCTCGCCCTTGTTGTCGGCCCGCAAGATAAGCAGTAGGTACTTTATTGTGATGATCAGCAGCAGGGACCAAAACACCAGTGACAAAACACCAAACACATGAGCAGCCGAAACTGCGATTTTATGCGGCCCGTGAAAACATTCCCGCAGGGCGTACAGCGGGCTGGTGCCGATATCGCCAAACACCACTCCCAAGGCCCCCAACGACAGGGTGGCAAGCGCAGGTCGATGGGCGGAGTTTGCTTCAGAAGAATCTGTGTGCATGGATGCCATCTACCTATTATGGAATCCATGGTAATCTTTGAAAATATAAATTTATGGTTGCGATCCATATACCCGTCGTCCAGGCTGAAAACCTTTGCAAGCACTATGGCGAGCTTAAAGCGGTCGACGGGGTCAGTTTTAATGTTCAACGGGGGGAGTGTTTTGGCATTTTAGGACCCAACGGCGCCGGTAAAACCACCACCATGAAGATGCTGTATGGGGTGGCCATTCCCACAGCGGGTCATTTACGGGTGCTGGATTTTGATGTCTTACAGGAGATTAGGCAGCTTAAAAGCCACCTGGGCGTGATTGCCCAGGAAAACAACCTGGATCCCGACCTCACGGTGCGCGAGAACCTGGTGATCTTTGCACGTTACTTTGGCATCACGGGTCGAGAGGCACAAAGGCGGGCAGACGAACTGCTTGGTTTTTCGGATTTAACCGAAAAAGCCAAGGTACGCGTCGATAAGCTTTCGGGGGGAATGAAACGCAAGCTGATGATTGTGCGCGGCTTGATCCATCACCCTAAACTTTTAATTCTGGATGAACCCACCACAGGCCTTGATCCTGGGGCGCGCCTCGGGATCTGGAAGTTGCTCAAAAATTTGCAGCAAGAAGAGCAAGTGACGCTCATGTTGACGACCCACTACATGGAAGAAGCCCAGCGCCTGTGTGACCGCCTGGTATTTATGGATCGTGGAAAAATCATTTGCGAAGGCCGACCCGACGAGGTGGTGCAAAAACAAGTCGGTGCATGGGTACTTGAGCTTGATGTTGAATTGTCCGGCGCAGCGCTGGCCGAGTTACAGCCGCGTCTGGTGGCTTTTCGCGTAGAAAAGGGACAAACCTATCTTTATTCCTCTGATGGCGAGGCGTTGTTTCAGCATTTAAGGCAACGTCCAGAACTGTCACAAAGTTCACGTCTTACCCAACGCAAGACCTCGCTTGAGGATGTGTTTATTCATTTAACGGGCACACGGCTTTCGGGAGACTTGCCATGATGCAGGTTTTTAAAAATATTTCGCTGCGGCATGCTTTACGCGTTTGGTATCGGAATGCTTTTGTGTACAAGCGCCTTATTAAGGTTGGTATTTTGCCTAATTTTCTCGAGCCGCTGCTCTATCTTTTAAGCATGGGCATTGGTGTCGGGCGTTATGTCGATGGAATTCAGGGCATGAGTTATCTGCAATTCATTGGCCCGGGCTTTATAGCCTCGACCGCCATGTTTGGCGCCACCTTTGAAATTACATTTTCAAGTTACGTGCGCATGATTTGGCAGAAAACATTTGATTCTATTATTTCAACGCCCGTGTCGGCCGAAGACGTGGTGCTGGGCGAGATATTATGGGCTGCCACCAAGGGCGCTTTATTTGGCCTGATCATGATGCTGGTATTGGCTTTGTTTGGTCTCATTCAGTCCTGGTATGCGCTTTGGATCATTCCTTTTTTAATGGTGTCCAACCTTATGTTTGCCGTGCTGGGCATGATCGTTACTTCGGTGGTGCCATCGATCGACTTGTTTAACATGTATTTTACTTTGTTCGTTACGCCTAGTTTTTTGTTATCGGGTATCTTTTTTCCGATTAGCGGATTGCCTCGTCTGGCTCAATGGCTGGCCAATTTGGTTCCGCTGTACCATATGGTCGAAGTGGTGCGGCCGCTGGCATGGGGCAAGCCCAGCGTGGCCATGGGCTTGCATGCACTGGCGATCCTCATCTTTATTGTCGTATTGCTGCCCATTCCGCTTTATCGCATGGCCCGCCGTTTAGTGAATTAGACGTGACATAATCTCTTGGTTTTATGTTCCAGGTCGTTCTCTATCAACCCGAAATTCCGCCCAACACGGGTAACATTGCGCGTTTGAGTGTGGCCACTCAAACCAGGCTGCATCTTGTCGAACCGCTTGGGTTTTCTATTGAAGACCGTTACTTGCGCCGGGCCGGGCTCGATTACTGGGATCGGTTGGATTTAAAAGTGCATGCTTCTTTTGAAAGCGTTTTAAAAGACAAGGACATCCAGCGTTTGTGGTTGTTGTCTTCTAAAGTTGAAAAACCTTATTTTGAAGCTGATTTTTTAGAGGGGGATACTTTTGTTTTTGGGCCCGAAACCCGGGGCTTACCCGCAGACATTCTTGAGCGTTATCCACAGCAGTGTTTAACCATTCCCATGCCCGGTCAAATCAGGTCACTCAACCTCTCAAGCGCGGTTGCTGTGGTGGTTTATGAAGCCCTGCGACAGGTACGGTATAATCACAGCCGTGCCCAGGTTTGAGAAAGTATTGAATGATTTAGAAGTCATTGCTGAAAAACTCGAAGGCGATCAATTAGAGTTGGATAAAGCCGTGGCACTTTACGGGCAAGGCATGAAATTAATTGTCCAGGCAAAAAAAGAACTTTCGGGGGCCGAAAAAAAGGTTAAGCAGTTGTTTCTTGATCAAGGCGAGATAAAGGAAACTGATTTTGAAAATGCCAACTAGTACTTTGCTGGATATCGATTTATATCTTAAAGAAAAGACCGACTGGATCGACAAGCAGATCTTTCGGTTTATGCCTGCCAGCGATAGCCCGGCTATCGGACGTTTGATTGAATCCGTCAACTACAGTTTGCGGGCGGGCGGAAAGCGTATCCGTCCCATTTTGATGCTGGCCACTGCCGAATGTTTTGGAGACAGCACCGAGCATCTTTTACCGGCCATGGCAGCGGTAGAAATGATCCACACTTATTCGCTGATCCACGATGACCTGCCGTCCATGGACAACGATGACTTGCGCCGCGGTCAGCCGACCAACCACAAAAAATATGGTGAAGCCACTGCCATTCTGGCGGGAGATGCCCTGATGACCTATGCCTACGAAGTCGTGGTGCGTTATACCGACCGCACGCGCGTCAATCCGCGTATTGTTTTGCAAGTGGTGCAGGAGCTTGGCCAAGCCACCGGTGTGTTTGGTATGGTGGGTGGCCAAATGATGGACTTATATTATGAAAAGCACACGATGCCGAATGCAGCCGAACTCGTCAGGGAAATTCATCAGCGCAAAACCGGAGCGCTGATTCGCGCGGCAGTACGCATTGGCGCTGTGCTAATGCAATGTACCCAGATCCAGCTTGATCAGCTTACTATTTATGCCAATCATCTGGGACTGGCCTTTCAAATTGTCGATGACATTCTTGATGTCGAGTGTACTCCAGAAGAACTTGGCAAAAGCACCGGATCCGATGAAGCCAGGGCCAAACTCACGTATCCAGCCGTCTATGGCCTTGAGCCCGCCAAGTCGCTGGCGCGTGACCAGGGCAAACTGGCGCTGGCCGCACTGGATCAGTTTAACGGCCATGTCGATACCTTGCGGGTGCTGACCGAGCATATTGTCGCACGACGGAAATAAACCATGGCCCAACTTATTGAAACGCTGAAATTACCCGAAGACCTGCGCACTCTGTCGCTGAAGCAACTCGACCAAGTCAGCCGCGAAGTGCGCAAAATCATGATCGATACCTTGCTTGAAATCGGCGGGCATTTTGCCGCCAATCTGGGCGTGGTGGAACTGACAGTGGCCTTGCATGCGGCCTTTCAGTCTCCGGTAGACAAAATCATCTGGGACGTGGGCCATCAGGGCTATCCCCATAAAATGCTGACGGGACGGCTGTCGCAGATTCACACCATCCGGCAAGACGGCGGGCTTTCTGGATTTTTAAAACGCAGCGAAAACCCGCACGATCAG
>JAHFDA010000118.1 GCA_023249225.1 bacterium
GATGATTTATGGATAGGCGCGCCGTACAGCAACCGCAGCTATTCTGATGCCGGCAGCGCCTATTTATGGTATGGCGGCACAACGGGGACCGATAGCCTGGGCAACGCCGATTTGATCTTAAATGGCCAAGCCACCCTCGACCACTTTGGTTCCTCCGTTAGTGGTGCGGGCGACTCGGACGGCAATGGAATTTTAGATTTGGCCGTGGGCGCTTCGGGTGAAAGTTCTGAAGCGGCCGATGCCGGCGCGGTGTATGTGTTCTTTTAACGTGGAGCCCGAACATGAGAATCAGCCTTAATCTGTTTCCAAAAAACCTGCCCTGGATGGGCGGCCTTTTGCTTTTGGTCGCCTGTCATCCTAAAACCGATGACACGGATTGCCAGGAAATTCTGTATTACCTCGATGCCGACCGCGATGGCTACGGGACGGACGACAAACCTCCCCTCAAAAGTTGCACGGTGCTTGAAAACAACTTTTTATACACCACCCAAAACGGAGACTGCAATGACGCGTTCGACCAAATCCATCCGGGCCATATCGAAGTATGCGATGGCGTTGACAACGACTGCAATGGCCTCGCAGACGAAGATGATGCAGCGCTCGAAGGCCTGGCCACGTATTATCCCGATACCGATGGTGACGGCCGGGGAACAGACGACCTGGCGCGGGCCATCGAAAGCTGTCAGTACGCTCCCCTCTCTGGATACAGCGCAAATTCGACCGACTGCAACGACAGTGATGCCTCTGTGTATACCGGAAACACCGAAGCTTTTGACTCCAGGGACAATAATTGCAATTTTCTCATCGACGAGTATCTGCCCCCACAGGTCACTTTTCAGGGTCATGATTTTGACCAGGCGCGCTTGATTACCGTGGGCGACGCCAACAACGATGGCTATCCCGATCTGGTTATTTCGGCCACCGAAGGCAATCATGGAAACGGCAACCTGTATGTTGTTTTTGGTCCGGTCGCATTAGAAGGCACCTTGTTCCTCGAAGACTTTGCCGACATCATCATCCGTGGCAACCATCCACAAGGAAAATTTGGGGCGTCTGCCGCCATCGGCGATTTCAACGGTGATGGGTATAACGATCTTGTCACCGACAGTCATACTTTTCAGGACAATGGCTCTGGAATCGATTTTTACGTCAGCTTGTTTCCCGGCCCTTTGCAAGCCACGTACGAAGAACGTGAAGCTGCGTGGACAGCCAGCGACTTTCTCTCGGGTTACAACGATGGCGACACCGACGATTTTTCAAACCAGATCTATCCCAAGATTTTTGGAAATCCAGGAGACTTGAATCTGGATGGCATTGAGGATTTTTATTACCGGCCTGTGAGCAACATCGAGGCTGGCGAATTGCACGTTTACTTTGGCCGGGCCAGCCTGTGGTCAGATCTCGACCTGCAAGACTACGATGCGCGCATCATGGGTGACTTGAGCGTGGGTGGCCTCGAACGTTTTGCTGACCAGGTGGTGGCGCCCGGAGACATCAGCGGCGATGGCATTCCCGACCTGCTCATGACGGGCTTGTTTTCAAACTCCTACCAGGGCGGCGTGTTTGGATTTTTCGGACCCTTTGCGGGAGAGCGTAACGCCGATTTCCCAGATCTAGAAATTGAAGGTGCCATGGACGAACAGTACGACTTTGATTATTTCGGCACGGGCCTTGCGGTGGTAGATATGGATCACAATGACGTCATGGATCACGTGCTTGTGGGTGCGCGCGAAACTTGGGAAGCGGGCTGCACCGAGGGAGCCTTTAATAACTATGTCGATTCCGGACGTGTCGAACTGCATGAACTGACTATCAACGGCAGCAACGCGGTGATGACCCAACGGCTGTGCGGCAGCATGGGCAACGCGGGTTACCTTGGAGAACAGGTGGCGTCATCAGATTTGAATCTGGACGGCGTTCCAGATTTTGTCTATGGTGCCCCCGGCATAGGGTCCAGGGGCAGCGTCCTGCTTGACCTCTCTCCCAATCCTTTTGTGCCCCAATCTGGCTTGGAATACAATGCCATTAACATTTTTTTAGACGGAAGCGACATCGACAGTTTTACCGGCGGCAGCGTGATATTGGCCGACCTCGATCAGGATGGCGACGATGAAATCATTTATTCGGGCTTTAGCGCCGGACCCCATCAAAACGGGGAAACCTATCTGATTCGGAACCAACACCGTTAGCGTAGTAAGATAGAGCCATGACCCAATCTAAAAATGTGCTGGGAGAAACCTTGCAACCCTGTTGCTACGCACCGGTGACTGGGTTTTACCGCAGCGGTTACTGCGCCACCGGGCCTGATGATCTTGGGCTGCATGTGATTTGCATCGAAGCCACCGCAGAATTTTTGGAGTTTTCCAAAGCAGCAGGCAACGACTTGTCGACCCCCAATCCCGACTTTGAGTTCCCCGGACTGCAGCCTGGCGACCGCTGGTGTCTGTGTGCCGAACGTTGGGTTGAAGCCTATCATGCCAACATGGCCCCGCCTGTTATTCTTGAAGCCACCAATCAAGCGGCCCTGGAACTGATTCCTTTGAAATTATTAAGGGAATATGCGTTAAAGCGTCCAGCGCCCCTGGCAGATCATCCTTCGTAATCCCCGCTGACGATTAATCCACCAGGATATGCCATTCCGGATACTCTTTTGGATCGCGCACGGTCTGATGATAACGTTCAAAAAGTTTGACGCCAAAGCTTCCGTCCGCCGCGCCAGCATAAGTCCAGGGTTCCGGAAACAGCGGGCGTGAAATCGATACAATGGGCCGTATTCCATAAGACGTGCCGACATAAAATGCTTCGGTAAACATATTAAGTTCGTTGACACCCACATGCCGTGTGCCAAAGCGACCGCCACCCAGACCTACTGATCCAGCCAGTTGTATAACCGTATCCTGGGTGATGCCGGCCAGGGCGTGAATCGAACGCGGGACAATAAGCACCTTCAGCTTATTGACAAACATGATGTTGGCCACAGGGCCTTCGGCCACATGGCGATTGCAATCAAGCATCACCACATCGTCATAACCGGCCTGCAAGGCTTCTCGCAGGGCCAGGTGGTTGTTGA
>JAHFDA010000053.1 GCA_023249225.1 bacterium
ATGGTGATCTTTCCGTGTGTCTTGTTGTTTGCAATCCAAACCGAGGGCGTCTTGACCATCAAAATCATAATGTCGGCGATTAATCCGTTGGTGATGCGCAGTTTTTCGCCGGTGATTTTGTACGCATGGCGACCCTGTGCGTCGATAAAGGGTGCGGCAAAGGTTTTCATCCGAAAAGGATCCGAACCAGCGCCTTTTTCGGTCAGACCGAAAGCCGATTTTAAATTTCCATGTCCGAGCAAGCAAAAAACGCGGTCAATTTGAGCCTGGGTGCCGCGCATCTTTAAGGGCCGTTCCACGCCAATGCTTTGCTGGGCCGAAACCATGACGGTCAAAGACATGCAGTAGCTCCCGAGCATCTGCATCAGTCGCACATAGTTGGTGTTGCTGTATCCCAGGCCGCCGTATTCTTTGGGGATCTTGATTTTAAGCAGCCCCAGCGCTTTCATGTCTTCCATTAATCTTTCCGGAAACAAACCACTGCGATCGACTTCGTTGGGATCGTAATTTTCGAGCAGGTATTTTTCGACGCGCGCGAGTAACACATCGCCTTCCAGCTTGTCAGCCGCATCCTGGGCTGGAAAGGGAAAAAAACGATCCCACAAGACGTTGCCCTGAAAAAAATGCGCCCCCGGACTTACTTCGCTACTTCCTCCGGAAGCATCGCGGCTGTCTTCCATGTGTGCCAGTGAAACCTGGGTGTCGCTTTTTCCGCCGCTGTACAAATTGTCTTCACCGCGGTTGGGAATGATCACAGACCCGGTCAGCAGATTTTGATGCTCCTCTAAAAACCCCTGCTGGGCGAAAGTCAGACGCACATTGCTTTGCGCGATAAAGTGAACATTAACGGCATTAAAATCCTGCGCCGTTTCAACCATTCCCGAAAACGGAGGAAATTTGAGATCAGCATTTGGACGCGTTGCAATGACCTTTAAAAGTTTCATAAGACACCTCGTCTGCAAAGACATCGGATGATTCACTGTATTCGTCTATTTGAGTTTGTAGAGAGCTAAAGCATATAAAGAGAGCTCTTACCCGGATTATTCACGCATATGAAGCGGACACCTACACACGGGAGCCCGCATATCGTGAATAAGGCATGGCTTTCGAAGCATCCTTTACTTCACGCAGCCCGCGCATTTAGCGGGCTACAAGAGAGTATGAATAGTGCGGGCTAATACCTTCACCGAGTTCAATAGCGAAGTGCACCACTCACGGGGGTATCGTGAGTGGCAATGGGAAAAAAATATTGTCAGCTGAGTGTAGAAGAACGGGAATTGATTGCTGTACACCGAGCCGAGGGGGAATCCATTCGAGAGATCGGGCGCTTGATTGGTCGGGATCACTCAGCAGTCAGTCGTGAGTTGAAGCGAAATGCGCCGCCGATCCATCGGGCATATTACCTGGCACATAAAGCCCAAGAAAGGTCGACGGCTCGGAGTAAGTCAGCCAAGACACACAAACGTCTCAAGGATGGTCCTACCAGGGCTTACGTGAATGAAAAATTGAAGTTGGGCTGGTCGCCAGAGCAGATTGCGGGGCGCATACAGATAGACCATCCAAAGTTAACAATTAGCCATGAGGCCATATGCCAATACGTGTATTGCGAAGCTCAGGAGATGATTGGTTACTTGCCAAGGAGACATCGCCAAAGACACTGTAAGGGGCACAGTCGAAAACACCGAAAGTCCCACATTCCCAATCGTGTTTCGATAGAAACACGCAGCGAGGTGGCCAATACCCGAGAGGAAGCCGGACACTGGGAAGCTGACGCGGCGGTGAGCCGACAGAGTTTGTCCGCAATCAACGTCATTGTCGAGCGTAAGAGTCGGGTCATGCATATCAGCAAACTAAAAACCAAAACCGCCGAGGCTACCAGTAACGCAATCATCACGCAGATGCAAAACTATGACCCACGACTGCGATGCTCGATCACCTACGATAATGGCTCGGAAAACATCGATCACGAAGTCACTAACGCAGCCCTGGGAACCCTCTCTTTTTTCTGTGCTCCATACCATAGCTGGGAGAAAGGGACTGTCGAAAACACCATCGGATTGGTGCGCCGCTACTTGCCCAAATCGACTGATTTTGCCAAAGTGTCTGCAGCCCAGTTAGCCCTGATTGAGGATCGTTTAAATCATCGTCCTAGAAAAAGCTTGGATTACTTAACACCTAACGAGGCAATGAAAAATCTAAGTGCACTTGGTTGAATTCAGGTTGGCCGACCACTGAACCTGTTAAACCTATCGTTATCCCTTTAGGAGTAATTGAAGTTCCCAGCAAATCTTTTATGTATATCGGGCAAGGAGAGGGTAGTAGGATGATAGGCCAAAATACAAACAGAGGACCACCCGAATTATCTGAATAACTCAACTTAAGCGAAACAGACTGTATGGAAATCACTTTTCCCACCAAATCGTTTAACGTAATTAGAGTATAACCCCTCTCTGGGCCTGATTTAGTTAATGTCCGAACAGTCGAAGAGAATTTAGGCAGGCCATCCCCCCAGTAACCTATAGAGATTATTTCAGCGGAGACAATTGGGATCTCTTTAACGACTTGACTGTCCGAGGTGAGTATTGCGTATGAAGAAATTCCTGAAACGGTAAAATTAAATTTAGTTCCAGTGCCAGTTATATCGGTACAGGACGAATATACCAAGGCAGCATGTGCCACCGCATACTGACAAAACACCAGAGTTAACGCGAGCAATATCTTTTTCATTGCGAACTCCTTTTTCCGTTTAGACGTTTAGTTTATTCCCGCATTTTTTGCGTTCTAAACATTTTCGGGTTCGAATGGGGGACAGCCGGGGGTGTTTCGCCCGGGATGACACGTCGCAGAAAACAGACTTTTTCGGCAGTCCCAGCATATAAACAGAGCGCTTACTATTTGTATAGGATTAACCCCGGCCTGCCAACCGGGCAGCCGTATTTAAAAGTTGGGTCAGTTCTGCAGGGTCGTGGTCCATTAAAAACAGGTCAGTGCCATAGGCCACGCATTGCGGCAACAAGGCCTTTAAATCGGCGTCTCCCATGCCACGCAGGTCAACCAAAATCCGGCAGGCATGTTCTGTTTTTAAAGTCTGCATGGCTTGCAAGGCAGGCAGGCAATTCTTTGCATCGATGACCAGAGCCGGATCGAGAAAGATCTGATGGGTGGAGAGTCCGGCGGCCAACGCCAGTTTAACGGTCTGTCGTCCGAGTGCCAGGTATTTTTCGTGATTCAAGCTTTCGGAACCACCGCTGTTTTTCAGTTGGGCCCACACATAGGCGCCATGCGCGGATAAGGTGGCCAGAGGATAATCTTTTGTAAGCGTATCGGCCGCAAACGGACCCAGTAGCGGGCGGCCCATAAAAGACTCCAGTGTTTGTGAGAGGCGTTCCGGCGCATCCAAAATCTTTCTGGACAAGGGGCCAAGCACATTGGCTTTTTCGCTAAAATCAATCACGGCTGGAAACGTGGATACCGGCATTTGCAACACCTGTTCCGGAGTGAGAATCCGCAGTGCCCCCTGGGGTGTAAAAATGGCAGGTACCGACGCAGCATTTAATGAATAAGTGGCTGTTTCGCAACTAAAGTCTGTACTTAACAAAGCCACAGAGGCATGCGGGCGGGCTTGTCTCTCGCGGTACAGTTTAAGCAGACGGCGTAGCGCGTCAAGATCCTCTGGCAGCGTGCCTGGGCCACCCGCCAGTGCGCTGATTTCAAGCTCCAGCAAAGCTTCTAGCAGCGGTAAATCCAGGGTTTCGCTGCTGCGTTTTTCGAGGGTAATTATTTTTGATACAGACAGGCCCGCACGCTGCAGAGTTTCTTCGGCGGCCCACAAGGCCTGTGGGTGGCCCAACTGTGCTGTGCTAAGGTTCCAACCACGGTGGAGCCATTTGCCGCCTGCCAAAATACTTTCGGCGGTAAACAATTTCTGGGCATCGAAATTTCGGGGTTGATACAAAACCAATACCGGTAGCGTGGAACTTTGCCGGATGCTGGCGCAAGCCACCTTGATCTCAAAGTAGTCATTGAACCCATCAAGCACCAGCGCATGCACTCCGCCGCGCGCCAAGGCATGCGCCTGCCTGCCAAAGACACTGCGCAATTGCAAAAGGCTCAAGTTGTGCAATTCTGCACGGGTAAGACCCGTGGGCCCCAGGGTACCCAATATGGGTATGCCCGGCGTGGCTGCCTCGCGGGCATTTTCGGCGGCAGCGGTATTGATATCGTCGACCAGATCTCCTTTGCCAAATTGTTTGAGCTGAATTTCATTGGCCTCGCGGGTACAGGTACGTAACGCCTGGGCACCGGCCTGCAAGTAAGCGCGGTGCAGTTCCTTAAACCAACCGCCGCGCAAAAGATGCAGCTCCATGATGCAAGGCTGTGCTTTGACTTCTTTATGCGCGTGCAGCCAGGGCAGGTAGTCTCCGTCCCACAGCCAGGGGTTCCGCACGTTGAGTTTTTCCAAAAGGGGGAGCATATTATTTTAGTCTAGCACTCAAGTTTTCAGCTTCAGGATATAATTCAACAAGCGTTGCCTGGGTGGTGGAATTGGTAGACACGTGGGACTTAAAATCCCATGGACCTAAACTGTCCGTGCCGGTTCAAGTCCGGCCCTAGGCACCACAATCGGACTATGCGCGCAATGGTAAAGCGCCGAAACAAATGTTTAGTGTCCCAATTCTCTTCCTACCCGGTCCCATAAAAACAACTTAATCAAACTTTGATAGGGAACATCTTTTTCATTACCAATAGACTTTAAGGCGTTCAATAACTTGGTTGGAAAGCGAATAGATACGACCTGTGAGGCGGGTACATCGGGCAGTGCAAAGCCCAGGTTGCTAAGGTGCTTGCGTTGTCCAATCATGGCCGTTGTGTCGGAAAGATCGTAATCTGTAATTTCCGAGCTTCTGCTTGAGCGTTTATTTTTTTTCAGCATAAATTGTTCTCTCCTTTTGCGAAGCAGGCCTGGCAGTAATAATTCTTATTTTATCTGCAAATGTGCTCTCGGCTTCTGATGCAGACACGCCATGCTTGATTTCGTTCTTTTGAAGGTTCCATTGGTCCCAATCAAACACCAAGCGTTTTAGTGACATTAGCCCAAGCTACCGTGATTTGGATGTCGTTTTAAACACTACAGATTCATTATGGATGGCATGGTAGGCTACTCTTTAGCTTGAAGGTCAGCGCCGGGTTTTTGTTGGTTATAGGGTAAGTTGGATGAAAACCAAAGTTTGGCACCAGAAACAGGTTAAGATTAAACGGGTGTTTTTACGTTAGTATTGTAAGCCATGTTCTTTTTGATTTTACGTATATTATTCTGGGGCTCAATGATATGTGTCAGCCCACTTTGGGCGGCAGGCGAAGTGCCCAGCGACAGCAGCGTGTATGACCAGGAAATCGGTCGGCCCCCACGCTATTATTTGCCGCAGGTGCAACTGGTGAGCACTTGCGTACAAGTCCAGCAGGTCTACGGTGTGCAAGGCATACGCCCCGGGGAGTTTATCAAGCCTACGGCCCTGGCCACAGGTTTTGGCGGCACATATGTGGTTGATTCGGGTAATGGACGCATTCAAAAAATCGACGAGCGTGGCAATTACCTTTTTAACTTTGGCGAGTTTGGTACGTTGACGGGGCGCTTAGAACAGCCCTATGGAATTGCCGCAGATTCGCAGTTGCGTTTATACATTAGCGAAACTTTGGGGCAGCGCATTTCGCGCTTTAACGACAAGGGCATATTTGACCTAAGCTTTGGCAGCTTTGGTTCGGCACAGGGCGAGCTTAACCATCCTACGGCGCTCGACATCGATGTGGATGGCAACCTGTGGGTGGCAGATACTTTTAACGACCGCATCCAACAATTTTCCAGCGATGGAACCTTTAAACGCAGTGTGGGCGCTTACGGCCACAGCCCAGGTTTTTTTGACAAACCCATGGGGGTGGCAGTCGACCGGCATCGCAATATATGGGTAGCCGATACCGAAAACCACCGTATACAGCGTTTGAATAGTTACGGACAGGCCGAGCTGGTCTTTGGGCGTTACGGCGACCGTGTGGGCGAGTTTAAACGTCCGGTGTCGGTGGAGGTAGACGGCTGGGGTTGGATTTATGTAGCCGACGCGGGCAATCAACGTATCCAGATCTTTGATCCAAAACTCGAACGTGCCGGAGCTTTTGCGATGGGTTTTGCAGAACCAAGTAGTGTGCTGGTGGATCGTGATCTCATTTATGTGACCGACGCAGGTAGTCATCGGGTGTTTGTTTTTCGATTCTTTAGAGCACTGTGAAAAGGCAATGCGAAACGCGGAATGCGGAATGCGGAATGCGGAACGCGGGGCTGGTTTTCTGCTTTTGTTTTTGCTCATGCCCGCAAGTGTGTGGGGATATTTTCCGGATGAAACCGAGTTGCCAGCCTGGGATGTGGGCCTTTTAACCGAAAATGTTATCGCCACCAGCGATGCCGAGACTCCGGAAGTTTTTTCAGAGCTGCGTTACGAAGGTTATAAAACCATCACCATCCGCAGCCGGACCTTAAGCGGTAGCCGTTCTGGTTTTACGCCGGGCTTCAGTCGCGATGAACTTCTCAATCTTAAAATATTTGGCCAGTTGCGTGACTGGCGCGTGCAGGCCACGGTCTTGCAGCAGAGCAGCGACCTCGACAAGCAAAACCGCACAGACATAAAACTGTGGAACGACGAATGGGAATTTTTCTTGGGAGAATTTCTGGCAAAATTTTCCAACAACGAATTTTCGCTTTTCCATAAACAACTTGATGGTTTCTATGCCCGGCAGCACAAGGGTGCCTGGAGTCAGCAGTTTGTGCTCTCCATTCCGCAAGGCGAGTCTAAGCGTGATACTTTTTTTGGAAACGCCACCCAAGGCCCCTATCGCGGCAGCGCGTCTCCGTGGGTGGCGGGCAGCGAGCGCGTGTATTTAGACGGCGTCCTGCTCGAGCGCGGACTCGATTACCGCGTCGATTATGAGCTTGGGCAGATTACGTTTTTGCGGCTTGTTCCCCAGACCAGCGCGCGCATCGAAGTCACCTATGAGTTTCGTGGCAGCGTTTTTGCAAAGAATCTGTTTGGATACACAGCCGAATTTTCGCCCAGCGATTCATTGCGTTTGGGGGCCACGCTGGTCAATCATTCCGACAATACGGCGGGCGCTGCCAGCGTCAGCAGCCAAAACCCGGTGGCGCAGTATCTGGCGGGGCAGGATCTGCGTTGGGAGTTTCTGCCGGGTGCAAGCCTTGAAGAAGTTTTGGCCGTGACCTATCGTGATACCAATGCCCGCGATGCCAATTCTGGAATACTTTCGGCGGCCGGACGATCCACCTTGCAGGCCCAGGGTGAGGCCTGGCGGGCGCGGGCCGAACTGACCAAGGTGCTTTCTGATTTTGAGAGCATCGGAAATACGCAGCGTCCGCCGGGTACTTTGGCTTATGGCCTGGGTGCAGAGCTGTTTCCCACAGCTGCTCCGCAGCTTAAAGCTGCTTACAACTATCAAAATCAGCCGCAGTCAGGGCTCTCTGATGAGGAAGGCATCGGGCAGTTGGCAAGTCTATGGCCGCTGAACGAGCACTGGCGGTTTGAAACCGATCTGTATCGGCGCAGCAATCTTAAAACGCAAAGTTATGACCGTGATTACCAGCGTTACCAGGCACGGTTGCGTGGTGCTGCCGAGAACGCCGAAATTTTTGTGGGTTCACAGGCCGAAATCCTTGCAGACCAGATTGATCCGACACAAAGTTATCAAGCCTTGGGGGCGGTGGGCGGAGGCACGCTCAAGCTCGGTCAAAACCTTTCTTTGCAAAGCGACGGGCGGCTGGAGTGGCGCGATTTTCGTCAGGCGTCCGACCGCGCACGGGCCGAACTGCGCCTGCGCTCGGACTGGAACCCAGACGCCCATTTGTCCTTGGCAGGTTGGGGGCAGAGCATGGTCGAAAGCGGTGCGGCACCCGTGACAGTGCTGAATGCGGCGTATCGCTGGCAGCCTTTAGAAGCTGTGCGCCTTGAAGGCCATCAGCAACTTGAAGAACTTTCAGAAAGTTATGGCGGGCAGAACCAGAACGTGACCCGCCAAGACGGATTATTGAGCGCACATGCCGACCTGCCGCTGCGCTGCGCGCTCGAGTATCAGTTGCAACCGCGGCAGACTTTCTTAAAACAACGCAGCGTTCCGGCCCTCGACGAGCGGCGGCTGCAACAGTTCGATGTCAAGTTGCCGTTGGGCTGGGCGCGCGTATCCTACCGTTATCGGCTTTCGCAGCTTGACGAAATCGATGGCAACGACCCCAACCTGCTGCGCCGCAAACAAAAAAGTAACGCCCAAAACCATGTCTATCAGACCCAGTGCCAACTGGGCCAGCAAGCGCTTGAGCTGCGTTACGAAAATAATCTGGGCGACAGTTTAACGTTGGCGTCGACCTCCCCCGATGTCTATACCAGCTCGCTAAGCACCAGCCAAAAATACCAGCTGGCCTTGCGCCAGAGCTTGTTCCAAGATGGGCAACTGGAATCGGTGCTTGAAAAACAGTTTGCCGATACACAAAGCCCCAGCAGTCAGGTGCGAAGCGAAGTGCTTCATGTACGCAGCGAAATGACTGTGCGGCCTCTGCCACCGGTCATTCTTAAAGGACGCGGTACTTTTGAGCAGACCCTCGACCCTGGTGGCGCAAGTCCCGAAACATGGACACTCTCACCCCGCGTAGAATTGCAATATCTGCCGGTTGCCGGACTATCGTTGCAAGGCAGTTATACCTATGTGCGTTCGGTCAAAGGAAGCGATGTGCAAAGCCGCGTGGCCGATGCTGCCGTACAGGCCGAATTCCGTTACCAGGCGATCGACTTCAGCTTTCGTATTCAGGCCGAATACCAGCAGTCCAATAACCCGCAGTACGAAAGCTGGGATCTGCTGGGGTCGCTGACCGCCAGTTTTTAGCATAAAATAAAAGGTGTTTATGACTGCCATTAAGTTTGGCCAGGCTCTGCAGCATTTTAGACGGTTGCGCGGTATTTTGCCGGTTGTGCTGGCTGAACAGGCGGGTATTGATTTTGTGCGTCTGGTGGCTCTGGAGCAGGGCACGGCACAGGCGACTGCGGCCGAAAGGCAGTGCTTGTCAAAGGTTCTCAACCGGGTTGAAACCCCTTCGCAGGTCTCTCAAACAGTATTTGTTTAGGCCCGATCTTTTCGGGGAATATATTTTTTATCATTCATTGAGAGGTGCATCGTGGTTGATGTTTCAGGCAGCACATCAGGCTGGGGCAACTGGCTGGCAGACAAGGCGTCCAGCGCTCAAAAGGCGGTTGAAGATACTGCGACGGGTGCCCAAAAAGCCGTTGGACAAGCAGTCGACGCGGCGGATGACCTTTATAAAACCAAAAATCAAGATGCTAATTTTACGGCTGCTGGAGCGCTCGACAAAGATGGCAGCGGAACCATCACCGCAGGTGAAAATGGTTTTGACGCCATGAAACGGGCGGGCGCAGACAGCAACCGCAACGGCGCCATCGATGGCACCGAAGCCAGAAATTTTGTGCTCAACCTGATGGATCAGCAAAGCGATGCGGCGCGTAGAATGTTGGGCCTAACGGATAATGAATCCGGTGAACTGTATGGCAACTATGACCGTGCATCAACACGCATTGCCGACAATCCCAACATTTCAGAAGATAAAAAGAATGTGGCCTTAAAAGAAAACGGAATCGCTGCTGCCAAATCTGGATTCTTTGATGTGGCCTGGAAGTCGCAGGCGGCCATCACCGATGTCAGTATCCGTTCAACAGTGGCCCGCACGATCATTCAGGAACAAGCTCAACGCGGGCAGTTTGATGACGCCATTTCCAGTTTGCATTTTATCGAACAGCCTGCCGACCGGGCCGAAGCGGTAGAAACGTTGGCCAACGCGGTTTCTGTTTCTACGCTCCTTGATGAATCTGGCAAAAGAGCGCAATTTTCTGAAATTGAAGCCTTTGTAGACAGCGACATGAAAACGCAACCAGATGGACGTGATAAGGCCAGGGCTTCATTGGCTTATGCCGAAGCCAAAGCTGATTTTCCAGGGATGGCCTTGCATACGGCCAATGAAATTTCTGATGGAGAGTTTGGCACGCAGGTGTTTGCTTATCTGGAGCAGCAATACAACATCACGCCAGATTCTGATCCAAGATTGGCTAACGCCAATTAATTCTGACATTGAGATAAGTGAATCGCTACGTGCTAGGGACCACTTGCGTCTGGTCGACGAGTTTTTGAATTGCAACACTAATGTCTGTGATCAGGCTTTCGGCTTTTTCTTGTTTGGTGGCTTCGGCGATCAGCCGTATCACCGGTTCAGTATTTGAGGATCGCACGTGCAGCCAGCGATCCGACCAGGTGATTTTGACGCCATCTTGCTGGTTCAGGGTTCCGTTGGTTTTCATCTCCCGCGCCAACGCCAACACAGCTTCTGTTGTGACGTGCGGAGGCAGAGTTATTTTGTGCTTGAGAATGGTGTATTTGCGATAGGGTGCGGCCCAGGCCGAGACACTGGTTTGATGGGTGTGCAGATATTTTAAAATCAGGGCCATGGCGCCTAAACTGTCGCGGCCAAAGCCAATCTGCGGGTTGATCAGGCCGCCATTGCCTTCGCCACCCGCAAAGGCCGCATTCCAGATCATGGCTTCGGATACGTTGACTTCACCTACCGGCGTACGTATCACCGTAGCCCGATATTTTTTTGCCACATCGTCTACCGCCATGCTGGTTGAAAGGCTGACGACAATTTTTTTGGGTCCGGGTTCGGCAGTGCTCAACAAGGCGTCAAGTCCCAGCACCACTGTCAGATCCTCGCCCAGGGGTTGGCCTTGCTCGTCTACAATGGCCAGGCGGTCGGCATCCGGATCCTGGGCAAAGCCAATGTGACAGCCTTCGGACTGGACCAGTTTTCCAAGTTCACCGAGGTGTTCGGGAATGGGTTCTGTACCACGCAAAAACTCTCCAGTCGCTTCACCGTAAAGTAATTTGTAATCCACGCCTAAAAAGTCAAGCAAACGCGGGTTGGCCACCGCGCCGGCGCCGTTAACTGCATCAACGGCCACCTTAAGTTCAGACCAGCTGTCGGTGATGTCGAGTTTACTAAAAATGCGTTCAAGATGGCGCATCATGGCACCGCCATCGTTGGATACATAACCCTTGCCCAGCTGGGGCCACTGCTTGCTGTGGTAGAGCCGTAAAAAAGTGCCCGCTTCGTCAGAGTTTAAAAAGACGCCGCGTGGACCAATAAACTTAAAGCCGTTCCACTCTGCCGGATTGTGGCTGGCGCTGACCACCACAGCCCCATCCAGATTAAGCAAACTGACATTAACTTGGGCCGTGGGCGTGGGCACTACCCCAAAACGCAGCACCTCACAACCGCTATACAAGAGTCCTTCGATACAGGCGTTTTCTAGATCCGGACCCGACGCGCGGGTATCGCGTCCAATGGCCACTTTGGGCATGCCCTCGCTACGCTGCATGCGCAAGAAGGCTCCAAATGCGGCACCCAGATCATGCGCAATACGCGCATCAAGGCCGTTGCCTACAATACCGCGCACACCCGAAATCGACATTTTTAAAACCATCCTGCTCTATTTTAACGGAATGCCATAGTATGGATGGGATGAGTGCGGTGCGTTGGCGGTATCGGGGCTTATTTTTAGTCTTTTACGTACTGTGGGTTTTAGGGGTTATCTATCAGGCATCACAGATGACAGCGCCTGCGCAGCTTCGGGGCGTGCTGGTAAGTCCGCGAGCGGTGTATCTGGTATCGCGCAACATCAGCCTGCAAAACAATGCGGGGCAGATCCAGACACTCCAGGCCGATATCAATGGATCTTTTGGCATCAACGGATTGACGCCGGGATTTTATCGCTTGCAGTGGCAGGATCAAGTCCGTGATTTTAAGCTTAAGGCGGGCGACAGCATGGATCTTGGTTTGATCACCAGGGCATCCAGGATAAAAAGCCAGGGTTTCTTTATCGCAGCGGTGACACTTTCATTTGGCTTTTCACTGATTTTTTTTGTGGCTGGACTGGTCGGTTTTGTGGTGGTGCCGCGGCGTTCGCTGGCGCTGGCCTTTTTTGTTCTAACCCTGACGCCCGTGGTGCGTTATGGCGTGTTGCTTTGTGAAGTCCTGGGCTGCCTCAATGGCTTTGAACACCGCAGCCTTTCATTTTTTACCTGGGAACTGGGTGGGGTCATTTTTTTGGGGGCGGCATTTTTTCATTATTTTGCAGCGGGGCAGAACTGGCCGGTCAGGCGCTGGATCGGCAATTTTTATCTATTTCCGCTACTGGTGTTGCCCATATTGTTGTCATGGTTCTGGCTGGGCTCGGACGTAGCCTTTAGGCAGTGCTGGTATGTGACCAGCGGCCAGCTGACACAACTGATTTATGCCTACGATTTGGTTCTGATCCTGTTTACGGTATTGCTCATTTTGCGCCAATCTGGCCAGACCCAGCGCGTGCTGATTCGTCTGGTGCTGCTGGCAACGCTGGTCTTTGTGGTGGGCATCGTGATTCCGATGGTGCTTGACCAGCCACTGCCGCCCTTTTGGGTGCTGGGGCTTTCGATGCTTTCGGCCAAGATTTTTTTTGGCGCTTTTTTGTGGGATTTAATCAGTCGGATGATCCATGACCGCAGGCAGGCCCAGCGTTCACAGTCTTTGGCCTTGCTGGGCCAGACCGCCCAATATCTTTCACACGATCTTAAGACGCCATTGTCTACATTAAATCTGTTGGCCCAGACCCTGCCCGGACAGGTTTCTGATCCAGAGTTTTTAAAAGAATTTTCTGACATTGTGCCCAGACAGGTTGCGCGTTTAAACGAGCTGATCGAAACCCTGCTGCGCTTCCGTCCGGTATCCTCGCACGAACGCGAGACACTTGATGTCAAAACAGTGGCCGAAAAAATGACCGGTTTGCTTAAAACCAAGCTCGACGCCAAGCATATCCGTCTGGGGTTGATCTGCGCCGAAGATTTCAAGCTGAATATGGCGCCGCTGCACCTTGAACAAATTCTGGTGAATCTGCTTGTGAACGCAGTGGAGGCAATCGGGCACGAATATGGCGAGATCCAATTGCGGGTTGAGGGTCAATTGAATGCGGTGTGTATTCAGGTGCAGGATAACGGTTCGGGCATTGCCCCCAAGCTGCAAAAGAAATTATTTTTACCCTATGTCACCACCAAGGCAGGCGGATCCGGGCTGGGTCTGGCAACGGTGCTGGGTGCCTGCGAGCAATACGGCGGCCGTGTAGAAGTCGTATCTGCTCCGGGGCAGGGTAGTTGTTTTAAAGTGTGGTTTCCAAATTCAGTCCGAGTGCGCTGATTTTTGAACTTAAGGTGGTGCGGGAGATACTCATTAATTCCGCCGCCCGGCTTTGATTGCCACCGGTTTTTTTAAGCGCACGCCTGATCAAAAAACTTTCAAAGGCGTCACAATTATTTTTGTAGGTGTCCCCTTCGATCTTAAAGTTGTCTTCCAGATTGACCTTGGAGGGTTTATCTAAAACTTTTGGATCCTGTGTCCAGACAGATTTGGGCAACATGCCTGCGCTCAAGGTCTGGCCCACATTTAACAACACAGATTGTTCCACGGTATGCATCAGTTCACGCACGTTGCCTGGCCAAGGGTAATTGAGCAGCAATTTTTCAGCCATCGGGTCAAAGGCTATAAAGGGTTTGTTGTATTTACGCGCACAGCGCTGGAGCTGCTGGCGGGCCAAGGTCAAAATATCTTGTCCCCGGTCGCGCAGCGGGGGAAGTTCAATCACTAGCCCGGCCAATCGGTGGTAAAGGTCTAGCCGGAACTTTCCTTCGTCAATCAGTTTGGATAGATTTTCGTTGCAGGCGGCGATGACTTTAACTGAAACCTCAATGCTTTTTGTACCGCCGACTTTTTCAAACTTAAAATCTTGCAGCACGCGTAGCAGTTTGCTTTGCAACAACAGCGGCATGGTGCCGATTTCATCTAAAAACAAAACGCCTTCGTGGGCTTGTTCCAGTTTGCCTGTGCGGCTGTCATGGGCGTCGGTATAGGCACCGCGTTCCACGCCAAATAAAATTCCTTCTAGCAAGGCTTCGGGTACCGCGCCACAGTGCAAAGTTACCAACGGTCCGCTGCGCCGCGACAGCTGGTACAAAATCTTGGCCAGCACTTCCTTGCCCGTGCCGCTTTCGCCGCACAGCAGCACCGGCACCTGGCTTTCGGCCGCCGCCGATAAAGCCGACAATACTCTGGCCATGGCTGGCGAATCGGCCACCAGGTCTGTTTCAAATTCGGCCAGCAAGCTTTTAAACGCTGCCAGACGCTTTTCCTGCTGGTTTTGCTTGAGCGCATTTTGCAGGGTGTGAAGCAGCAACCTGGCATCCAAAGGTTTGTTTAAGTAGTCGCAGGCGCCCAGTTGCAAGGCGCTTCGGGCGATGTCTAAATCCTGCATGCCCGTGAGCATAATGGCGGGTAGTTGCGGGTATTTTTCATGCAGGGTTTTAAGAATATCCAAGCCCGATTGCGGGCCGCCCAGCATCACATCAAGCACGGCCGCGTCGAAGCTCTCTTTTTTGAGCAGCGCCAGGGTGTCGGCATAAGACCCACAACTGCATACCCGGTATTCAGATTTAAGCGCCAATTCCACGCTGCGCCGCAGATCGGCTTCGTCTTCGACCAATAATATGCAGGGTTTCATGGGGTCAATCTTACCCGGATTATTCATGCATATGAATAGTGCAGTTCCAAACGGTCTGCTGTACGACTTTTCGGCTCTGGTGAAATTGGCCATCATTTCGTCGAAGCTGACGAAATACTGTGCTTACCGAGAGCTTTTTCTGGCCTATTTTCCATTTTAGGCCGGGCATTTGAAATGCATTCACCACCGTTAGCACACATTTTAAAAGGAGTTCAATATGAATATTTTTATGATCAGTATTTCGGTGATGAGTTTAATTTACACCCTGTTTGGCGTGTTGCCGGTGGTCAATTATATGATCCGCAGCCGTGCTTTTTTTGGGAAGCCCTTCGATAAAATATACGACGACAATCATGGATGACCCAGCGGATGTTTTGTTGGCAGGGGGCACAGTTTTCGGTGGGCAAGAGCTGGATTTCAATCCCCGCGCAAGCGGGGATTTTTATTTGACAGGCTTTCAATTATCCATTTGGCGTTACGCTTGTAGCGTAATACGAACCAAACATTTTTAGACCAGGGCAACGCCCTGGGATCTAGGTTTTCGGATCCAAAACTTCGCGCAAGCGATCCCCCAGCAAATTAAACGCCAGCACGGTCAGCGTAATGGCCAGGCCCGGATACAGGGCCAGCCAGGGGGCCGCCGTAAAGTAAGCATAACCATCTTTGAGCATCGATCCCCACGATGGATCAGGCGGCTGGATTCCCAAACCTAAAAAAGATAATCCTGCTTCGGCCACAATTGCGCCCGCAAAACCAAGCGATACCACCACGATCACCGGCGATAGCACGTTGGGCAGAATGTGCCTGAACATGATGCGCGTATGTGTTGCGCCGCGGGCGCGCAGTGCCAGCACGTAGGGCTTTTCACGCTCTACAAAAAATTGTCCGCGCACAATGCGTGCCACGCCTACCCAACTTACCAGCGCCACGGCCACATACACCGTGACAATTCCGGGTCCGATGGCCATGGTGACGGCAATCACAAACAGCAGGGCCGGAAAAGACCACACCACGTTGATCAGCCACATGATCAGATCATCAACCCAGCCTTTAAGGTAGCCCGCCAGGCTGCCCAGTGCGATGCCAATCACAAGCGACAGGCTCTGCGAGATGAGGCCCACCAGCAGGGTGACGCGCGCGCCATAGACCAGGCGGCTGTACACGTCGCGGCCAAACTTATCGGTGCCGAGCCAATGCTGGGCAGAGGGGCTTTGCAGGCTTTGGTAGAGGTCGGTGGCGTTAGGTGCCTGTGGGGCCAGCCACGGGGTAAGGGTGGCCATGACGCACACCAGCAGCAGGACGGCTCCGGAAAAGTAGCCGGGAGGAGTATTAAACAAATTTTTGAGTTTATGATGAATCATGTTCTAAGTCTGATGCGCGGATCGGCCCAGGTGTAGGCGACATCAACCAGGATATTGGCAAACACAAACAACAAGGCCGCAAAGAGCACAGTGCCTTGCAGCATGGGAATATCATAATTACTGATGGCGTCTACCGCCAAAAGTCCAATGCCCGGCCAGTTAAAGATATATTCCACAAAAAAAGTTCCAGCCAGCAAGGCAGCCAGCGAACTGCCCATGGTGGTGATCACGGGGATCAAGGCGTTTTTAAGCACGTGTTTCAACATGACGTGCCAGCTTGCCAAACCACGTGCGCGCGCCGCCAGGATATAGTCTGCATGCAACACATCAAGCACGCTGCTGCGCGTCAGGCGTGAAAATACGGCAGTGGGCCCCAGACTTAATGCCAGGCAAGGCAGGGTGTAATACGGCCATCCCTCCCAGCCGGGCAGGTAACCCGAAAGCGGTGTTAGATTCAGTACATATCCAAGCCACCAGGCCAGCAGGATGCCTAAAAAAAACGAAGGCATCGAAATTCCCAGCAGAGCCAGGACCCGCAGCAGATGGTCAATCCAACGATTTTGGAAGATGGCCGATACCAACCCCAGCGGTATTCCAAGCAGCAGCGAGAGTGCCAGGGCCAGCAAACCAAGTTTGCATGTGGCCGGAAAGCGTTGCCAGATGGCCGGTGCCACGGCTTCGCCGGTGCTAAAACTGCGCCCCAGGTCGCCGTGCAAGGCCTTCCATACAAAACGTCCGTATTGCATCCAGGGCGGATCCAAAAGTCCCAACTCGCGCTGCATCGATTCCACGGTGGCTTGATCGGCACGCACTCCCAAGGCCAGACGGGCCGGGTTGGCGGCCACGGTAAAGATCAGCAGATAAGTAATCAGTGATACACCGAGTAGTACGGGGATGGCTTGCAATAAGCGTTTCATTACATAGCGGACCACATTATTATTGTAGTCATGGCGCTGATGCGTATTCAAAAATACCTTTCCGAACGGGGCATCTGTTCGCGCCGTGAGGCCGAACGACTTTTGCAGCAAGGCTTGATCAAAGTCAATGGCCAGGTGCTTCGCACGCTGGGTGCAAAGGTTGATCCCATCAAAGACAAGGTTGAAGTCGACCAGCGCCATGTATCGGGTGGTCCCCAAAAGTTGTACATTAAATTACATAAGCCGGTGGGGTACGTCAGTTCCAATCCGCAAGCAGGTGAAAAAGAGGCTCGCACGCTGATTCCGCTTAAAGAACGGCTTTATAATGTAGGTCGCCTCGACAAAGATTCTTCGGGATTGTTACTTTTTACCAACGATGGGGTCTTTGCTTACCGACTGACGCATCCCGCGTTTGAACATGAAAAGGAGTATGAGGTACTGCTTGACCGTTCGGTGCCGTCTGAAGAGATCGCCCGTATGTCTGCCGGGCTTCCTATGCTGGGCAAGCGCACGCAGCCTTGCCGCATCACACGCCTGGGTCCGCGCACGCTGCGCTTTATCTTGCGCGAAGGCATGAACCGCCAGATACGCCGCATGTGCGAAAAAGTCGGTCGGCGGGTTTTAAGCTTAAAGCGTTTGCGCATGCACCGATTTACGCTGGGAAACCTGCCATCGGGAGACTGGGTGCACTTGCCAGCACGCCAGGTACAGGCCTTGCTGGCCGAAAAGGCGGCATGAATAGATTGCCATCTTTGATATTTGAATCGTTGGCCTGCCGCAGTCTGTATATCTTTGCGGCACTGTTTCCACTTTTAATGACCACGGCCTTTTACGATGTCTTTGAAAAAATCAAGTGGTTGGCTTTGTTTTTGTACCTGGCCTTAGCCCTTTTGGCTTGGCCATGGTTGCGGCCACGGCGTGTTGCGGCGGCCGCAAATTTTTGGACGCGTCTTCAAGACCGGCTTGATTTTCCACTGGGGTGTTATGGAGCCTATCTTTTATTTTTGGCTTGTTTTTTGACGGCTTCGCTGGCGGGCACCGATCAGATCACTGCGTTACTGGGCACACACAAGCGTTATTTTTCGTTGGCGTATTTTGTAGCTTGCGGCGGACTGATGTTGTGGATGGGACGCCTGCTGACCGACATTCAAAAAGCGGGTCGTTTTGTTCTGGTGCTAACCCTGTCCATGGTGCCGTTATGTTTGTATGGCGTGCTGCAATATGTCGGTCTCGATCCCATTGGCTGGCAAGACAGTTTTGGCCGCGCCTTTGCTTCGCTGGGTAGCCCCTTACATTTAAGTTTGTACGCCGCCATGCTTTTGCCGCTTACTCTGGCACAGATCTGGGGATGCTCCTCTCTAAGACGGCAGCTGGGCTGGCTGACACTGCTGGCGCTATGTCTTGCCAGCACTTTTTTAGCTTACAGCCGCGGTCCGTGGCTGGCCCTGGGATTGGGTATTTTGATCGTATTTTATTTTTCAGCGGGCGCACCTCAAAAATGGGTTTGGCCCGATTTGATTCTGGCAGTGCTGATGTATTTGGGCTGGCTGCTCTTGTGGGTTTTTAAAGTAGCGGCCTGGGATAGCCGCGCCTTGTGGCCGGTGATTGCACTCACATGCCTGTCTTTGTTTTTTACGGCGCTGGCAACGCAAAATTACCGCATGGTTTTACTGCGTATTCTCATGCTTTTAACGGTTCTGTTTTTTGTCCAAAGTCCCACCGGACTCATGGCCGCCTTTGGGGGTCTTTTATGCGGAGCCTTACTGGCGTTGGCTCTGCCAGGCAAGCGGGTGTCCATGGCCTGTGTCAGTATTGTGCTTTTTATGTTGCCGCTGGCCATTACCATGATCAGCGAGTGGCGTTATCCGGCAGTGCAATTGCAGGCACAAGTGGCGGACAAGATCGAAAATCTCAATATCGGGCGCGCGCTCGAAAAAGAAAACCGCATCGAAATGTGGAAAAGCGTGATTCCGTGGTTTAAGGATCATCCTTGCCTGGGTACGGGGCCACAAAGTACTCGCGAGGTCTTTACGCTATACCGTACGGCCGATTACATCCATCGCGAAGGGCAGTTTATTCCGCCCAACCATTTGCATAACGATTACTTAAATTTGCTGGTGACCGGTGGGGCCGTCAGCCTGGCGGCATGGATATTGTTTCTGTTGTTTGTGGGCGGCGTGGCTTTGCAGCACAGCGTGCGTCAACCCCAGGTTTCGGGCTTGCTGGGGGGCATGGCGGTGTTTGTCATGGCCATGGGGGTGGGGATTCCAAATATATCTACCCAGACTTTGTTTTTTATGTTGTGTGGGGTGGCGTGTTTGAAGGTATGGGGGGATGAAAATCGCAGACCGCAGAATGTAGAACGCAGAACGCAGAACGAAGGGCGAGGGGTGCTCACCTGGGTTTGGGCGGCGGGGGCGCTGTGTGTGGCGCTGCCTATCGTCGTCTGGGTCGGGCGGCAGACGCTTGCCGAACTTTATTTAAAACAAGGCATTGTTTTGCATAGTACTGGGCACGCCCGCGAGAGCCGCTACTATCTGAATCAGGCCGTGTCCTTTGCGGGTCATGACGCGTTTATCTGGTCTTACCTGGCCGAGGTTTACCGGGATCTGCACCAGCAAAACCATACCCGTGAGGATTATCAAAATGCCCTGATGGCCTATGAACGAGCGGCGCAGTTACGTCCCCTTGGCAGCGATTACGTCATCCGCCGGGCCGAAATGCTGGCGCTTTATCCCGAGACACGGGTCGAGTCGCTGGCGTGGTTCGAAAAGGCCCATCGCATGGATCCGCTTCATCCTGCGATTTTGCTGAACTGGGCCAATACCTTATTTGACATGAACCGTATCAACGCTGCGCGCCAAATGTACCGCCAGGTGGTTCAGTTGGCCGACCCGGTCAGCACCGAACGGGCCTACTTTAATCTAAGCATGACCTATTTGCGCGAAGGTCGTCCGCACGAAGCGCTAGAAATCCTTGGCAGCCTGCGTAAACCCGGAGACGAGGCCTTGTTTTATATGGCTTTAACATATAAACAACTGGGCGACCGTGCGCAGGCCAAGGCCATGCTGCGCCGCCTGACGGAACAGTATCCGGTTTACTTCATGGGCCAGTATGAACTGGGCATTACCATGCTCGAGGAGCAGGAATTGGGTTTGGCCATTACGGCGCTCAAGCAGGCGGTTAGTATCGATCCCAGGCATTTTGCGGCCCAGTACAACCTGGGGGTGGCCTACTGGAAGAGTCGCCAGTACGAGCAGGCCAAGCCGCATTTTCGCGCCGCCCGGGATATTGCGCCCAACAATCCGGCTTTACAGACGCTCGAAAGACAAATGCGTTTCTAAACAACGACCCGGTACAATTGCCAGCGGTGGCAGACAGCGAACTTTTGTTTTTAGGCACCGGTACTTCGGTGGGCGTTCCGGTGGCGGCTTGCGCCTGCCGCACGTGTACATCGGCCGACCCGCACGATGTACGGTTTAACAGTTCAATTTTGCTGGTACGCAATGGGTATCACTTGTTGGTTGATTGTGGACCCGACTTCCGCCACAGCGCGATCAAGTTTGCGCTGTCACACGTTGATGCGGTATGGATCACGCATGCGCATTACGACCATTATGCCGGCATGGACTATTTGCGTATTTACAACGAAAAACAAAAGGGGGCCATTCCGGTTTGTCTGACGCCAGAAGACTACCAATACTTCAAAGATAAAACCCTGTGTTATCTGTTTGATCAGCGGCCTATCGAAGGCGGCGGAATTTCACAACTTGCGCCTCGTCTGTTGAGGGATACCCAGGCTTTAGATATTGGCCCTTTTCGGGTTTTGCCAGTGGTGGTGGGGCATGGCCGTACGCCGGTTTGGAATTTACGCATCGAAAATTTGGCGTATGTAACCGACTGCAATGCGATCAGCGCCGAAGCCGAAGCCCGCTTGCAGGGTCTGGAGGTATTAATTTTAAGCGCCTTGCGTTACCGTCCGCACCGTACGCACTTTACTATTGATGAGGCGATTGCCGTGGTGAAACGCCTTAAACCCAGGCAGGCTTACCTCATGCACTTTACGCACGATGTACACCACCAATCATTAATGCAGGAGTTGCAGCAAAAATCGCCCGACTGTCCTATCCTTCCGGCATATGATGGTCTGCGTCTTTATTTTTGAGTAGGGTTAAAAAACAATAGGGGGTAAAATATATTTATGCGCCGTCACGTATTTTTAAAGACAAAATGGGGCTGCTTTTTTTTAACGTTTGTGGCATGCTTGGGTCTGATGCAAAACCCGGCTTGGACTGAAAAAGTGGTGGACAGTAAAAAAGCGGGCTTGCCTCCCGGACTGTATGCATTATTTGTAACTTCCAAGGGTCCAGTGGTGGTCGAACTTTTTTATCGTGAAACGCCACTGACGGTCGATAATTTCATTGGCCTGGCATCCGGGACTAAAATGTGGCTCGATCCAGAAACGCTGGCACCTGTGCGTGACAAATCTATTTACGAACATACGCTCTTTCATCGGGTTATTCCTAATTTTATGATTCAGGGCGGAGATCCCACCGGCACGGGTCGAGGCGGACCAGGCTATAAATTTAAAGATGAGATTGTGCCAGATACCACCTTTGACCGGCCGGGGCGTTTGGCTATGGCCAACAGCGGTCCGCACAGCAATGGTTCACAATTCTTTATCTCGCTTGTGCCGACGCCGTGGCTCAACGGCAAGCACACTATTTTTGGACAAGTGATACAAGGGCAGGCGGTCGTGAACCAAATTGCCAATGTGGATCGCGACGAAGATGACCGGCCAATCAAAGACGTTCTACTCGAACGGGTAGAAGTCTTTAAGGTGGAGGCTGCGGTGGCGGTGACTCCGGATGCTATTGGTAAATAAACAGCGCAAGCTCATCCGGCTGGCTTTGCTGGCGGGATTGATAGGGTCGCTGGCGTTTGCTGTGGCACAGGCAGATGAATTCGACCTTGAAGCACGCAAGTACCAATTATTTTATGTAAATGATCCGGCACCTTATTTTGCGAAGTCATTTTTAAGCGAATCGGTATTATTTCCGCCAATGCATGATTCTGCGCAGGCCGAACCGGTGCTTGAACAGGCCGAACAACTTATCGCCGAAGGCCAATATGCGTCTGCCCGCTTAAAATTAGCGTCGCTTTCGGGCTTGTATACCCATCGTCAGATTGCCAGGCATGCCTTTTTTCTGCTTTTTGAGATCGATCGGCTCGAAGGACGGCTTGATGCTGCCTACGAGGGTTTTAATTATTTACTGCAAAATCCCGCTTACGGATACTTAAACAACCTGGTTTTCAGCCGACTGGCGGATATCGAATTGCAGCGCAAACATCCGGAACAGGCCTTGCAGATCCTGGCAGGTCTGAAATCTAATCTTTATGCGTTTTCTGAAGGTATGTTGATCAAGGCTATGGCATTTTTGCAGGCGGGCCAGGCCGAACAGGCAGTCGAATCTTTGCAGGCCTTGCATTTTAACGAGCGTTCCAGAGAGGCATTGCGGCAATTATGTCTGGGGGAGGCCTATTATTTTTCGGGGCGTTATGCGCAAGCGCTGCCAGCGTATGAGCAGGCGGGCAGCTTATCGTCGGCAGCTTCGATAACCCTGGTGGCTGCTTTTGGCGGAGTGATGAGCGAATATCACGTGCGTAGCGCGGTCGATGCCCAGAAAGCGCTGGAATCATTTCTGGCCCGTTATCCAGAATCGCCTTATCAAAGTGCAGTCATTTATCATTTGGCTCTGGTCAAGGAAAAGTTGGGCCAAAATCTTGAAGCGGCCCGTTTGATGGAACAATTGAAGAACGACGAGCTGTCGCAAGCCAGCCTGTATGGCGCACTGCGCAACATGTATCGGGCGGGCGATATGGCCGAAACGTCGCGTCTGGCGCGCAGATTCCGTAATAAATTCATGCAAAGTTCCTATCTGGACAACGTGCTGGTCTACGAGGCGCAAAGTTTGATGGCACAGGGGCAGTATGAACAGGCAGGTCAGGTGTACGACATCTTGGCCAAACAGTTTCCGCAGCGGACGGATCTATCTAAAATCATTTTCAATTCTGGCTATGCCTACAATAAGGCCCGGCAATATCAAAAGGCGGTGGCTGCCTTTGAACGTTTTCAAACCCTACACGCTGATCTCGATGATCTTTTTCGCAATGCCACTATCCTTAAGGCCGAAGCCTTGTATCAGTTGCAGCATTATGCGTATGCCATAGATGTTTATCGCCAGGCCTATGGGCTGACACAAGAGCCAGCGGTACGCCAACAGACCCTATACGGAACAGGGTGGTGTTATTTTAAAATGCGGCAGTTTGAAAATGCCATCCAGCAGTTTTTGCAGGCCATTGCCATCGATCCCCAAAGCCGCTTTGTAGAAACGGCCTGGTTTAAGGTGGCCGAGAGCCATATGCGCCTTGGCAATGTGCTTGAAGCCCGGCTGGTTTACGAAGACATTGAGAGCCGTTATCCCGCAGCGCGGCGTAAGGCCGCCTATCAAAAAGCCATGATGTACTACCAGATCGAAGATTTTGCCGAAGGGCAGAAGCTCTTTAATAACTACCTTGCAAGCTTTCCAAAGGACGAGCGTGTTCCCGAAGCCTTGTATTGGATCGGCTGGACGCATTACCGCCAAAACCATACCCAGGACCCGGTGGCCACTTTTGCGCGGCTTAAAACC